>JAICXK010000001.1 GCA_025980435.1 Bryobacteraceae bacterium
ACGCGCGAGTAATCCGTAGCATTCGTCCGACTGCCCCACTGGCCCAATGTGTCAAAAAACGGATTTCCATTTTCGATGCTTACCGGACAGGTTGATTAGGAATTCCCGCTGCAATTGGTCGCGTGCACTTCTCGCAACTTCCCATCACAAGTCAGTTTGTTTTCAACGTCCGGTGAATTTCTCGCCAGTCGCTTGGCGGCACGCCTTCCCAAACGCGAAATGCTCGCCCGAAGGAATTGGGATCTTCGAAGCCAAGCAGGTACGCCGCTTCATTCAACTCCAGAGCGGAGTTGCTTAGGTAATAGCGGGCCATCTGGTGACGTGCTTCATCAAGCAGTCGTTGATAGCTGGAGCCCGAATCCTGCAGACGGCGCTGCAGAGTACGCGGAGTCATATGCAAGGCTTGGGCGACCGAGTCGATGGAGGGACGATGGCCCGTCAGCTTGTCCTGAATTGCACGCCGCACTAACTCCAGGAAGCTATCCTCTTCCTGGTATTGCCTCAATTGTTCTTCAAACTGAGGCGCGAGCAAATCCAAGAGCTCCGCGTTTCTTGTGATAAAGGGTTTCGTGGCGTCTGAAGCGCGAAAGATGATGGCGTTCGACGGCGCGTTGAAAACGACCTCGCAACCGAGACTGCGCTCGATCTGTCTCCGGTTCGGGCGTTCTTGAACGTACTCCACTCGCAGCGGGTTCACCTCGGCACCCGTCCCATGCCGTGCCAAGGAGCGCATCCAGGAGAAGCAATAGTCCGTCAGCGCCGGCGGCTCAGCTTCAACGGCCAGCAGCCATCGGAAGCTAACGCTAAATTCGTTCTGATCGAGTTGCAGCAGAATCTCTTCCGGTGCGGTCAGTTTCTTGTAGCGAGCCATGTGCTCGGAGGCGGCTAGGAGGTTTTCTGTCGAGAGAGCCGCGATGGCCATCGGGTGAAAACGCTCTGTCCTGGTTTCAACTCCAATCTTGATACCGGTCAACGGATCAGAGCTGACCTGCTCAATAGATCGCCAAAGTGCGAAAAGCTCGCCGGTCGAAACCAGGATCCTTGTTTGTTCGAACAGATCGCGCGGGAGGCCAGCCTTGCGAAGAACTGCAGGCACAGATATATCAAGTTCCTTCAGCCTGAGCGCGAGACGTCCTGGAACTCGAAAGTGCTTCATCATGCGCGAACCTCTCTAATCGAAGAGTAACGAAGCTGAACTGAGCTTGCCCCGCCAAAGACGACAAGTTACCTGCAAACGACGCCATTCTGTTTTCGCCCAAAACTGTCGCGATCGGCAGGAACAATGACGTGTTTCGCAGGGTGCATCTCGGGCTCGACGGCTAGCTTTGGAATATGCAGAAGCGAACGTTGGGCAAGAGTGGGCTGGAAGTTTCGGCTCTCGGATTCGGTTGCATGGGGCTCAGCTTCGGCTATGGACCTGCCACCGAAAAAACAGCGGCGATCAACTTGATCCGAACTGCGTACGACGCAGGCGTGACATTCTTCGATACTGCCGAAGCGTACGGCCCTTTCACGAATGAAGAACTGCTTGGCGAAGCGTTCGCAACGATCCAAGACAAGCCAATGATTGCGACAAAGTTCGGCTTCGTGAATGGAGTTCCGTCGCAAGGGCTCGACAGCCGCCCCAAGCGAATCCGGGACGTTGCGGAGGCTGCCTTGAACCGCTTGAAGGTCGATGCAATTGACTTGTTCTATCAGCATCGTGTGGACCCTAAAATTCCGATCGAAGATGTCGCGGGGGCAGTAAGAGACCTGATCCGCGAAGGTAAAGTGAAGCACTTCGGAATGTCCGAAGCTGGCCCGGAGAGCATCCGCCGGGCCCATGCTGTTCAGCCTGTAGCCGCGCTCCAGAGCGAATACTCTCTGTGGTGGCGAGAGCCGGAAAAGGAGATACTCCCGGCACTTGAGGAGCTTGGTATCGGGTTTGTCCCATTTAGCCCACTGGGAAAGGGCTTCCTGACGGGCGCGATCTCCGACAAGACGGAGTTCGATCAGAAGGACTTTCGGAACACAGTGCCGCGCTTCAGTGCGGATGCGCGCAAGGCAAATCAGGCTATCGTCGATGCCATCGGCGCAGTCGCACAAAAGAAGAACGCCACCAATGCACAGATCGCCCTTGCCTGGCTGCTGGCGCAGAAACCGTGGATCGTACCGATACCCGGCACCACAAAACTCCATCGCCTTGAAGAGAACCTCGGCAGCGCTTCCGTCGAACTCAGTCCCCAGGATCTGAACGCGATAGGCGATGCGCTGAGTGGAATCAAAGTGCAGGGCGACAGGTATTCCGCGCATCACCAGCGCCTTGTGAATCGTTAGAAGTACGAGGGAGCTTCATGCAGTCGCACGATACGTAGAGAGGTAGGTTCTTATGGAAACGCGCACATTAGGAAAATCAGGGCTCAAGGTATCGGCTCTTGGGCTGGGCTGCATGAGCATGACTTCGGTCTATGGGCCACCGGCGGACAGAAAGCAGATGATCGATTTGATTCGCGCGGCTTACGAGCACGGAGTCACCTTCTTCGACACGGCTGAGGCGTATGGCCCATTCAAGAATGAAGAGTTGGTCGGCGAGGCGTTGCAGCCCATCCGCGAGAAGATTGTCATTGGGACCAAATTCGGTTTCGACATCGACCTTGAGACCGGAGAAAGACGCGGTGGCACCAATAGCCGCCCGGAGCACATCAAACAGGCCGCTGAAGCGGCGCTTCGTCGCCTCAGAACCGACCGCATCGACCTCTTCTATCAGCATCGCGTCGATCCTCAGATTCCGATCGAAGACGTGGCCGGTGCGCTGAAGGATCTCATTACCGAAGGCAAGGTGAAACACTTTGGCTTATCGGAAGCCGGAGTTGGCACCATCCGTCGCGCTCACGCGGTGCAGCCTGTGACCGCTGTCCAGAGTGAATACTCACTCTTCTGGAGGCAACCAGAGACAGAGTTGCTTCCGGTCCTGGAAGAGTTGGGCATTGGATTCGTCCCATTCAGCCCGCTTGGCGCTGGCTTCCTCACCGGCAAGATCGACGAAAACACAAAATTCGACGCAACCGATTTTCGCAACCACGTGCCGCGCTTTTCTCCTGAGGCTCGCAAAGCAAACATGGCACTCGTTGAGGTCGTGAAGGCGGCGGCAGAACGCAAGCGAGCGACTCCGGCCCAAATCGCCCTGGCATGGCTGCTGGCTAAGAAACCCTGGATCGTACCGATTCCTGGAACGACGAAGCTGAATCGTCTGGAAGAAAATCTTGGCGCTACCGCCCTGACGCTCAGCGAGAGCGACATCAAGCAACTGGACGAATCGGCTGACGCACTCGCTTTGGAAGGCGCTCGACTTCCGGAAGCGGCTTTGAAGATGACGGGGCTTTAGGTTCGCAGCTAAGGCAAGAGAGGACTGAGATCGTGAAATCAATATTATCAGTACTTGGTTTGTGGCTCGTGATGATCGCAGCACCGGTGTTTTCACAGACCACCCCCGGCGCTAGCGCTAGCGCTGCAGAGCCACCGGCGGGACCCACTGTTCGAATCTCGACTGGCATCGTGCGCGGCGTGGTCGAAGGTGACGTAGCAAGCTTCAAGGGAATCCCGTTCGCTGCTCCGCCGGTCGGCGAGATGCGTTGGCGTCCACCCCAGCCTTTGGCACCGTGGCAGGGAGTGCGTGATGCAAGTAAGTTCGGAGCGGATTGCGCGCAGGCCGGATTCACTCCGGGCCGCACTGCGGTATCGATGTCACCGGCATCATCGGAAGACTGCCTGTTTGTGAATGTGTGGCGGCCTTCGGCTGCCGCGTCCCATGCAAAGCTGCCGGTGATGGTGTGGATATATGGAGGCGGATTCGTCGGTGGTTCGAGCGCCGCACCATTCACCTCGGGCACTCAGTTCGCGAAGCATGGTGTTGTGCTGGTCGCCGCCAATTATCGCGTCGGGCGTTTCGGGTTCTTCGCCTTCCCCGCACTCACCCGAGAACACCCTGACGAGCTTAAAGGCAATTACGCGTACATGGATCAGATTGCAGCTCTCAAGTGGGTGCAGCAGAACATCGCCGCGTTCGGAGGCGATCCGAACAACGTCACAATATTCGGATTCTCTGCAGGTGGCGTCTCCGTGCACAGCCTTATCGCCTCGCCCCTGACGCGCGGCCTGTTCCAGAAGGCAATCGTCGAGTCTGGCGGTTCGCGTGACAGCGTGCTCACAGCGCGGCCGATGAGCAAGGATGGCGTTGATCCAAACTATCCCGTATCTGCCGAGACGATCGGTATCAACTTCGCTCGTTCCATGGGAATCGAAGGGACAGATGAGGCCGCTCTGGCGAGATTGCGCGGTCTCAGCGCCGAAGAAGTTGTTCGCGGCGCATCCGGCAAACCGGGCAGTGCTGTCCAGAATTACGAGACGACTCCGATTCTTGACGGCAAGCTCGTCACGGAAACCGCCGAATCTGCTTACAAGGCACGCCATGAGCCGCGTATCCCGCTGATGCTCGGAAGCAACAGCGCCGATACCGCGGGCAACCGGGTGAGAGCGACGACCAAGGAACAGTTCTTCGCTCGCTTCGGCCAGTGGAGCGCTCAGGCGAAGGCGGCTTATGACCCTGACGGATCGAAGGATTTGGCAACGCTGATAGCCGAGGCAAACGACGACTTCGGTCAGGCAGAGCCAGCCCGCTTCGCGGCGCGTGCTTTCGCGACCAACGGCTCGCCGGTGTACCTCTACCGCTTCTCTTACGTTCAGACTGCCATGAGGGAAAGGTTTCGGGCAGGAACGCCGCACGGCGGAGAAATCAGCTTCGTGTTCGGCACCTTGGGTGTCGGTGGCTTCGGTCCTCCTCCTCCTGCACCCACAGCGCAGGATCTGGCGGTCTCTCGGATGGCGCAAAGCTATTGGGTCAACTTCGCAAGGACCGGGGATCCAAATGGGCCAGGCTTGCCGACCTGGCCACGTTACGACCCGAACAAGGATTTGATCTTCGATTTTCTTCCCGATGGATCAGCCGCCGCGGTTCCGGACCCATGGAAAGCACGGCTGAACGTGATGCAGCTAGCCACAGAATCCGGGAAGCGCGCCGACTTCTGAAGTGAAAAAATAATCACCCGCTGACGAATAGGAGACAACACACATGAAAACCGGACTAAGGATCATCGCCGTTGTAATGGGGCTTGGATGCCTCATACACGCTCAGGCACAATCAAGCGAGTCAATCTTTCCGAAGGGAGAGCTTTCTCCTGCGAAGAATCACACCGGCAACATCTGGCTGAATGAACTGGTAGTCGGCGACAGAACCTTCGATCCGGGTATTGCAGTGGCAACCTACGATCCTGGCGCAAAGCTGGATTGGCACATCCATCCTGCAGGACAGGTTCTGCTCATCACCGAAGGCGTTGGCTATTACCAGGAGAAGGGCAAGCCGGCACGGATCGTGCGGAAAGGCGATGTGATCAAGTGCCCTCCGGGCGTTGAGCACTGGCACGCCGCAGCACCGAATAGCACCTTTGCCTACATAGCCGTTACGCCGACCTCGAAGGGCAAGACGATTTGGCTAGGGCCGGTCAGCGATCACGATTACCAAAGCGTAAAAGCAACGAAGTAATGACTCCCATGAAAGCCTAGGCTTGTGTGCAGAACGTTCACAGTTGAGCCCTGGCGGATCGCAACCAAGCGGTAACACTGGTTAAGGTATCGCGTTCCTGATCGCACTTGAGAGAGAACGGCTCCAAGATCCTGGCGCGGGGTGCGAGCTTTGTGATCGTCTCCGGCGCACTGCCAGTACCGCAACATCCATACGTGAAGAATGGGACTAACGTTTTGCCTGAGAGATCATGCGTGCTCAGGAAGGTTCGCACCGGAGCTGGGAGCGCCATGCCCCAAATCGGAGAACCCAAAAAGACGATATTGTACTTAGCGATTCCGGAGACATTTTCGGCCAATGGCGGAGGCGTTGCAGACTCTCGCATCCGTGAAGCCCAGGCCACCATCTCCTCATAATCCTCTGGCCAGGGTGTAGCCGTGCGGATCTCGAAGAGGTCGGCGGTGAAGGCACGTTTGAGTTCACCAGCTATGACGCGGGTATTACCGCTGCGCGATAACTAAACGACCAGCGTCCGGCCATCTCTATGGGCCTGAGTCGCTACCTCGGATGATGCCGCGTTGCAGGCTTCGGTCGTGACGAACCCGGAACCGAGGATTGAGAGAAGTAGAGAATGCACAGCATCTCGCCGAGTCGGTGTAGGCATTGCAAATACAGTGTTCTTTCTCCGGAGCCATTAGAACGTGCCAACGCGTTTTCGGATAACGCGTTGGCACGTTCTAAGCTTTTTAAGCCTCCAGAAGGGTTTTGACGTAAGCAGGCTTTAAGGGAAGGCGGCGGGCGATTTTGCCGGTCGCGTCGAAGAAGGCTCCGGCGATGGCCGGGGCGGCCAAAGCGCTGGCGGCTTCGGAACCTTGCCGATAAGAGCCGACCTCCGGGTGATGATGGAGGATTACCTTAATCTCGGGCAGATCGGCCATAGTGGCGATCGGATAGCTGATCCAATCGGAGGATGTGATCGTGGAGTCATTGAAGCGGAGCTCTTCACGGAGAGTCATGCTCACGCCCATGACGGCGCCGCCTTCGATCTGACGCTTCAACTGCAGCGGATTGATAACGATCCCGGGATCAACCACCATCGTGAGCTTATCGACCTTGATTGCGCCCGTATTGGTATCGACAGTGACTTGTGCCACGCAGGCCCAGTAGGCGCCGCCGCGCATCATCAGTGATACGCCCCGTCCTTGCTTGGTGGGGCCACTTCCATTTGCGAATCCTGACCGCGTCTTCCAACCGGAACTGTCGCGCGCAGATTCCAGAACCGCGATGGCGCGCTTTTCCGTTGCGTGATCGATGCGAAATTGTAGCGGGTCGGCGCCGGCCAGATACGCGGCCTCCGTGATCGCTAGTTCGCGCGGGAAATTCTGCTGATACTGCACTGGCGTGCGAAGGCTGTGATCGCGTAGACCCACGTTGATTGGGGAAGATGCCTGGCCGATTTGCGGACCGCCATGAGCACGTTCCAGTACGGCGGGGGTGGCGCCGTAAAGCCAGGGGTCGCTCGGCTGATTTCTCATGCCGAATAGTGAGCCCTTCTCGTTAGGAGCCGGCATGGTGGGCAGTCCGGCGAGAATGGCGCCGATCGGGCGGTCGTCCTGCATGGCGGGCATGTAGTGATCGATCTGAAAGCCGGTTAGTTTGCCGTCAGGACCGATTGCCAGTTCCACCTCGGCAAAGGCGCAGGAGGATTGGGTCGACCACTGCAGGTCGTCGTTGCGCATCCATTGAACGCGAACAGGCTTGCCAACAGCTTGCGACAGAATAACGGCTTCGTCTTCGGCTCCGGCGTTGCCGCCGTTCGAGCGGCCATAGTGACCGGCTCCCGCATACGTATGAACGGTAACCTTGTCAGGCGAGACGCCGAGCATCAGCGCAATTTCGGTGCGGAGTGCCTGTGGGTTTTGAGTGTGCCCGTGAACGTGGATGCTTCCATCCGGGCGGACATCCCCAACGGCCATCGTGGGGCCGATGGGCGCATGTTTAAGATAGGGGCGCTGGTAAATCGTTTTGAGTTTCTTGGGTGAACTGGCGAGAGCGGCAGCAACGTCGCCCTTTGATTCTTTGCTCGTGGCAGCGGGTACGGATTTCCAGTCGGCATCCTCTTTGAGGTAATCGAATAGACGGGCATCCGTCGGAAGCCCTCGCCAATCAGACCACTTTGTATCAGAAGCGACTTGCTGAGAGGCTTTTATGGCTTCCCATTCCGTGGGAGCGACGATACCGACGAGATTGCCTTTCACAACGACTTGCGCGTTCGGGAATCGCGACTTATCGAGAGTGCCCGCGGAGACGAGCTTCGAGCCGAGCGTTTTAGGATGGATAACTCGGCCGTGAAGCATCCCGGGAAGGCGGACGTCGGTCACCCACGTTTCCTTGGCCGAGACCTTCGAAACCACCGAAGAGTTGGGGAAGGACTTACCGACCACGGTGTACTGGCTAACCGGTTTGAGCGGGGGATTACCGGTAACCATGAGCCCGAACATGCTATGGATATCGCCCATCACAGGAATCGTCAGATTGAGTTGCTGGCCTTTCACAAGATCGCCGTACGAGATGGACTTACCGCCGCCGGAGACGATACCATCCTTCACCGAGAGTTGATCCTTCGGCACGTTCAGTTGCTTGGATGCGACATCCAGCATGGCCTGATAAACATAAGCGGCCGCCTTGCGGATATTGGGCATGCCATGGCCGAGGAGGTCGAACGTTCCCCCGCCGTCCGGTGTACGATCGGTGTCGCCGGAAATGACCGTGGTGATCGCTTCAAACCGGACGTACAGCTCATCGGCGACGATCTGGGGATACGCGGTGAAGACGGTGCTTTGCCCGGTGTCCGACTTGCCGGTGCGGATGAGGATCGTATTGTCGGCGTGAATTTCAATGAACGAGTCGGAGGATAGTTTGCTGGTGGGAATGCCGCGCATGCTGGGCGTTTCCTCTTGCGCGCTACTCGACCGCACCAGGACGAAACTGGCTAGCAGTGCGCCACCCGCGGCAACGAATCCACGGCGGGACAACGAGGCGCCGAAGACGTCCACGTTCGTGCCTTGCTGTCCTTGGGCAAGGGTCTCGAGAGTGCCGGTCATAAGATGCTCCTTGCCATAATGTCGGCGGCGCGTTGGACGGATTCAATAATGGCGGTGTACGTACCGCAGCGGCAGAGATGCGGCGAAGGGCCTGATTTGGTGAAGGCTTCTTTGATCTGCTCGATTGTCGGGGAGGGAGTGCTTTCGAGCAGTTCCGTGGCCTTGATCATCATGCCGTTCTGGCAAAAGCCGCATTGCGGAGTCTGCTCGTCAATCCAGGCTTGCTGCACCGGGTGAAGAACGTGAGCGGCTTCGGGTCCTGTTAGCTTTTTTTGCTTCGCCCACCGTGCGGGCAGCCCTTCGAGCGTAGTCACCTCTTTGCCGGCAACCGCCGACAGAGGCGTGATGCAGGAGCGGACTTCTTTACCGTTTAGTAACACCGAGCAGGCTCCGCATTGTGCCAGACCACAACCAAACTGCGGACCGGTGAGTTCAAGATCGTTGCGCAGGACATAGAGTAGAGGCGTGTCGGACGGCGCTTTGATTTCGCGGTTTACGCCGTTCACGAGGACGGTTGGCATGTAGATACCCCTTTCAGAGCCTTACTTCATTGTCGGCCAAGAATGTGCGGTCAGCTAATCCCGACACAGTCACTCTATAAGTTATCGTTGTCTTCTGCCCCGCAAATCGCGTCAATTTGGCTGCAAGGCGCGCCACATTCAGGCGCGTAGAGGCGGAAAAGGCGTCTTTGATAATCTGCCGAACTTCATTCCTGAATGAACACGGAACAAGATCGCTGTTGAGGCGCTTGGCCGGCCGTTAGTGATCGATTCGAGGTGCGGGCAGTTCGGCGAGCGCAAAGCCCTCACATCTCGAACAGGTTGCCCGAATAAGCGAGTATATTCACGATTGAATTGACTCGCGCTGCCGTATCCAACCTCAGGCGACAGTCGCTGCGTCTACATCATCGGCCAGCATTCCTGCTCCTGTTGCTTGTAATCGAATTTGTTTCTGGTATAGAAGCAGTGAGCGCCCGGAAATCGTAGTGAAGGATGGAGACCGCCAAACCGGTTGCTTGTGCAAGGTCTTCGATACGAAGTGGGCTCGCATAATTTGCCTCGACTCACGCGATCGCTTTGGCCGTGCGATGACTCTGGTCACCCAACGTCGCCACTACCCTTGTGCATCTACTGGAAATACGAATCCGCGGCAACACCCACTTGACCGCACCCATGGCAGAAAAGAACAACATCTTTTTCCGTCTGTGATCGTTCGATTGCATCCAAAAGTTCGCCGCCTTCACATAGATCGCAAGTGACGGCCAAGCGTAGATCTACACATCGCGACCAGAGAGGCGCGACCGATTCTACTCTTACAGTCAAATTGGCTGTCGGTTAGTTTCGGTCCGGTACAAAATCATCTTGACTCATCTCTTTAGACTGAGTATACTGAGTATACCCAGATGAGCAGTGGTCTGTTTATCTCGCAATCCGATAAGCGGCCCATCTACCTCCAGATCATGGAGCAGATGAAGCAGCGGGTTGCCGTGGGCGATTGGGCCGAGGGTCAAGCGATCCCTTCGATCCGTCAACTCGCGGTCGATCTGCAGGTCAGCGTGATCACCGTGAAGCGGGCGTATCTCGAACTCGAACGTGAGGGCGTTATCGTGACGCAGCAGGGGAAGGGTTCGCACGTGGCTTCCAGTCCGGGACTGGGGACACGCCTGCAGGAACAGGAACTGGAAAAGCATTTAGAACAGGCGATCCGGCTGGCGGACATGCTGGGCATTCGTCCCAAAGATCTCGAAGCACGGCTTCGCGAGACCGGTGATCGCCGCATGGAGAAGGAAGAGGAACAAGTATGACCGATCTGGCAATAGAACTCAAACGTGTCGGGAAGCGGTATCCCTACTTCGCACTGGACAATATTCACCTCGAGGTGCCGCACGGACAGATCATGGGCCTGATCGGGCCGAATGGCGCCGGCAAGTCGACCACCATACGGATCCTGATGGGCCTCGTGCAGCAGGATTGCGGTGACGTGCGAGTTCTCGGACGCCGTATGCCTGCCGAGCAGATTGCCGCCAAATGGGACATCGGCTTCGCATCCGAAGATATGCGCCTGTACGAAGGCATGACGATTGAGTGGCACATGAATTTCATCCGGTCCATCTATCCGAACTGGGACGCGCCGTACGCGCAACTGCTCCTGAAGAGGTTCGGGCTGAGAGCCGAACAGAAGATTAAGGGACTGTCGCATGGCCAGAGGGTCAAGGCAACGTTACTTCTGGTATTGGCGCGGCGGCCGCGGCTGCTGGTGCTGGACGAACCGACAACCGGCCTCGACCCGGTTGCGCGGCACGAGATATTGCGGGAACTGACGGCTGTGATGACCGACGAAGGCCGGAGCATTCTGTTTTCGTCGCATAATACGCAGGATGTGGAGCAGATTTCGGATCAGATCACGTTCATCGACCGGGGGCGGATCATCGATTCCATGGACAAGGAAGCCTACCTGGATCGCTGGCGCCGCCTGCGTCTGGAAGTGCCGTTAGGAATCGCGCTCCCGGCGCTGCCGGGAATCATTGGAATCCGGCAGGACGGACGGCTGGCGATCGCCACAGCCAACGTATTCGCGCCGGATATGGCGAACGAGTACGAGAGCAGCGGCGCCAGGGTGAAATCGATCGAAACCATGACTCTCGAAGAGATCTTTGTAGCGAACGTCGAACGCAGCCGCGAGGAGGTGGAAGCATGAACAGCCCGGTAATTCGAACTCTGATTCTGAAAGATTGGCGCCTGCACCGCCTGCACATAATCCTTTCTCTTGTGGCAAGCGGCGCCGCGCTCTTGGTCCTTCAATTCAGAAACGAGGCGGCTTTTGTGATCGGAAGCGTGTGGTTGTTCGTCTCGCTCATTGTCTTGGGAAGCATGCTGCCGGTCTCAAATGTGATTAATGAACGAAAGAAGCAAAGCGTGGTTTTCCTGATGAGCCTTCCGGTATCGGCGCTGCAATATGCGGTCTCGAAGGTAGTGTCGACGATCGGGATGTTTCTGGCGCCTTGGGGAGCGTCGGCCGTTGCAGCAACGATTTTTGCGCTGAGCCGCCGGGATATTCCGAACGGGATTGTACCCTTCATTCTCATTCTGTTTGGACTTCCACTGGTTGGCTTCTGCCTGGTCGCGGGGACTGCCCTGATCAGCGAATCTGAAGGATGGACCATAAGTGCGACGATCGTGTGCAATTCGTCGTACGGCCTCATTTACTACTTCATTGTTCGTAACCCGGCGATCAATGGCGCTTTTAAAAGTCCGACGCCCGTGTGGAGCCCGCCGGTGCTGATGATCTTGGCAGGGGAGGCCTTGGCGGCAGGGCTGATCATGGGGCTCACTTTTTACCTGCAATCAAGAAAGCGGGAATTCGTCTAGGATTCCCGTCCGAAAAAACAACTCTAAGAATACTGAAAGGAACTAGGATGCGATACGTGTGTCTTTTGGTCTTAACGATTACGATTTTGTCCGCGCAGGACGGAAGTGCGATCTACAAAGAGCGTTGCTCGTCCTGCCACGATGCACCGGCCGCCCGCGTGCCCGCACTAAGCGCCATCAAGGCGATGAGCGGAGAAGCTATTTACCGTGCCCTCACCAGCGGCAGCATGAAGACTCGGGCGGAGGGCTTAACAACTCCTCAGATCTTCACGCTGATCGGGTACATCGCCCCAACAGGAGGTACGCAGACGCCGCGTCCAAAATTCGCGCGGACATGCAAAGGCTCCGCGGCCTTTCGACCTGACGCGGACTCTCCGCGATGGAATGGCTGGAGTACAAGCCTTACTAACTCGCGATTCCAGGATGCCACTGCGGCGGGACTCGCGGCGGCGGACGTGCCTAAGCTCAAGCTCAAGTGGGCATTTAATCTGGGGGATGTCACGATGGCGCGAGGGGAGCCGACTGTGGTCGGGAACCGCGTGTTTATCGCCACCCTCACGGGAGCGGTGTATTCACTCGATCGCGATACTGGCTGCACTCAATGGGGATTTGAAGCCGCCGCCGGAATCCGCTCAGGTCTGTCGGTCGAAGACATCAATGGCGCCCCTGCGGTCTATTTCAGCGACGGCGGCGCGAATGTCTATGCCTTGAACGCGTCATCGGGCGAGTTGATTTGGAAAATCCACCCAGTCGATCACTTCGCGACCATGGCCACGGCGACGCCGCAGGTCTACAAAGGCGTGGTCTACCAGCCGTTCTCGTCTTTCGAGGAGGCGCTGGGGCCCGATCCGAATTTCGAGTGCTGCACTTTCCGGGGAAGCGTTGTGGCGCTCGACGCAGCGACGGGAAGAAAGCTGTGGCAGACATTCACAATTCCGGAGGCGGCGAAGCCAACCCACAAGAACGCGGCGGGGAAGCAACAACACGGGCCTTCGGGCGCGGGCATATGGTCAACGCCCACCATCGACGAACAACTCGGCGTTCTTTACGTTGCGACTGGCGATAACTACTCGGACCCGGTCACTAATACAAGCGACGCTATTCTCGCCCTCGATCTTAAGACCGGCAAGCTGCTATGGTCGAAGCAACTGACGGAGAACGACGCGTACAACACGGGCTGCTCAACGCCACAACGGACGAACTGCCCGGCAGCTGGCGGCCCGGATTTTGACTTTGGGCAGCCGCCGATATTGGTCCAATTAGGTTCGGGAAAACGAGCGTTGGTGATTGGTCAGAAGTCGGGTATGGTGCACGCTGTCGATCCGGATCAAAACGGTAAAGTGTTGTGGCAGACCAGGGCCGGCGCCGGCGGCGCGTTGGGCGGCAGCCAGTGGGGCTCGGCTGCGGACGGCCAGAAGGTCTACGTAGCGATCTCCGATATCGGAATCGGCGGTCGTCCCGATCCCAAGGCGCCGGGAGGCTTCCGTATTGCACTCGATCCAAAGAAAGGCGGCGGCCTGCATGCCCTCGATCTTGCAACCGGGAAGATCACGTGGAGTGCGTTGCCTGTGACTTGCGCCGACGGCCGCACGGATTGTTCTCCGGCGCAATCGGGCGCGGTGACCGCGATTCCAGCAGCAGTATTTTCAGGCTCGGTAGATGGCCATCTGCGCGCCTACGCAGCCGAGACCGGCAAGGTGCTCTGGGATGTGGACACCGCTCGCGAGTTCAAGACGGTAAACGGCAACCCCGCGCACGGCGGCTCAATGGATGCGGGCGGGCCGGTGGTCGTAGATGGAATGGTATTTGTGAATTCGGGCTACGGTCAATGGGGCGGGATGCCGGGGAACGTTTTGCTGGCCTTCTCGGTTCAGGGGCGGTAGCACGCACGAGAGGGGAAACAGTCGCCCGCAGCGTTGGGGGCTTCCTTGCAAGAGCTTGTAAATCGCGTTCGGAGGAACGGGCCCGCAATCGGAAAGCCCGGCTACAGTTCACTCGCCGATGATTTTCACCAGCACTCGTTTTCGCCGCCGGCCATCAAACTCGCCATAGAAGATCTGCTCCCAAGGCCCGAAATCGAGGCGCCCTTCGGTGATAGCGACCACGACCTCTCTTCCCATCACCTGCCTTTTGAGATGCGCATCGGCGTTGTCCTCGCCGGTGCGGTTGTGCCAGTATTGCGAAACCGGTTCATGCGGCGCGAGCTGCTCCAGCCATTTATCGTAATCGTGGTGGAGGCCGGATTCGTCGTCGTTAATAAATACCGACGCGGTGATATGCATCGCATTCACCAGAACGAGCCCCTCCTTGACTCCGCTTTCGCGCAGGCATGCCTCCACTTGTCCGGTGATATTGATGAAGGCGCGCCGCGCCGGCACTTCGAACCAGAGTTCCTTCCGGTAGCTCTTCACTGGAGATTTTCGGACGGAACCTTTTCTTCCGTTTCTTCCGGAATAGCGATGGTCTCCGATTTTGCGGGCTTTTTTCGCTGGCCGATCGGCATCCGAAGGCGCAGCACACGCTCGCGGGCGCGCTCCTCTTCAAGACTCCGGCTACGAGCGCTAAGCAAGTCATCGAGCGAAACCATGCCGAGCAACCGGCCCTCGTCGGAATCGATCACGGGCATACGCCGGAAGCCGGTCTCGACCATCCGGTAGACGACCAGGCGCAGAGGTTCGTCGGCATATGCGGTGGTTGGCTCTTTCACCATGATTTCGCGCAGGGGAGTAGCGGAGGCGAGGGGCTGGGCTTCTTCGAACAGCTTCAACAAATGATTCCGACTAACTACGCCAAGCACCTGCCTTTCGCCGTCGATAACCGGAAACAGATGCTGGCCGTGGGTCTTTTGGCCGGGGCGAATCAGTTCCCGAACTTCTTCGATCGTCGCCTCCGCGGGCAATGCGACCACGTTTGTGCGCATTACTTCGCGGACGAACAGAATTTCGAGCGGATCCAGCGCATATTCGCGGCTGAGGTGATATCCGCGCCGCGAGATTTTTTCGGTGAGAATGGAACGCTTCAAAACCAGCACAGTAAACGTATGCGCCAGGAAGCAGGCCACAAACAGCGGCAGCAACATGTTCAGATCGTGCGTCAGCTCAATCGCAAACACGATGCCGGTGAAAGGCGACCGCATGGTGCCGCCCAGAATGGCACCCATGCTGACTAGCGGCCAGAAACCTACCCCGAAATGAGGTAAAAACATTCCGGCGATGCCGCCGAGCGCGGCGCCCATCATGAGCAGCGGCGCCAGTACTCCACCCGAGGTGCCCGATCCGAGAGAGATGGACCAGATGGCGGATTTGACGAGTAGCACGCCCAGAAGGAACGTGAACGCGACATTTCCCTTCAGCAGCACGCCGATGGTGTCGTAGCCGACGCCGAGGGCTTGCGGAAAAATAAGGCCGCCGATTCCGACAAACACTCCGCCGATAGCAGGCCACCACATCCAGTGGATGGGTAGTTTTTGAAATGCATCTTCGGCAGCGTAAACAGCCAAGGTAAGCAGGGCGGACAAACCGCCTGCGGCGATACCGACGAGCAGGCAGCCAAGCAAGCCTTCGGGACCGATAAAGATCGGGTGTGGCGGAACGGGGAAGAGAGGACCCGTACCGAGCAGGTAGCGGCGCGCCGCGCCCGCAGTGGCGCAGGCGAGGGCAACGGGGATAGCGCTGCGCGGCTTCCATTCAAACAGCAGCAGTTCGACAGCCAGCAGCACGGCCGAAAGAGGAGCCGCGAAGGTAGCGGCCATGCCGGCCGCTGCACCGGCCACGAGTAATGTCTTACGTTCGGCGCTGGTGAGGTGAAAAAATTGCGCGAACATCGATCCGAACGCGCCGCCGGTCATGATGATGGGACCTTCAGCCCCGAACGGTCCGCCGGAGCCGATGGAAATAGCCGCAGAGATCGGCTTCAAAATCGCGAGGCGCGGATGAACGCGGCTGCCGCTCATCAGGATAGATTCGATCGCTTCGGGGATACCATGGCCGCGAATGCGCTCCGACCCGTAACGCGCCATAAGTCCCACAACCAGCGACCCAAGCACCGGTACGGCGATCGCGAAAACGCCGAGATGATTGCCCGCAGGCGAGGTGAGAGCGAAATCGACGCGCTGGTAATAAAAGAGATTCGTAAAAAGTCCGATGAGCCGCAACAGGAGCCACGCGACAAGCGAGGCGATGAAGCCGACGAAGATCGCCATTACGGAAATCGGTATGACTTGAACGGTAGTTGTAAAGTCGCCCAGTTCCTCCGAGGGATGCTTGTGTTTGCCCCGGTGGGCAGTTGAGGTCTTGCTCATGCGGACCTCAGCAAATTGTGATGGTTGACGATGGTCTCCAGGGCGTTTGAAAGCGCCGGAGCCAGAGATTGCACCTCTTGCCAATGCAATACCGAAAGCCTTTCCAGAATCTCTTCGCCGTGCGGCGTGAGCTCAATCAGAACTTCACGGCGGTCCTGATCGCTGTGGTGGCGGACTACCGCGCCGCGCTGCTCCAGACGGTTAATCAATTCGACCGTGCTGTGGTGCTTCAGGCAAAGCCGGTGTGCAAGTGCGGTTACAGTGGGCCGGGTTCCTTCCGGCAACCCTTTCACGGCGAGAAGCAACTGATGCTGCTGGGGTTCTATGCCGGCCGAACGGACAGCCTGTTCGCTGAAATGAACAAAGGAGCGAATTCGATAACGGAATTCGGCTAGTTGCTGATAGGCAGCAGCGGAAATGGTCAGGTGCGAAGCGCCTGGGGAAGTACTCACAATCTTTATCGTATCACGATATAACTGCCGCGTGCCCAGAATTTCTTCAATCCTCTGGGAAGGGCTGTGACCCCGTTGATTTCCATCCAGCTCTTAGCGCACAATATTCTCAGGCGAATAAATGGCGAATACCGTAGCCGCGGTCCGCTCAGATGAGCGTTGGAAACCAGCCTCCGAGCTTCACCTTTTAAACCAAGAATCCCAATTTGCTTCGCTTGAATTATTAACACTGAGGGGGCTGTTTCCAAAGGGTTTACGGCGCGGCGCAATTGCTGAAATTGATGGGTACCGCTCTTCCGGACGAACTTCAATTTGTCTGCATGTCCTGGCGCAAGCGACCTTGCGCGGCGAAGTATGCGCCGTCATTGATCTGTACGACAGTTTTCATCCTGCTTCGGCCGCGGCCGCAGGAGTCCGACTCGAGCGCTTGCTTTGGGTGCGTTGCCATGGTGACGCCGAACATGCCATGCGAACTGCGGACCTGCTGCTGCACGCCGGCGGATTCGGGGTGGTGCTGCTGGACCTGTGCGAGGCCAGCCCCCGGATCTTGAATCGCATTCCATTGTCCTACTGGTATCGCTTCCGCCGTGCAATTGAACAAACGCCAACGGTTCTGCTTTTATGCGCAGAATCTCCGCAGGCCAAGTCATGTTCCAGCAACCGATTGCAACTTAAACATAATGCATTTCATTGGTCCGGGAAGCTGCCCTTTCTGAGGCTGTGCGGTTTGCAGGCCGATGCGCTTGTGCGCAAGGCCAAGGTAATTCGGCCAGAATCGCTTTTCATTCGAACGGTGTCATAAGCGGGTCGTGCGTGCCCGACCCCTACGTAGGGGCTATTTAGATGTTTGCGTGTATCCACATTGCCGCCGGCGCGGCGCCCGGCCATTCGCTATTAGATCTGGCGCTCGAGTTTTCTCCCGAAGTAGAGCAGACGGACGCGAACACGGTCGTGTTCTCCATTGCTCCCTTAAGAAAACTAATCGGGTCGCCGTACCAGATTGCATCCGAAATTTGCCGCTACGGTTATGACCGGAAGCTGCAAGCCAGCCTGGCCATCGCTTCAAATCCGGATGCAGCCATTCTGCTGGCGCGCAATTGCATTGGAGTGACGCTTGTCACGCCGGGCGAAGAGCGGCTCAAATTGGCTCCCATTTCTCTGACAGGGTTGTTTACGCATGATGTCCCGGTAGATATCGGTCTGCTGGATGTTTTGTACCGTTGGGGATTGAAAACCTGTGAGGACCTTGCATCCCTGCCCGAATTGGGAGTGGCGGAGCGTTTAGGCCCGGCCGGCGTGTATCTGCGCAACCTGGCGCGCGGAGCTATTCATCGCCCGCTACATGTGGCCGCGCCGGCAACCAGTTACGAAGAGCGGATGGAACTGGAGCATCCGCTTCAATTGCTTGAACCTCTTTTATTTTTACTCGGCAGGGTTTTGAGTGAATTGTGCGGACGGCTGCGGTCGCAATCGAGAGCGGCACGCCTGCTCGCTGCGCGGTTCGAGTTGGAAGAGAAGCAAGAATATAGCTTCCAACTCGAATTTGCTGTTCCGCTTGATGACAGCCGCACCATCTTAAAGCTGCTGCAATTGCATTTGGAGCGCCACCCTCCGCAAGCGCCGGTAATTGCATTCACACTGCGCACGGAAGCCATTGAGCCACGGCGTGTACAGAGCGGTCTCTTTCTTCCGCCCACGCCTGCCCCCGATAAGCTGCAGGTGACAATGGCGCGTATCGCGGGCATGGTCGGAAGAGAGAATATCGGCACACCCCGATTGCTGGACACTCATCGGCCGGATGCCTTTGAGATGACAACTTTGTCCGTCAACGGGAATGCGCAATCGCAAGCTCCGGATTCCGGCGTGCTGCTTCTGGCTATGCGCCTGTTCCGGCCAGCGCTGCACGCGCGCGTACATGTCGTGGCATACGCGCCCAAAGATATTACAGCGTCCGGTGTCTGTGGCAGCGTGATCCGCTCGGCGGGTCCATGGAAGACCTCGGGAGAGTGGTGGGCCTCAACCGCCTGGAGCCGCGAAGAGTGGGATGTGGCGCTGGAGGACGGCGCACTGTACCGCATCTATCAGGAATCGAAGAGCGGTGAATGGTATGTGCATGGCATCTATGATTGACTTCTCAATAATCTATTTCGACCATTCGTTCATTTGTGCACCAGTTCTTCCGCCTTCCGTTCGTGATGCAGATCGACTGAGTGCACTTTGCGCACTTCTTCGTCGCGCTTTTCCTCCGGTTCGCCGCGCTGCTGCGTTTCCCGGAACAGCACGGCCGAGTGCTGCAGCATGCCGTAAGTATCCCCAGCCTTGATTGCGTGCGCCTCAGGCAATGATGAATCGCGGGTGTCCAGAACAAGTTCCCAATTGCAGCCGGCCGTACATACGGGCATATAGAACTGAATGGGTTCGTGGTGAGGATTCAAACAAAGCAAGAAGCTGTCATCGCGAACCAGTTCGCCGTAGCGATCGACGTCGTTTAGTGTTCGTCCGTTGAGATGCAGTCCAAGGCAGCGCACCCAGCCGGCATTCCACTCCTCCTCCGTCATTTCGTGGCCATCGGGACGGTACCAGCAGATATCGTGCAATTCAAGCCCATCCACGTGATGCTTTTCCGAAGTGGCCGGGCTGATCTTCCTGTCCTGGAAGAACTTGCGGCGATGCAGGTTGGGATGCTGCTTACGCAGGGCAATCAGCTTCGCGGTGAAATCCAGCAGCGCCTTCTTCCGGTCACCCAGGTTCCAATCAAGCCAACTGATTTCGTTGTCCTGGCAGTAGGCGTTGTTGTTGCCGCCCTGTGTCTTGCCAATCTCATCCCCGCCGCAAAGCATCGGGACGCCTTGCGAAAGCAGCAGCGTTGCCAAAAAGTTACGTACTTCGCGGTCGCGTAAGGCCTGAATCTTCGGATCGTCGGTAGGGCCTTCTACTCCGTGATTCCAGGAATGATTGTCGTTGGCGCCATCCTGGTTATCTTCGCCGTTGGCTTCGTTGTGCTTCTCGTTGTAACTAACCAGATCCCGCAGCGTGAAGCCATCGTGCGCGGTTACGAAGTCGATACTGGCTGAAGGGCGGCGGCCATCGCGCTGATAAAGATCGCTGCTGCCGGTCAGGCGGTAGCCCAGTTCGGCGAGCTGCCCTTCATCGCCCTTCCAATACCGGCGCACCACGTCCCGAAATTTTCCATTCCATTCCGCCCACAGAGTGGGAAACTGGCCGACCTGATAGCCGCCCTCGCCGACATCCCAAGGCTCGGCAATCAGCTTCACTCGGGAGAGCACCGGATCCTGATAAATCACATCGAAGAACGCCGACAGGCGATCGACATCGTGTAATTCGCGGGCCAGAGCGGAGGCGAGATCGAACCGGAAGCCGTCCACATGCATGTCGAGAACCCAATAGCGGAGGCTATCCATGACCAGCTTCAGCACTTGCGGATGGCGCATATTGAGCGTGTTTCCCGTGCCCGTGTAGTCCATGTAATAGCGCGGCTGATCGCTGACGAGCCGGTAATAAGTAGGATTATCGATCCCACGAAAGCTCAGCGTGGGGCCCATTTGATTCCCCTCGGATGTGTGGTTATAGACGACATCCAGGATGACCTCAATACCTGCGCCGTGAAGTTCCCGCACCATGGTTTTGAATTCGCCGATCTGCTGCCCCATTTCGCCGGAGCTGCAATAGCGCGCCGCGGGCGAGAAGAAGTTTGTTGTGTTGTAACCCCAGTAGTTCCGCAGCCCCTTGTCGAGCAAGTGCTTGTCATCCAGAAAGTCGTGAACCGGCATCAGTTCGAGCGCCGTAATTCCAAGCTTCTTGAAGTAATCCAGCATCGGCGGGCTAACCAGCCCCAGATAGGTTCCACGCAGGTTTTCCGGCACATCCGGGTGGCGCGCCGTCATTCCCTTCACGTGAGCTTCATAGATGATCGATTCGTGCAAAGCAATCTGCGGCGACCGGTCGTTCTTCCAATCGAAATGCGATGTGGTTACGACGCCCTTCGGCATTCCCGCGGCATCATCGCTGGAGTCACAACTCAGGTCGGCTCGCGAATCGCCCACCCTGTAGCCGAAAATCGGATACTCCCAATCGACCTGGCCCGCAACCGCCCGCGCATACGGATCGATTACCAGTTTGGCCGGATTGAAGCGCAGACCCTTCTCGGGTTCGTAAGGGCCATGAACCCGGTACCCGTACAACTGTCCAATCGTCAACCCTGGAATGTAGCAGTGCCAAACGTGTCCGGCAACGTCTTGCATGTCAACCGCGTCGTGATCCGCCGTCCCAAGTTCATTGAATAAACACAGTTCAACCCGCGTTGCACTTTCCGAGTAGAGCGCGAAGTTTACGCCGGTACCGTCCCAGGTGGCGCCTTGGGGGGTTGGCGACCCTGGAAGCACTTTTGTTTTCATTCGGAATCTATCCTCTATCAGCTCTGAACGGACGTTCCATTAGCAGAGCTACAGACCTCAGATGTCGGTTAGTCGTTCTTTGTTACGGACCCGGCGTGTAAGCGACCCGCGGAGCTGCAGCCAAGGGGAAAGCGCTTTCAGAAACCCTGTTAAAAATACTCAACAATTTCTGTAGCTTGTCTTTCATTTTTGGGATCAAATGCTTTGGAGATTGTGGAGCGTGGCGACCATCAAAATTCGCGACAGGGCGGACGAATTTCGGATTGAGATTACCGGGCGATTTGCCGGGGTTGTCATAGACGAGGTCGCGGCCCATTGGAAAAATGAGCTGCGGCCGTCCTCCGCGCGCAGGTTTACCGTCGATATCTCAGGGATGAACGGATATGACCAGCCGGGTTGCAGGCTGCTGGCCAAAATGTACCGCCATGGCGCCCAATTTGCGGCTGCCACTCCGCTCTCGCTTGTTTTTCTGAATGAGATCTCCACTCCACCCCGCCGCCATCCGGCCCTGGTGCGCACCATGACGCCAGCCGATGTGAAGCGCGGCGGAAGCAGCAAAACGGATGCAAAATCGCCCCGCACCCGGCAGGCGGCGGCCGGCGAGTAGTTTTATTTCTCCCGGGGCGGCACATAACCGGGCGGGAGCGCGGCGCCTTCGCCAAAGAAGTATTCATCCATCTGTTTGATGAGGAATTCCTGCGCCTCTGGCGTGCCCAGGTTCAAACGATACTCATTCATCAGCATCTTCATGTGCTCCACCCACATTTTCCAGGCTTCCTGCGAAACACTTTCATAGATCTTCTGGCCCAGCGGGTGTCCCTCGAACGGGACCTCGCTAAGGCCCGGCATTTCTCTTTGAAATTTTGCGCAGAATACAGTCCTGCCCGATGTTTCCGTCCGCTCTCCGGACAGGGGAGAGCCGCCGCTACAACTCATTTTTTATCTCCTTGCATTCGATTCTCATTGGGGGCTTGCCATTGCTTCCAGAGATTGCTGAACAGTCGGGCTCTTGCCGCTTTCTACATCTCTGCGGCGGATTTTGTGGAACACCGAGAGAATGCTATTGGCCCTCGCCAGAGCGGCGATTCGCTCTACATACGCGTCCAATTTGGGACCGGGAATGGCCCACAACGCTACTTCTTCCGTCAGCGCGTCCAGGTACGCACGCGCTCCGCAGCAACCCAAGCTCAGCGCGGCGCGTCCGGTGTTCATGGCTTGCGGAACAATCGCGCAGGCGGGCCGGCCCATGGCGGGCGGCAGACCTCCTTCCACCTGTTGCGATGCCTCCGATAAAATCAGCATCTGACCGGCTTCCGCAAACAGCAGCACAACATCGGGATTCACAGGAATGGAGTCCAGGGGTCCGTAAATCACATACGGCCGGCGGGATTCGACCACCGGAATCGAAGCAATGTCCTGCTCGCGGACATAACTTAATTCCGCGAGTACCTTCAGCGCGTCGCGCCGGTCCGCTTCGTGCGCCTCGGTTACGGCCAGATTATGGGTGAAGGTGCCGATCGCGCACAGATCGTGATCGCCGGGCGAGGTGGCGAATACGTCAGTGGCCGCTTCCTGCCAGAAACGACAGCCGGCGGGAACGCGGCCTGCCCAGGTTCTGACACCCGGCGGTATTCGGTCCGAAAAACTGATTGCAATGGGCGGTAAAGAGAGCCTGATGGAGTCCGCCAAGCTTTGAGCCATCCGGCTGGTATCGCAGTCCACTGTTCCTATACTAAACACCGGAGCAGTGGTGCATTGCTCCTGTGCCCCGGCCGCGAGGCTAGCCAACTTGCCGTCGTAGCCTGAAATCAGGGCGGCACAATCTTGCAGCGGCGCAATCTTGCATCCTTACTCGGCGACTTCGACAGGCACGGTAAGGACGTAGCCATCGTCGCGCCGCACGGTTTGCGCCGGCGCCGGACCAGCTACGGCGAACTGGCGGAGCTGGCGCGCAGGTTTTGCGCCGAGCTGGAGCACCGGCAAATCGGCAAGGGCGAACGGGTCCTGATATGGGGTGAAAATAGCGGGGAATGGGTGGCCGCGTTTTTCGGTTGCGTGCTTCGCGGAGTTCTGCCGGTTCCGATTGATTTTGCAAGCGCGCCCGATTTCGCCGGGCGCGTGCAGCGCGAAGTCTCACCCAAGCTCATCGTTGGCGAAACCAGCAAAATGGAGTCGCTGGCATCCGCAACTCCCACTATTTCTTTCGAACAGTTCGAGCGCGCGCTACCCTCCGACGAGGCCATTACATTTCCGGACCTGAAACCTGACGATCCGCTGCAGATTGTCTTCACTTCCGGAACCACTGGCGAACCGAAGGGCGTGGTGCACACGCATCAAAACGTGCTCGCGAGCCTGGAGCCGATTGAGCGCGAGATGCAGAAGTATCTCAAGTACGAGCGTTTCTTTCATCCCATCCGCATTCTGCACACGCTTCCGCTGAGCCATGTGTTCGGGCAATTCATGGGCCTGTGGATTCCTCCCCTGCTGGGCGCAGAAGTGCATTATGAGCCGCGTCTGGTAGCGGCGGAACTTGCCGAACGCATTCGCACGGATCGCATTTCCCTGCTGGCAGCGGTGCCGCGCGTACTCGACCTGATGCAGCAATTTGCAGCCGGCCGTTTTCCGGAATTGGAGAAACGCATTGCGGCAGCCCAAGGCATAAAGGCATGGAAGCGCTGGTGGCGCTTCCGCGACGTGCACCGGTTCTTCGGGCTGAAGTTCTGGGCCTTTATCTGCGGAGGCGCATCGCTTTCCCCAGCGGGAGAAGAGTTTTGGAACGCACTTGGGTTCATTGTCGTGCAAGGGTATGGGATGACCGAGACCACCGCGCTGGTCAGCCTGAATCATCCGTTCCATGCGGCGCAGGGGACCATCGGCAAGGTTCTGCCCGGACGCGAAGTGCGCTTAAGCGATGAAGGCGAAGTGCTGGTGCGAGGCGACACGATTTCAAATACGACGTGGCAGCAGGGGCGGATGCAGCAGAGCGGTTCCGGGTGGCTCGCGACAGGAGATCTCGCCGACTTCGACGAACAGGGCAACTTGCGCTTTCGGGGTCGCAAGAAGGATGTGATCGTCACTTCATCCGGTCTGAACATTTATCCGGAGGATTTGGAGGCAGCCCTCAACCGGCAGGCTGGTGTCAGAACATCCGCCATCATTGAAACCAAGGCCGAGCATGGGCCGGAACCGTTTGCTGTGCTGGTGACAAACGGCAGTGGGGATGCATCCGCGGCCGTCGAAGCCGCAAATAAGGAACTTGCGGATTTTCAGCAGATTCGCCGCTGGCTCGTCTGGCCGGAAGCCGATCTGCCACGCACTTCGACGGGAAAGGTATTGAAGCGCGAGGTAGCAAGGCGAATCGCAAATGGTGAAGTTGGGACAACGGGCGCCACGGCTGAAGCGCCTTCCGAACTGAATCTGGATAGCATGGGCCGGGTCCAACTGCAGGCACAGCTCGAACAGCAGTACGGCATTTCGCTTAGCGATACAGCGATTCAACAGGTCAAGACACAGGAAGATGTTCAGAAGCTGATCCGCGAAGCGCCGGCGGCCAAGCCTGGGGAGGGGAATGGAGGCGCGCAGCACATTTATCCGTATTGGCCGTGGAATCCGCTGCAGCAAGCGATTCGAAGCGCATTCGTGAGAGCGATCGGAATGCCGCTGGTGCGTTTTCTCGCCAAACCAAAAGTGATCAGCAGAGTCCAGGAATGGCCGGAATCACCGATACTTATTGTGTGCAATCACGTCACTTCGTATGATGTGCCGTTCATTCTATATGCGTTGCCGCCGCATATACGCCGGCGGGTAGCCGTCGCGATGTCGGGAGAGATGTTACTTGACTTTCGGCGAGGCCGCAATCAGGGCAACTGGTTTCTGAATCTCGTGGCGCCCGGCGCTTACGTTTTGATTACCGGATTGTTCAACGTATTTCCGCTCCCGCAGTACAGCGGATTCCGGCGGAGTTTTCGGCACGCGGGCGAAGCGGTAGATAGAGGTTATAACGTACTCGTATTTCCGGAAGGCAGGCGTTCGGACGACGGGACACCGCAACCGTTCAAAACGGGGTCCGGTCTTTTATGGAAAGAACTCGGAATACCGGCCTTGCCGGTGAATCTGTCCGGGCTCGGCGAAATTAAAGCAAGAGGCGAGCGATGGTTTCGTAGCGGAAAGATTACGGTTTCGGTTCATCAGCCTCTTACGCTCGATTCGAGCAAATCGCCCGAAGAACTCACCGAGGAGCTCCGCGCGGGTGTCTTCGGTTACTGAGGTGTCCCGGCCCGCCGGAAAGGCCGGGCCAGTTCTCTTCCGATGGCTCGAAGGAACGGCGCGCCAAAAATCCCGATTCCCAGCAGGCCGCCGAAGAACGCCATCGCTTCATAGCTCTCGCGACCCTGCCGCTGCCAGTAAACATCGCTCAAGTTCAGCCACAAGGCGAATTCATCCAGCGTAAGCGCGGCGGCAACGCCGTACAGCATCGAAGTGACTCGTCCCGCCCATCGCCACGATGCTTGAGAGCCGGTTCCAATCTCGAGCAGCCAGCTATAGCCGACCAGCAGCAACAGCAGAATGCCCCAGACCAGGTGGTGAATATGGCGACCGTGCATGGAGATGTTATGAAACGGACCTACGTCGTTATGTATCGCAATGGTAATCCCGCGAACGACAATAACGGCGGTGAAGAAACCGACCGATGCAAGGAACAGGCGCTCGCGCCGCGTCTCACCGAATTGGCGTTTATAGAGCTCACGCAGGTGCGTGCGCGCCACAATCGCCGCAAGAATAATGAGGATGCCCGCGATGAGAAGCGGGCCAATCCAGAAGCTGAGATGAATCCATGGCATCGAAAGCATATTGTAGTGCGCCATGCCTCAAATCTAATGTCTGTCCCCCCACTCTGGCGTTTCGTAACCTAGTCAAGAGTTCAGCGGCACAGGACACCCTTGAGCGCCGAGTTAACGTGCAATAGGAGGAAGGTATGGAGAACAGCATTCCGGGCATTCACCATGTGACCGCGATCGCGGGCAACCCGCAGGCCAACATCGACTTCTACGCGGGCATCCTCGGCTTGCGCCTCGTCAAGCTGACGGTGAACTTTGACGACCCGACGACCTATCACCTTTATTACGGTGACGGCCAGGGTCATCCAGGAACCATTCTGACGTTCTTCCCTTGGCCAAATGCCCGGCGCGGCCGGATCGGAACGGGGCAAGTAACGGTCACATCGTTTGCTGTGCCTGACGGGTCACTGGACTTTTGGGAAAAGTATCTCCAGCAACGCCGCGTCAACTGCAAACGGGAGAAGTCTCTGCTAGGAGAGGAGATTCTAGCGCTTACCGATCCGGACGGCCTCCAACTGGAGTTGGTGAGCACTCCGCATGCTGATCCCGACCGCATTTGGGGGCGCGGTCCGGTCCCGCCGGAGTTTGCGATTCGTGGGTTTCATCACGTCACTCTTGCGGAAGAGGGCTACGAACGGACCGCCAGGCTGCTCACCGAAACCATGGGCTTTCGACTGATCGAGAGCAAGGACAATCGGTTCCGCTACACGGCATCGTCCGATTCGGCGTCCCAGGCCGGCGCAATCGTTGATGTTCTTTGTACACCGGCCGGAAGGCCCGGTTTGGTGGCTGTCGGAACCGTGCATCACGTGGCGTGGCGCACGCCCACGGATGAGCAGCAGGTAGAGTGGCGCAAGGCGCTCGGCGAGTACAACGTCACGCCGATCATTGACCGCAAGTATTTTCATTCGATCTATTTCCGTGAGCCTGGCGGGGTGCTGTTCGAGATAGCGACTGATCCGCCAGGGTTCGCTATCGATGAGCCGGCGGAGAAACTGGGTTCGCACTTAGTGCTGCCGGCCTGGCTCGAACCTCATCGCGCGGAGTTGGAAGAAGTGCTGCCGAAAGTGCGCCTGCCACAAGCGAAAGGAGTCTCTGCGTGACGCCGCCATTCGAGCCGCAGTTCATTCATTGTTTTAGTCCTGCAACACAGCCCAATTCAGGCATCACGCTGCTACTGTTGCATGGCACAGGCGGAAACGAAGAGGATCTCCTGCCTCTCGGCCGCGAGTTGTTACCCGGGGCCGCACTGCTCAGCCCACGGGGGCGCGTGCTGGAAAACGGCATGCCGCGTTTCTTCCGCCGCTTTGAGGAAGGAGTATTCGATGTCGACGATCTGAAATTTCGGACGCATGAGTTGAACGATTTCATCAGGGCCGCCGCACAACACTACGGTGTCACGAAGAACAAAATGGTTGCAGTAGGCTACTCGAATGGCGCTAATATCGCCGCAAGCCTTTTGTTATTGCATCCGCATGCCCTCGCCGGGGCGGTTCTGTTTCGCGCAATGGTACCGTTTGCGCCCGATTTTGAACCCAATCTCGGGCACGCCTCAGTGCTTCTCAGTGGAGGCAGCCACGACCCGATTGTTCCGCCTGAAAATACAGACCGGCTGGCAACGATGCTGACGAGCTTCGGCGCGGACATAGAAGTGCACTGGCATCGTGGCGGACACGAAGTGGGGCAGGATGATTTAGGCGCCGGAAAAAAGTGGCTGTCCCGTAGAGTTGCGCTGTGGCAGACGGGTAAACGGACCGCATCGGACGTGCCCTGATATGAGGACGAAGGCGCAGAGGCGGAAAGGCCGGTTGCGTGCTCGTCGTCATCGACGACCAACACGAGTGAACTTCCTGAGATTGTTATACTTGCGGTTGAATCCCTGGGAGGTCGTCTAATGGTAAGACTGCAGACTCTGGATCTGCGTATCGGGGTTCGAGTCCCTGCCTCCCAGCCAAGTCGTGTGGCTCTATGCCCATGCTGAGATTCTTCACTGTCCTGCTCCCGGCGATCGCGCTATGCGCCGCGTCCGATTCTCCATCCGTACCGCTTCAACCTCTCGCGCAACAGGTCCGGCGCCTGGAAGATGCGCTCAATTATTTGGGCCAGCCGTTACCGGCTAAGACCCGCGATGCGATTAATGCCGCGATCGCGATGCCCCGGGAAGAGATGGCGGTTGAAGAGATACAACAGGCGCTCGATCCCTTCGTCATTGCAAGGGTAGATATCAACGCCGAAAGTCGCGTCAAGGTGGAGCGCGGCCCCGCGGAAGCCTCGCTCGTCCAGGGAGGCTCGCGCTTCTTCCTGGTGAAGGTCATCAATCTCGCAAATGTGACATCGCCGCTTGTCGCTTCGAGTCCGAACAGCGGGCGGGTTTTCATTCCGTCGACCGGCGATCCAGCTCCGAAAATGGTCCTCACTCAGGCGGATGTTCGCGACCGCTGGGCGGAGATATCCATTTATAATCGGCCTCCCATGGAGAAGTCGCTTTCAGGCCTGGCGATCGAATACCAGATTCTGGAAGTCTACAGCCGCGACGCCGGGCAGCGCTCGGCCGATATCAGCTTTAATGCCGGCCAAGGCACGCAGGATATCGGGTTCCGGAATGACATTCTGGTGCTTTTTCGCGCCGAGCCTTCGCGAAAAATCAAGCTTCATATCACGGATGAAAACGGCCAGCCGGCAATGGCCTCGCTCACAATTCGGGACCGTTGGAACCGCCTCTATCCGAATCCGTCAAAACGCCTCGCGCCCGACTTCTTTTTTCAGCCGCAGATCTACCGTGCTGACGGGGAAACGATCGATCTGCCTCCCGGCTATTACACGATCAAGACCACGGGCGGCCCCGAGTTTCGCGCGCACACAAACGAGTTCGCGGTGGATTCCAAGGGTCCCGATACGCTCAGCCTTCAGTTAGACCGCTGGATCGATCCCGCTAAATATGGCTGGTACTCCGGCGATCACCACGTGCATGCCGCCGGATGCTCGCACTATCAGAACCCCGCGGAGGGCGTACTGCCGAAAGACATGATGCGGCAACTGGAGGGCGAGAACCTCAACGTCGGGGCAGTGCTTACGTGGGGTCCCGACTACTACTATCAGAAGCAATTCTTCTCCGGCCAAGATGACCCCCTTTCGGGACGTACCTGCAAAATGCATTACGATCTGGAGGTTTCTGGTTTTCCATCCAGCCATGCGGGGCATCTCGTTTTACTGGGACTCAGGAACCAGGATTACCCGCATACCAAGAAGATTGAAGACTGGCCCACTTGGGACTTGCCCATTCTCCAATGGGCCAAGGCGCAAGGCGCTGTGGCGGGTTTCGCACACTCTGGCTGGGGGCTGCAGGTTTCCGATCACGCTTTGCCGAGTTTCGAAATGCCGGGTTTTGACGGGATCGGCGCAAACGAATACATCGTCGATGTCACCGAGCCGCATGCGGTCGATTTCATTTCCGCCGGCGATACTCCGCCCGCTTGGGAGCTGAGCATCTGGTATCACACCCTGAACCTGGGTTTCCGCACCCGGCTGGCGGGTGAAACCGATTTCCCATGCATCACAGACGAGCGAGTGGGCCAGGGGCGGAGCTACGTAAAGGTAGACGGCCCGCTCAACTATCGCTCTTGGCTTCGCGGGTTAGAAGAGGGCCGGACGTACGTATCCGATGGGCGCACGCACCTGATGGACTTCAGTGTAAATGGAGTTGAAGTCGGCGCGCGGGGGAGTGAAGTTTCCCTCAAATCGAGGGGAACCGTTCGGGCGACCGTGCGGGTTGCCGCGCTGCTCGATTCCCTGCCCCATCCGGAGATTCAGAAGCGTCCTAACGATCAAG
Source organism: Bryobacteraceae bacterium (assembly GCA_025980435.1). Classification (GTDB taxonomy): domain Bacteria; phylum Acidobacteriota; class Terriglobia; order Bryobacterales; family Bryobacteraceae; genus Bog-105. The sequence continues at coordinate 29,864 of JAICXK010000001.1, forward strand.
AGCCATATTGGACGATTGAGCGCGCCCGTATCGGCGATTCACGGGAGATTCCTGTCGAACTAGTGGTGAACGGGAGAGCCGTGGCCCGCAAGCCCGTTGCCGCCGATGGCGGAGTTCACGATGTTATGTTTGATGTCCCGATTGAACAGAGTAGTTGGGTGGCAGTGCGAATTATGCCCGCCGCACATACGAACCCGATTTTTGTTCTGGTGGATGGGAAACCGATTCGGGCATCGCGGGCAAGCGCAGAATGGTGCTTAAACGCGGTTCATCAATGCTGGACCCAAAAGGCGCCGCGCATCTCCGGCAATCAGCGCGCGGCGGCACGTGCCGCTTACGATCATGCTGAGCAGGTTTATAAGCGACTGGAGGAGGAATGCGGAGCACGGTGATCCGAAGAAGTTGCTGGCTCCCAGCCGCGTCCCTTTTGCTTCAGCGCTCGAATACAACTCCGACCGATGGCAGAATCGGGAACATCTTATCCAACACGACCCACGCGCCGCCGTCGCCGTAGGCATCAACACTGTCAAAGCGATAGTTCGATCTATTCGTAAGGTTGATGACCTCACCATAGAGCGTCGTCATCCAGCGGCGGTGGGCCCACGATTTGTTGATTCTAATATCGATGCGCTGATATGGCGGGAGTCTCCAGCGGTTGCGCTCCTCGGTGAGATACATGCCCTGGCCATCGGCCTTGAGTTTCCCGTCAACAGGTCGCAGGTACCCCGGAAGCGGGAAGCCACTGCCGAATGTTTCCCGAATGCTGAGGTTCACAGTGGGGCGCAGCCGGTAGCTGCCATACGCGTTAATGGTGTGGCGTTGATCGAAATCGGAAGGAAACGAATCGCGAGTGACCCCATCATGCATCCAGGTCCGCCCATACGCGTACGACACCCAGCCGCTCAGACCATTGGCGCTGAAACGCTGGAGATAGATCTCAACGCCGCGAGCATGTCCCCGCAAGGAGTTTGTGTACATTGGGTTGGCAGCGGGATCTACCGGGACCCCTGCCACCAGCCGGCCCTCGAGCAAAGGCTGCCAAAGCAGGTCGCGATCCTCGCGGTCATAAAATTCCACCCGTAATCGAGTCCTCTCACCGAAGCGTTGTTCTGCTGCCGCAACCGCATGGGTCGATCTCGTGGGCAGCAGATTGGGGCCACCCAGGTTCGCAGCCAGCTGCGAAATTTGAGGGTATTGCACATACTGACCCCAACCCAGTTCCAGGCGCAGGGAACGCCAGGGGCTGAACGTAGCTCCGGCATGCGGCGAAAACGCGGTTACTCTATCTACGGAGTGATGGTCCCAGCGGCCGCCAGCGCTTAGATGCACCCGGCCTTCCGCCATCGGCCAGGATTGTTCGAAGAAGCCGCCACTCAGGGTTCCGCTGCCTCGGTAAGTATCGAGCACATTGACCGGACCTGGGCCTAAGTACTCCTCCAAGAACCCGGCATCCCGGACGTTCCGAACAGAGAGTCCCGCATTCAACGGGCTTCGCGGGTTCCACATCCACGCCACGTTCGTGTTCAGGACCCACTCCCGATAGTCGCCGGAGCCCAACGTCTCTTGATCAGGATTCTGGTTATCAAAATTCTCGTGCATCCATGCGGCATGGCTCGAGACCAGCAGTTTGTCATCCGGCGTATAGCGCCATCCTAGATTTGCGATCGCGAACCGTTGATGAGCCAACATCGGCGAGTTCTCGCTAAGCTCCCTTCGTACACTCGACCGATCAAGGCCGCTGTAGCTATCGATCAATTCCAGAGTCACCGCATTCTTCCGGGAAACGTCACAACTGAATCGTCCCTGTCCGTCCTCGATCCCAAACGCCATGGATGGATCATCCAGCGTCTGTTGCAGAAGATACTGTAAGTAGCTTTTGCGAAAAGCGCCAATCCAGGAGCATCGCCGGAATCGCGGTACCGGGCCTTCGGCCATGACACCGGCGCTGGCGAAATTGGCAAAAATCCGGTACGAATAGTCGTCGCGGTCGCCATCGCGCATGTGAACGTCGAGCGCGCCGGCGGAACTATCTTGGAAGCGTTCCGGATACGTATCCTGATAGAGATTGACGCTCTCGATCAGGTTTGAGTTGAAGACGCTCGCTGAACCGGAGGTTCCAGTTCCATCAAGCGTGTGAAGCGGTTCATGAAGGAGAACACCGTCCAAATAAATGCCAATGCGGTTGAAATCCGCGCCTCGCAGCGAAAATCGCGATTCGAAGTCGTTGTTCGAGGCGACTCCTGGAATGGCCTGTACCGCTCGCAGCGGGTCATCCGCCAGAACCGAGCCCAGATTCTTGATTTGAGCGCCCTCGAGCGAAAATTCGCCGAGACTATCGGTTGCGGCAGGCGCTGCAATCGGCCCTGACTTGACGAGCACGGTATCGGTTCGGCGTAGACTATCAGGACTAAGGATCACCTGGAAACTTTGCGCCTCGCCGTTCGTCAGATGAACATTCGCCGTCACGAGCCGGTAGCCCACCGCAGTCGCCCTTAGAACGTAATCTCCGGGCGCAACGTCCCCAAATGCGAATTCGCCAGTGGCATTGGAGACAGCCGAATACGCGTGATCACCGAGTTGCAGAGCAACGTTTGCGAGAGGCTGGCCGCCTAGAGCATCTACGACCCTCCCTCGAATTCCGGCTCGAGGCTGACCGCCCAACCCCAGCGAGAAGGCCAGTGCCAGAAAGAGCCTCGGTCCCAGATGCGCCGTGACCGAGTTTACGCGCCGGCTGCGATGAAAATTGATGAATTTGAAAAACGTCTGCGGTACCACACCCTGCAATAGGAGTGTGCAAGGGCATACAAATTCTCCTGACGTGGGTAACAGCGTTTACACGTCGAAATAGCTGGAATCCCCGCCCCAGATGGCGAGATCAGAGTGGTTGGGTGGCAGTGCGAATTATGCCCGCCGCACATACGAACCTGATTTTTGTTCTGGTGGATGGGAAACCAATTCGGGCGTCGCGCATCTCCGCGCCCCGGCCGAATGTTCATGTGCCCAGAATCGCTTGCGCGGATCACAAAGCTCTCGCCAAAGACAACCATCTTATTGCGCTTGCAAACTCTTCCGGATCGAACTCAACGACGTTGAACTTTTCTACTCCTCGATATCGTCCTTCCAAAGGATATGGATGAAAAAGGAAGGGGTTTTCAAATAGCAATTCTTCTTTACCCTGGCGTAACCGCGCTGGATGCGGTAGGACCGTGCGAAGTGCTGTCACGCATGCCCAATACGGACGTGCGGTTTGTTGGAAAAGAGATAGGGCCAGTGATGACGGAGGGCGGCGCACTTCTACTAGGCGCCTCGCACACAGTAGCCGAGACTACATCGCCTGATTTGGTGCTTGTACCCGGAGGTACAACAACACCGGGCCAAATGGTAGACGACGACGTACTTGACTGGCTACGCACTGTACACGAGACGACCACCTGGACCGCCTCAGTCTGTACCGGCGCACTGATTTTGGGCGCAGCCGGCATCCTGAAGGGTTTGCCTGCCACGACGCACTGGTACAAGATGGGCGCCCTTAAGATTATGGGCGCCAAACCCCGGCCAGATGAGCGCATTGTGCGATCCGGTAAGATCATTACCGCGGCCGGTGTATCGGCAGGTATCGACCTGGCGCTTTGGCTGGCAGGTGAAATTTCTGGCCGCGCGCGAGCGGAAGCAATCCAGTTGGTCATCGAATACGACCCACATTCACCGTTCGACACGGGGCATATGAGCAAAGCGTCCAAAGAGACGCAAAAGCTTGCTAAAGAAATGATGGACGATAGCATGCCTGACGACCAACGGCGCCTCATCCCGAAAATTGCCTGGAGGCGCTTCATCGATTTGATCCGCACGGGGAAATAGCCTCCAACTGACTATTTACGCCACGCCCCAGCGACCTGATCACTCTCAGATGTTGCGGTTAATCGTGATTAGCGACTTTGTATTTACGAATGAATTTCATTTGTACGTGTAATCGGCGCATTGGACGAATGGAATCGGACAAAGCGAATACATCATGCCGACTCGCGGGCGCCTGAGGATTCGCTGCGTTGCGCTCCGCAAACGGGAGAGTGGCCCGCGGTAGCTCCGGCGGCGATTCGGTAACCACACGCGACCATGTAAACTATATATCGCCGCGATTCATTCTGCGGCAGATTAGCATCACGAGCGGCGCGAGGGTACTGACCCGAAGATCGCCCGGCAACCTGGCCAGTGAGTCAAGGTGCCAAAGTCAGCCTGAAGGGAACGATGCGGCAAACATATTGCAAAAGTAGCCACCCTGCTTTCAAAATTCCGACGGCCAGTATCGATCGTCTGCTGCTCAAGCTCAAAAAGGAGGAGCGGACGTGAAAGCATTAAAGTGCCTGAAGAGATGGATACGGGGCCTAAGGATCGGGCGGGGTGGAGATTCCCTGTTTATCGCAAATGTCCCGTACCAGATCGAGGCTAGGTGGGACGATAACTGGGCGCCGCGGCTTGCTGGATTTCCCCTCAACTTGCTCTACACGGGTATTCGAAAATACCGATATGGCAGCCGGGTCGAGTCATGCTGCTACTGGCCTGATCTGGGCAGCTTTGCTGACGACGGCGAGCGGCGGTCGATGAATTACATCCCAAGAGTAAAGAGCGGGTATTGGGTCAGGGTCGAGTACGACAAGCAAAAAGGGTGGTGGCGAACCGCGAAATACAGCGAGAATAAGAACGTCGCCGTGACAATAGGAGGACCTGAGTTCGATCACGCGATGATGCTCACTACGGTCATCGGTTTGCAACCGGACGAGCCGGTCGATGAAACGGAACGGGATTAGACCGCGAAGCTTTTGCCGCAACTGCAGCTTCGCTTTGCATTCGGGTTGTGCCAGACAAACGAGCTTTCCATCAAGGAAGAGGTGAAATCAAGCGTCAAACCATCGAGAAATGGGTAGCTTTTCGGATCCACATAGACGCGAACATCATCAAACTCGAGGATTCGGTCAGTGGTTTTGGGCTTGGGATCCAGCCGGAAGAGATAGCTCATGCCTGAACAGCCGCCTCCCTGTACGCCCAGCCGCAAACCGCCTTGGCAATCGTGTTTGGCGAGCAACTGCCTGATCCGTTCAACGGCCTTTTCCGTGATCTCAATCATGCCTTTCCCTATTCAGTATAGTCAATCTTGACTGAAAGGTACAGATTAGATAGCCTGAAAATAAGACGTTCCATGGCTACACAACTTACCTCGATCGAGACGCTCGCAAACCAGGAATACAAGTGGGGGTTCGTCACCGATATCGATGCCGATACCGTTCCTCCCGGCTTGAGCGAAGATGTCATTCGCCTGATTTCCGGTAAGAAGAACGAGCCGCCGTTCATGCTGGAATGGCGCCTGAAGGCCTACCGGCAGTGGCTCAAGATGAAAGAGCCTACCTGGGCCAACGTCCATTATCCACCGATCGATTACCAGAAGATTATTTACTACGCCGCGCCGAAGACAAAAACGAATCAACCGAAGAGCCTCGATGAAGTGGATCCGGAGCTGCTCCGAACTTACGAAAAGCTCGGAATTCCTCTTCACGAACGTGAACTGCTGGCCGGAGTGGCGGTCGATGCCGTGTTCGACAGCGTATCGGTCGCAACGACGTTCAAGGAAAAGCTGTCGGAGCTGGGCATTATCTTCTGCTCGTTTTCCGAGGCCGTTCAGCATCACCCGGAACTCGTTCAGAAATATCTCGGCACCGTGGTCCCTCACTCGGATAATTTTTTTGCAGCGCTGAATGCGGCGGTGTTCAGCGACGGCTCATTCTGTTACATACCGAAAGGCGTCCGCTGCCCAATGGAGCTGTCCACTTATTTCCGCATCAACGCGAAGGACACCGGCCAGTTTGAACGTACGCTGATCATTGCCGACGAAGGATCTCACGTCAGCTATCTGGAAGGCTGCACGGCGCCGATGCGCGACACCAACCAACTACATGCCGCCGTGGTGGAACTGGTCGCGTTGGATAACGCCACGGTGAAGTACTCAACCGTTCAAAACTGGTATCCGGGAGATAAGGAAGGCAAGGGCGGCATCTACAACTTCGTTACGAAGCGCGGAAAGTGCCTGGGCGCGAACTCAAAAATTTCCTGGACCCAAGTGGAGACCGGTTCGACCATCACGTGGAAGTATCCGGGTTGCCTGTTGATCGGCGAAAATTCCGTGGGCGAGTTCTATTCGGTTGCGCTAACCAACAATTACCAGCAGGCCGACACCGGAACGAAGATGATTCACGCCGGCAAGAACACGCGCAGCACCATCGTTTCGAAGGGCATTTCGGCCGGTCACGGCCAAAATACGTATCGGGGCGCGGTCAAGATTCTGAAAGGCGCGACGGGCGCGCGCAATTATTCGCAGTGCGACTCCATGCTGCTGGGTGACAAATGCGGCGCGCACACGTTTCCGTACCTTGAAGTGAAGAACACGTCTTCGAGCGTGGAGCACGAAGCATCCACTTCCAAGATTGGGGAAGACCAGATTTTCTATTGCCGGCAGCGCGGCATTTCAACTGAGGATGCGGTCGGCATGATTGTGAACGGCTTCTGCAAAGAGGTGTTTCGCGAACTGCCGATGGAGTTCGCCGTCGAGGCGCAAAAGCTGCTGGGCGTGAGTCTGGAAGGAAGCGTCGGTTAATCGTTGATTGGTTGTTAGTGGGAGAAGGAAGCTTGTTGAAAAATCCGATTCTTGAGATCAGGGACCTGCACGCAAAAGCAGGCGAAAAAGAGATTCTGAAGGGCATTAATTTAACGGTTTTTCCGGGCGAGGTGCATGCCATTATGGGGCCAAACGGTTCCGGCAAAAGCACCCTTGCGCAGGTGCTGGCCGGGCGTGATCTTTATAACGTCACCGGAGGCGAAGTTCTTTATGAAGGTCGGGACTTGCTTGCCCTCCAACCGGAGGATCGCGCGCAGGAGGGAATCTTTCTGGCGTTTCAGTATCCGGTTGAGATTCCGGGGGTGAGCAATCTGTATTTCCTCAAAGCAGCGCTGAATGCGATTCGAAAGAGGAAAGGCGAGCCGGAACTCGACGCCATGGACTTCCTTTCCCGTGTGCGTCAGAAGATGTCGCTGATGGAAATGGACGAGGCTTTACTCAACCGCGCGGTCAATGCCGGTTTTTCGGGCGGCGAAAAGAAGCGGAACGAGATTTTCCAGATGGCCGTGCTGGAACCGCGGCTGGCGCTGATGGATGAGACCGATTCCGGACTCGACATCGATGCGCTCAAGATCGTTTCTCATGGCGTGAATGCGCTGCGCGGCCCGGATCGCGCGATTGTTGTCATCACCCACTACCAGCGGCTGCTGAACTATATCGTTCCCGATTATGTGCACGTGCTGGCAGAGGGCCGCATCGTGAAATCAGGCGACAAATCGCTGGCCTTGGAACTCGAAGAGAGCGGCTATGCGGGAATTGAGGAGTTCGCGGAGACGGCGCAATGATCGCTACGATGGTCTCCGACTTCGCTGAGATTCGGAAACGGGCCGCGGAGCGCTTTGACGCGCGGGGTTTTCCTACAACACGGGACGAAGAATGGCGGTTCACCAGCGTTGCGCCGATTGCGAAAGCTCAATTTCCAGAGGCGGCGCCAAAGGTCAGCGGAGATAGTTTGCGCGCCGCCCTGGAGCAGGACCCCCAACTGGTTGAAGAACATCTGGGCCAGTACGCCAGCTACGAAGACAATCCCTTTGTGGCCCTGAATACGGCGCATTTCGAAGACGGCGCATTTGTGCACATTCCCGCAAATACCGTTGTGGAAAGGCCTCTGCGAATCGGCTTCACGGCGATTCCGGACCGGACCACTCACCCGCGCAATCTAATCGTTGTAGGCGCCGGCAGCCAGGTTCAGATCATAGAAAAGTATACCGGCCGCGGTCCGTATTTCACCAACGCCGTTACCGAGATCGTGGTTGGCGAGAACGCGATTGTCGAGCATGTGAAACTGCAGGAAGAGAGCGCGGACGCATTCCACGTTGCAACCATTCAGGTGCATCAGGCGCGCAATTCGGTCTTCAAATCCCACAACATCTGCCTCGGCGGGCTGCTGGTGCGGAACGACGTGAACGCAGTTCTTTCCACTGGTTGCGAAGGAACATTGAACGGCCTCTATTTAGTTAATGGCAGGCAACATGTAGACAATCACACGGCACTCGACCATGCCGAGCCGCACGCTGCAAGCCACGAACTTTACAAAGGTATTCTCAACGGCGCCTCAAGCGCTGTATTCAACGGCAAGATTTTCGTGCGCAAGGATGCGCAAAAGACAGACGCCAAGCAGACGAACAAGAACCTGGTGCTATCCGAGAACGCGACGATTAACACGAAGCCGGAGCTGCAAATTTTCGCCGACGATGTACGCTGCACGCACGGAGCAACCATCGGCCAGCTTGAGGAAGACGCGCTGTTCTATTTGCGCGCGCGGGGTATCGCGAAGGCGGATGCCCGCGACCTGTTGATTTACGCTTTTGCCCGCGATGTCATCGAGCGCATTGGGATTCCGGCGGTTCGGGAGCACCTTGAAAAGGCGCTGTTCGAATCCCTCAGCCGTTCACGCGAATTTGCGGAGGCCGTTTCATGAGCGCGCGGGCGGAGATGCTGCAAGGGTCCGCGGTATTGGATGTTGAGCGAATCCGCGAAGACTTCCCCATCCTGCGAGAGAAGATCCACGGAAAGCCGCTAGTGTATCTGGACAATGCAGCCACCACGCAAAAGCCGAAGGCTGTTATCGATTCGCTGGTGGATTACTACTCGCATTACAACGCGAACGTGCATCGCGCAGTGCACCTGTTGAGCACCCGCGCTACGGAAGCCTGCGATCGCACGCGGGAAAAGGTTCGCCGCTTTATTAATGCCGCTTCGACGAATGAGGTTATCTTCGTACGCGGAGCAACCGAAGGCTTGAATCTGGTCGCACAGACCTACGGAAGGCAGAACATCAAAGCGGGCGACGAGATTCTGATCTCAGGCCTGGAGCACCATTCAAATATTGTTCCCTGGCAGATCCTCTGCGGCGAGAAACAGGCTCATCTGCGCGTCGTGCACATCGACGACCGTGGAGTTATCCCATTCGATCAATTCGAGAAGGCGCTGAGTGAGCGGACTCGCCTGGTAGCTGTGGCCCACGTTTCGAATGCGCTTGGGACCGTGAACCCATTGGGCCGAATGATTGAGCTGGCGCACCGGTGGAAGGTACCGGTGGTGGTGGACGGCGCGCAGGCTGTGCCGCACATGCCGGTTGACGTGCGCGCGCTGAATGCGGATTTCTACGCTTTTTCGGGACACAAGCTGTTCGGCCCAACGGGTATCGGCGTTCTGTACGGCAAGGAAAAGCTGCTCGATGCTATGCCGCCGTTCCAGGGCGGCGGCGACATGATACGTTCGGTCACCTTCGAAAAGACCGATTACAACGTTCTGCCGTATAAGTTCGAGGCCGGAACACCGGACATCGCCGGGATTGTCGGTCTGGGTGCAGCGATCGATTATGTCAATGGCATCGGCCTGGACGCCATTGAAGCATACGAACACGAACTGCTGGAATACGGGACCGCGCGCCTCTCTCAATTGAGCGGAGTCCGTATCATCGGAACCGCTCCGCACAAGGCGAGTGTGCTCTCGTTTGTTGTGGATGGCGCACACCCGCACGACGTTGGGACGATTCTCGATCAAGAAGGCATCGCGGTGAGGACGGGACATCACTGCGCACAGCCGGTGATGGATCGCTTCCAGATCGCCGCGACGACACGGGCGTCGCTGGCCTTATACAACACCGCTTCTGAAGTGGATGCTCTGGTGGCAGGGATTCGCAAAGTACAGGAGTTCTTTTCCTAGTGTCTGACCTGCACGACCTTTATCAGGAAACGATCCTCGACCACAGCAAGCGGCCGCGGAACAAGTCCGCGCTCGCCGAGCCGACGCATGGCGCCGAGGGTTACAACCCGCTTTGCGGCGATCGCCTTAATTTGCAGCTCAAGATCGAGAACGGCCATATCACGGGGATCGGTTTTCAGGGCTCGGGCTGCGCCATTTCGACTGCCTCCGCTTCGCTGATGACGGAGGCGATTAAGGGTAAGACGCCGGATGAGGTGGAAAGCGCGTTCCAGAAATTCCATGCCCTGTTAACAGAAGAGCGTCCGCCTGCGCCCGATCTGGGCAAGCTGGCGGTGTTTTCGGGTGTTCGCGAATACCCGATGCGCGTAAAATGCGCGACCCTGGCATGGCACACGCTGCGCGCCGCCCTGCGCGGCGAAGGACAACCGATCTCGACGGAGTAAACATGGCTCAAGATCTGCGAACCCTGATAGTCGAGGCGCTCAAGACGGTGTACGATCCGGAGATTCCGGTCAACATCTACGACCTGGGCCTCATCTACGATGTTCAGGCTGGTCCTGACGGAGAGGTGCTGGTTAAAATGACCCTGACCGCGCCGAATTGCCCTGTTGCGGGTATCCTGCCGGGACAGGTAAAGCAAAAAATCGAAAATATTGAAGGCGTTACATCCGCGACCGTGGATCTGGTTTTCGATCCGCCTTGGGATCGGGACAAGATGTCGACGGCTGCAAAGCTGGCCCTGGGTTTCGATCTGGGTTTCGAGACCGTGCCGCTTTCCAGGCTACAGCGATGAAGCTGACTTCTCACGAGGAATATGGGCTCCGCTGCCTTCTGCAGGTAGCGCGTCAGGGTCTGGATGGAAATGCGACCATTGCTGAAATCAGCCGCAATGAAGGCATTTCCCTGCCGTATGTAGCGAAATTGATGCGAATGCTGCGGCTGGGCGGGCTGGTCAAGGCCGCGCGCGGCAAGGCAGGCGGTTATGCGCTGGCGCTTCCTCCCGAAAGAATTTGCGTCGGCGATGCGTTGACCATACTTGGGGGCCGCATGTATGGAGAGGACTTCTGCAACCGGCACTCCGGTACCGAGACCAGTTGCGCGCATTCAACCGACTGCTCCATCCGTTCTCTCTGGCGCGCGGTGCAGGTGGCCGTTGATGGAATCCTGCGTACCACGACCATTCGCGACTTACTGCGCTCCGCCGACCATGGCCCTTTGGCGACACGCGCTTTGGATAGTGAATTTGTTTCCCTTCCCAGAAGACTTCCTGAACACGAACCTGTGCCATAATCGCGTCCATGAATGGCCGTGCTTTCGCGGCGATCATTAGTTTGACTTGCCTGACGAGCTCGCCTGGCATCGCTTTCGACACGGCAACCGCGGCAAAAGAACACGCCGAGAAAGGCGTTCAACTCGCACAGGCCGGCGACCTGGCTCATGGCGAGACGGAACTGCGCATAGCCGTGGAACTCGCACCGAATGATGCTTCCTATCTGACCAGCCTCGGCGGGATTCTCGGCATGGAGCAGAAGCTCGTTGAGGCGAATAGCTATTTCGAGAAGGCGGTCAAACTCGATCCGGCAAATGCCGCAGCGCGGCGCAATCTGGCCGCTAACGAATGGCGATTGGGGCAACTGAAACAGGCGCAGGCCAATCTGGAACATTTATTGCGCGCGCAGCCAGGAGATGAAATCGCGATGCTGCTGCTGGGCATGGTTTCGGAAAACGAGCACGATTACGCACGCGCGGCGAAATTGCTCGCCGCCGTGCCGGAGTTAGTCGAGCAGCGCCCGGAATCGGTTGCGGCGCTTGCCAGCGCGTACTATCACACGGGACGGCGTGGGGAAGCGCACAAGACTCTGGAAGGGTTGCTGACGCGCTCCGCTTCACCGCCGGGAGTTCTAGCAGCCGCCGGCGTCGCTGTTCGGGCGCAGGACTATGGCATCGCCGAAAAGCTCTTCGAATCGATCCGGTCCAGCTTCAACTCCGGGCGTGAGACGAGTGAGGTCTACAACCTTCTAGGCATGGTGGAGATGAAGATGGATCAGTTCACCGACGCGGTCCGGTCTTACAGCCGTGCAATCCAGTTGGATCCCGGATCCCTCGATGCGCAGGTAGGTCTGGCGTCGGCCAAATGGGCGGCCGGCATGCGTGTGGAGGGCGAAAAGCAGTTTCAAGCTCTTCTTACACAGCATCCTCGTGACGCAAGCGTCTACGAGAGCTATGGAGCCTCACTCTCGAGCAGCGCCACCGATGATGCGACGCTTGACCGGGCGGCTGCATTACTGAAGAAGGCGGTAGAGCTGGATGGCTCGCGCGCGGAAGCACATTATCAGCTCGGCATTCTGGAACTGAAGAAGGATACGCCGGAATCCGCGCGGCAGGCGCTCGAAGAACTGCGGGCTGCCGTGCGCCTCGGTCTGGACGACAGCAAGATCCATTACGCCCTGGCGCGCGCGTACAAGCGGCTCGGGCGTGAAAGCGAAGCGGCGGCGGAAATGCGTCTTTATCAGCAGGCGCGCGGAGGCACGCAAGGCAAGTAGATGCGCTTGGCCGCGCTATTCCTGCTCACGTTTCCGTTGCTGGCCGGCCAGGATATCTTCACGGACGCCACCGCGCAAGCCGGCATTCATTGGAGGCATTTCAGCGGTGAATCTCCGGATAGATATCTGATCGAAGCAATGGGCGGCGGCGTTGCCTTCCTCGACCTTGACCAGGATGGTCGCGAGGATCTCTTCTTCGTGAACGGCGGCGCGACTCCGAAGGGCAAGAGCGCGACGCCGGTTCGCAACGCGCTTTACCGGAATCTCGGCGGCGGAAAATTCGAGGATGTGACGGGGAAAGCAGGTCTCGCTCACGTTCCCTTCTACGGAATGGGCGTGGCGGCAGCGGATTTTGATAACGACGGCTATCCCGACCTCTTCATCACCGGTTATCCATCCAGTGCGCTATTTCACAACAACCGGGACGGCACGTTCACGGATGTTACCGAAAAGGCCGGCGTGAAGAACTTGGGGAAATGGGCGGCGAGCGCGGCCTGGTTCGACTTTGATCGTGACGGACTGCTCGACCTGTTCGTGGCCAATTACGCGAAATTCTCTTTTGAGCATGGCCCCCGTTGCGAGTATCAGGGGATGCGAACGTATTGTGCGCAAGTGGCCTATCAAGGTGAGCGGCCGGCGCTCTTCCACAACAACGGCGACGGGACATTCACCGATGTGACTGAGCAGGCCGGCTTGGCCAAACTGGTGGGCCGCGCCCTCGGCGTGGTTGCGATCGATGTGAACGATGACGGATGGCCCGACCTTTTCGTGGCGCGCGATGCGTCGCCCAACCTGCTGCTCATCAACCAGCACAATGGCGCGTTCAAAGATGTTGGGTTGGATGCCGAAGTGGCGCTCAGCGCCGATGGCAACGCACGCGCCGGAATGGGCGTGGATGCGGGAGATGTCAATGGCGACGGCCGTCCGGATTTCATCGTCACCGATTTTAATGATGAGACGCACGCCTTGTTTCTGAATAGCGGCAAATCGCTCTACCGCGAGCGGACGCGCGAATCAGGACTCGCGGCGCTGACGCGCTCCTTCGTCGGATGGGGCGCGCACTTTATCGACTTCGATAACGACGGCAATCTTGACTTGGTTCTGGTGAACGGCCACATCAACCAAGTGATCGAAAAGACCCGCGTCGACGTGTCGTATAAGGAAGCGCCGCTGCTTGCGGCAAATGACGGTAAGGCCGTTTTTCGTAACGTAAGCGAGCAGGCCGGCCCTGTTTTCCGCAATCGCTATCTCGGGCGCGGGCTCGCGGTGGGAGATTACGACAATGACGGCGGCGTGGACGTGGCGTTTACGCGACTGAACGAGACTCCCATTCTTCTGCACAATAATATCGGGAGTCTGAAGCCGTGGATCGGCATTGAACTTCAGGGGACAAAGAGCAACCGCGATGCCATCGGGGCGAAACTGACGTTGACGTGCGGACAAAGAAAGCTGGTGCGCTGGGTCACCGGAGGCGGAAGCTATCTTTCTTCGCACGATAAGCGGGTGGTGTTCGGATTGGGGGATGCTCCTCCCGGTCGGGTGAAACTTGAGATCCGCTGGCCCAATGGAAACACGCAGACCTTGACGGGTCTGAAAGTGAATCAGTACCAGAAAATTGTGGAATAGAGTAGTACTTCACCTTCATTCTTCCTGGTATATAATTGGCCGCAACTGGTAGGGTGGTTCAAAAAACTTGGGGAGGTCTACCGGATGTTCTCGAAGAATTCACTCTTGACGCTGCTCGCCGCGAGCTTCTTCTGCGCAACAGCTTCAGCGCAACTTTACACCGGTTCGGTAAGCGGCTCTGTGGCGGATCCCTCGGGCGCCGTCATCCCGAATGCCAAGCTCACGCTCGTCGATGAACAGAAGGGCTTCAGCTTCACGGGGACGTCAGACTCGAGCGGAGGTTATGTCATCCGGCAGGTGCCTCCCGGAACGTACAAGCTGTCGGTGGAAGCGCAGGGCTTTCGTCAGGAAACGCGCACCGGCATCAAGCTCGATATCAGCCAGAATGTTACGGTGAATTTCGCGCTGCAGGTGGGCGCTGTTAGCCAAACACTGCAGATCACCGCGGAGGCGCCGCTGTTGTCAACCCAAGACGCCGTCACCGGGCAAACCGTAGACCGCAAGTTTATTAACGATCTGCCGCTGATTTCGCGTTCCGTTACGGATCTGGCTTTTCTGACGCCCGGCATTACGGAAGTGGATACGTCATGTCAGGGATGCACGGCGAATAACTTTATTTCTAACGGCGGCCGGAACGCCACGTCCGACATGCTCCTCGACGGCGTTACCGTTACGAACTTCGAACAGAATAGCGGTATTCAGGTGCCGACTTATACGCCGTCGGTGGACGCAGTTGAGGAATTCACAGTTCAGCAAACGAACTTCAGCGCGGAGTACGGCTTCTCGGGCGGCACCATCGTCAACATGGTTACCCGCTCCGGCACCAACCAGTTTCACGGCAGCGCGTATGAGTTCTTCCGCAACCAGAAGCTCGATGCCAACGATTGGTTCAACAATCAGGGCGGAGTTCCCATTGCGCCGCTCCGCAATAACAATTTCGGCGGCACCGTGGGCGGACCTATCAAGAAAGACAAGCTATTCTTCTTCTTCGATTACGATGGCACTCGCAGCAGGACTGGGAGCACGCATCAGTTCGGCGTACCCAGTGCCGCCGAGCGCACAGGCAATTTCGGGGAACTCTGCGGCTACTCGGGAGGCAGTTTCGATTCCGCCGGCAGGTGTTCCTCCGACGATGGCCAGCTTTGGGATCCCTATACGGGTGTCTACGATGCCGACCAGGGCGGACCTGTTCGTTCCGGCTATATTCCATTCAACAACATCGCTACCTACATGAGCCCGGGCAGCCCCGTGCTGAACGGAACACCTTTCCAACTACCCGCCCGGCCGGGCAATCTCATTGATCCCGTCGCACTGAAGCTCATCCAGTACTATCCGCTTCCCAATTTGAACGTCGGAACTGCCGCCTACAACCCGTACACGAACTGGGTTGGATCGGGAGCGAACCAGGGAAGCAACAATCAATATGACATCAAGATCGATTATCGATTCAACGATGCGAACCTGCTGAGCGGAAAGTATTCGCGCCAGGGCAACTTCAGTCATGGATTCAACTGCTACGGGAATGTCGCCGATCCTTGTACGTCAGGCCCAACGGACAGTACGGCTCACCTGGCGGCGTTAAACTTCACGCATACCTTTTCCCCAACGGTATTGCTGAACCTTGCGTGGGGGTTCACGCGCGGGGCGGTTTTTACCCACAGTATTGCGGGCGATTTTCCGGATATTGACCCGGTGAAACTTCTTGGTATGCCCCAATACATGGACACTTCCGGAGTTCCCTTTATCCCTTCCATTAATTTGCAAAGCAGCTACAACACCTCGGGCTTGAATAGTATCGGGACACAGGGCTGGAGCTATTTACGCCAGGGTCAGGAAACGCACCACCTGCTGGGCACAGTGAGCTGGGTCAGAGGGCCGCACGAGCTGAAGTTCGGCGCTGAAGGCCGGATGCATCGTGACAATTTTACTCAGCCGGGTGTGCCTGGCGGGGAGTTCTATTACGATTTCACCGGAACGTCCGAGTTTCCGTTCTCTGGCGGCGGAGATTCCCTGGCGAGTTTCCTCATTGCTAATGGCGGTCCCGGAACGTCCAGCAGTGGTTACGAAGTTCCGAACCTGGTCAGCACGCAAAGCTTCCAGGCCGGAGGATTCGTCCAGGACAACTGGAAGGCCAGCAAAAAGCTTACCGTCAATATCGGCATGCGCTACGATCTGGATTTTCCCAGGACTGAGCGCTACAACCGGATGAACGGACTCGATCCGTCCGTGGTATCGCCTCTACAGGTTCCGGGATTAGGAACTCTCCATGGCGGCGAGATCTTCGCGAGTCCCGATAACCGTTCGCCTGGCTACAACACCTCTTACACCACTTTTGGACCGCGTTTGGGCATCGCATACCAGCCGCTTGATAAAACCGTGATACGCGCCGGATACGGTATCTATTACTCGTCGGTTCGATCGGGTGCGGCGGGCGTGGGTCCTCCGGGTTATCAGGGTTACGACGAATACACGCCCTGGATCAACACGTATCAGAATGACGGCGTCACACCCTTCGGGAGATTGAATAATCCGTTTCCCGCGGGCATCAAGCTTCCTCCGGGCAGTTCGCTAGGATTGCTGAATGATGTTGGTTTCGGGGCAGTAGGCCCGATCCCCTCGATAGATTCGGCAGTGCCTTACGAGCAGAGTTGGAGTTTTGGCATACAGCGAGAGCTGCCGCGTAATTTTCTGGTGGATGCGAACTACATCGGCAAGTCGGGCCGGCATCTCTACTTCGCGGGCGCCGGCGGGTTGAACTATCTCGGCCCGCAGATCGAGCATTACAGCCTGAGCCAGATCGCCGACCTCAATACTTACGTTCCCAATCCATTCTTCGGGATCATCACGGACCCGAACAGTTCACTTTCGAGCCCGACAGTCCAGCAATCGCAACTGCAACTACCGTTCCCGCAGTTCACTGGCTTCAGCGGCGATTCACCGCCCTGGGCGAATTCCATCTACAATGCCCTTCAATTGCGAGTAGAGAAGCGTTTCTCTCACGGGCTCCAGGCGTTGGTCACTTACACCTGGTCGAAGTCAATCGATGACGCTTCCAGCACAGATGGCAGCGTGACGTGGCTGGGCGGAATTTCAAGTGGACCGCAGGATCCGAACAACCGGCGTCTCGAACGAAGTCTTTCGACCTTCGATATACCGCGCGTTCTGCAGTTCAGCTACACGTATGAACTGCCGATCGGCCGGGGCAAGGCCATCGGTGGAAACATGCCGAAAGTGCTGGACGCGGTCGTCGGTGGCTGGCAGACCAATGGAATCTGGCGCTTCACCGACGGCAGGCCGATGCTGCTCAGCGTATCGGGTGACCAGCCTCTGCCCTCCTATGGTTTTCAACGGCCGAACCTGACTGGACCTCTGCTGTGTAACCACGGATCCGACTTTCTGACTAACTATTTCTCCAATCCGGATGTAGCGGTCGCGCCGCCTCCCTACACAATCGGCAATGCGCCGCGTAGCGTCGGAAGTTGCCGGCAGCCCGGCCAGGCAAACGCTACTCTTTCGTTATTCAAGAACTTCACGCTGTCGAGGCTGCGAGAAGGCGCGAAGCTGCAGTTCCGATTTGAGGCATTCAATGCGCTGAATCATCCGCAGTTCGCCGGCCCTGACACCCAGGTTAACGGCGGCAACTTCGGCGTAATCACGAGCACCGCGAACTCGCCCAGGGAGGTGCAGTTGGCTTTGAAGTTTTATTGGTGAGATAACAGCAGGCAGACCACACAATACGATGGCCTGCCCCATCTATTCTGTTCATTCTGGGGGTTGGACGGCGAAGAGGAAGCGTTCCGTCGCAAACGGGTTTTGATCGGCTGGCTGGCTTTCACGCGCCAGGCGTTTGATCGTTTCCATTTCGGCAGCGGATTTCTGTTCCTCGCCGGTCGCCTTGTAAGCGTCGCGCAAACCGTAATGCGCGGGAATCAGCGTGGGTTGGAGACGCGCCGCAGCGAGGAAATATTGGACAGCTCTGGCGTATTCTTTCCGAGCCAACGCGATTTTGCCTGCCAGAACGAAGGCGTAGGGATCTGTCGAGGTCAATGCGAGCGCGTGGTCAATCGCGTTCTGCGCGGCATCCAGATCGTCAGGTGCTGCGTGCGTGATGGCCAGCGCCTCGTAGTAGTA
Source organism: Bryobacteraceae bacterium (assembly GCA_025980435.1). Classification (GTDB taxonomy): domain Bacteria; phylum Acidobacteriota; class Terriglobia; order Bryobacterales; family Bryobacteraceae; genus Bog-105. Next base: position 47,999 of record JAICXK010000001.1, read on the forward strand.
GACCTCCGGCGTGTTGGCCCCCAAGGAAATGGCCTTTTCGAGCGTTTTCCGGGCTTCGGATGATTTGAGCTGAATCTCAAGCAGCATCCCACTCAGTTGATACGCCCGTGCCCACTTAGGCCAGCGGGCCTGGATTGTGCTCAGCAGGTTTTGCGCATCGGTCTCGCGGCGGAGCAGTTCCAGCGTCACTACGTGCGCCAACAGCAAATCCCGGTCGTCCGGCAGTATGCGCGAGGCTTGATCGAGCAAATTCGAAGCTTCGCGCAGCAGATTATGTTTCAGAAGAAAACCGGCGGCCTGGAGATAAAGGTCAGACCGCGTCGGGGCAGCTCGGATGCCGAGATTCAGCGCATCCACCGCCTCTTGTGTTTTGCCCATTGAATCTAGGACCTGAGCCTCCAGCAGGTAGTAATCTCCCTGACGATAGGCAACCGGGATCTGGTCCAATTCCGACATGGCGGCCTGCGGGCCCTGCGTGTGGAACCGGGAGACCGCCACCAAAGCGAGCGCGCGTGCTTTGAGTAAAGCTATGTCTGCATCAGTGTTCCCCTGATTTTCCAGGCGGCTGAGGTAGGCGAGGGCCTGCTTGCCGTCCTTCTCTTCCACACTCATCTGGGCGAGCTGCACAATTGCATTTGTGTGATGGGGATCGATCGCAATCGCCTCCAGGTAGAACTTGCGAGCCTGGTTAGCATCACCGGCGGCCAGATAATGATTCGCAACATTGTTGAGTACCGCGGCCGAGTTCGGCGCCAGCGTAAGGGCTCGCTGGTAGTACGGTTCCGCCTCGCTGTAGCGGTGCTGGGAATCAAGCTGCATGCCTTTGAGCATCAGGCCGCGCAGATCAGCGGGCTGGGCGGATAAAGCAGCACCGACGAGGAACAATAGCGGTAGGATCTTCACTAACACTCTTGCGGACCACACCGGTTTCCCATATTATGACCGGGGCAAAATCTGTTCTTAAGTCTGCATGGCGTGCCGCTCTTGGGCCTCGGCCAGAATGCCGCGCATATATTCGGCAGCCAGTTGCACATTCTTGTCGACAAACTCCACACCCACCGTCTGGCCGTTCACCACCGGAAGCGGATGGCACAACTCGAACCCGGCGTAACCTTTGTACTCGATATCCAGGAGCCCGAGCATTTCCGCCAGACTCTTCTCATCACCTTTGACCGTTATGCCATGGGGACCGCGCTCGTACTCGCCGCCGTAATGCCACAGTATCTGAAGGGCGCCGATTTCATTCACCGCTTTGCGAACGGCTGGTTCATCCAGATGATGCTCCAGACGCGCATCGAAGCAGACCTTTAGATTTGGCGAAGCCACTTCCCTGACCATGCGCAGAGTATCCGCGTAACCATTGATAACGGGCGGGTGATTCTGCAGAGCAAGGGTTACGCCGAGATCACCTGCGAACCTGGCGGCCTCCCTCATGCTCTCGCGGCACCAAGCCCATGTCTCGTCTTCGGAGAAGTCCTCGTGCTCGAATTTCCAAACGGCTTTAGCGACGTCATAGCGTGCGCCTCCTTCGGGCAGCAGCGTTACGCCCGGCCAGCCCAGGAAGACCCGCATAATTTTGGCGCCCAGATCGGCCGTCATGCGCATCAACTCCCGCGCATAGACCAATTGCGCTTCACGATGCTCGGGAATGGGGCTGCTGAAATCGTTGTTGGCGGCTACCGCGTAGATCTCGATTCCGTGATCGCTGGCAAACTTCCGAAGCTGCTGGCAGCGAGACTTCGGCATATCCAATGGATTTCCGTGAGGGCGCTTCCCATCGATCTCTACACCCTCATAGCCGAATCGCGGGGCGCGCTCGATCACCTGCTCGAGCGTTAAGGCGTCCCCCCGATACCAAACGCCACCGTAGGTGATGCTGTAGAGTCCGATTTTCATCGATAACAAAGGCCTGTGCCATTTTATCCAGAAGCTGCTATCGTTTTGGACGTGAAGCGCCTGGTTGCAATGCTTGGCTTTGCGCTCCTGCCAACCATTTGGGCGCGCGCCGATTCGCCGCAAGCATCGGGCTGGTTTGTCACTCGAAGCCCGCATTTCGAGCTTTACTCGCAGGCGGACGCTGGAAATTCGCGGAAAACACTCGCGACATTCGAACAATTGCGCGCATTTTTCAACGGAAACAAGGTGTTGCCGGCGACTGCCCGGCTCGCCACAGCCTCCGGCTTGCGAATCATTATTTTTCCTTCGGCAAAAGAATATAGCGCGTTCCGGCTTCGGCCTAATGCGGACGCCTATTACGCCAGCTCAGAAGATCGCGAATATATCGTCATGGCGGAGCCGCAATCGCAAGACTTGGCCATTGATGCACACGAGTACACGCATTCGGTTCTGCATGCCGCGGGACTTAAGCTGCCGGCGTGGCTGGATGAAGGCCTCTCGGAATTCTTCTCGACCGTTCGCATCACGAGAGTCGGCTGCAGAGTGGGCGGCAGCTTACCAAATCGGATAGACGCACTCACCCATCACAAATGGCTGCCAATGGCGCAGTTGCTCACGCTTCAGGAAGCGATGCCCCCGTTTCAGACGCGCGATGGCATGGAGATTTTTTATGCCGAGAGCTGGGCTCTTACCGATCTGCTGATTGGATCGCCCGAATACGCGCCTGATTTTGGCGAGCTACTCACAAAATTGAATGCGGGAGTTCCAAGCGCGCGGGCATTCGCTGCGATCTATGGTAAGTCGATCGACGTAGTGACGAATGATTTGCAGGTTTGGGTGCGGGATCGAAGATTCACAACACGCGAATTCCCCGCCTTGCCTTCAACCGGCTCTGCGGTAGAAGTCTCTAAATTATCAGACCTCCAGTTCAAGGGAGTCCTGGCCGAACTGCTGTTGACCGATGGCGAACTGGATCGCGCGAAATCGCTCTACACGGAACTCGCACGAGAGGACCCGGGGAATCCGAGCGCCCTTGCGGCTGTGGGGACCATCGACCTTCACCAGGGCAATCGGGCCGAGGCCATCCAGCAGTGGCGTCGGGCCATCGACAATGGATTGAGTAACGCAGGCCTGTGCTACCGGTACGCCGTGCTGATTGAAGAAGCGGGACTGCCAGCAGACGAAATGCGCCGGGCACTGAAACGAGCCGTAACGCTCGACCCCAGCTTCGACGATGCGCGCTATAAGCTCGCGCTCCTCGACAGCAACAGCGGAGATTTCGCGGCGGCGATAGAACAACTGCGCGCGATGCGCACTGTCTCTCACGACAGAGCTTACGGCTACTGGAGCGCCTTGAGTTACGCCTACATGGAATTGAATGAGCGGGACGAGGCCAAACAGGCGGGGGAGAAAGCCGAGACGTTCGCTCAAACCGCCTCCGATCGCTCGCGAGCGGCTCAGCTAGTGTATGTGGCGGAAACCGATGTCGTCGAGCAGTTCGTTAAAGATGCTGACGGCCGTTCCCGGCTGGCCGAAACACGTGTTCCGCACGGCACGACAGAATGGAACCCGTTTATAGAGCCAACAGATCAGATGCAGAAGGCCGCGGGACAACTTCGGGAAGTACTCTGCGCGGGCGGCAAGCTGACGGGCTTTCTGGTCGGCACGGCTGACGGGCGCCGTCTCACACTGGTGGTTCCCGATCCACAGCATGTCCTTATGAGAAACGGTCCAGCGGAGTTTTCATGTGGACCCCAGCAGCCAAAACCCGTTACGGTTGAGTACGCAGCCGCCAGTAAAGACGAATGTATCTTGAGGGGGATAACGTTTCCCTAGCGTGATACGCAAACTTTTAGGCGCCTTAGCCCACTAAATCCAACGGGGAGAGCCGCCGATAAGGGAAACAAGTGACAGTCATGGAGCTTAAAAGCGAAAATGAATCCTTCCGCGCATCACCGGAAATGCAACTCACTAAGCTGAGCTCCGTTCTAAACGGGCTTGAGCAGGGAGCCTCCGCGATGCGCCACCACGCTGTACAAGCCAAGCGCGCGGTACAGTCCGGAACTTACACGATCGATGCTTCGGCGGTGAGCCGATCGATAATCGGTGAATGCGTTGTATCCGGTTCTCGCTCACGGGGCGCCCGGGAGACTCCGCCCAAGCTCGGCTCCTGAGCCGAATGTGAACCACACTCTTTGAATAATGTCACGCGCGTCCTCCAGCGCGATGCAGTGAAACGATCCCGCACCGGGTACGCCAAATCGCAGATCAGTCAAATCCAGCCGTTTGCCGGAACCCGAGTTTTCCGCGACGGTCTCCTCCGACCAAACCGGGAAACGGGCGAAATAGAGGAAGTAGCGAAATGGCCGGGTGGCCGACGCGCGTTCGAGGCTTGGAGTGACGGGCGGTTTATAAAAGATGTCCGCGTTCTGTGGTTCCAACTGCCCCAGCGCGTCGACATCTATGGTCCGGTAGTCTCGTTTCGTTTCCACTATTCCCGTCCAGCGCAGCGGCGTAAACGGTTCCGGCAAAGCCGATGCCTGAATTGGGGCAGCGCCCTCAAATAGACGCGCCTCCAACTGGCCAATTGCCCGGGCGTGCAAAACCGCGCGGCCACTGTCGAACAAGACGAGCAAGCAGAGCGCAAAAATCGCACTCCCCGTCCCGGTCGGAGCCCTACTGCCGATTTCGCTGCTGACCAGGCGCGAAAAAAAGGGCCATATGGCCCCGAACACCAGAATCGCCAGTATCCAGGCATCGTACAAGCTGTTCAGGTCCAAATGAAACCACTTGGGCGAAAACGGCAGCAGCAGCCGGATGCCATAGCTGTTGGTCCAATCGAGAAGCAGATGGCTTGCCACACCGGCGCAGCACAGCAGCCACGCTTTGAGCCAGGGAAGTTTCTGACGGTAGATACCGGCGACCACGAGAACGGCCAGGGCCGCCATAAAGGGAAGCCCAAGAAGCGAATGAGAATACCCCCGGTGCACTTCCAAGTAACGCAGTGAGCCTCCGGAAAGGCCGACGATGTCAATGTCCGGCCCGTTGGCCGAAAGTACCAGCAGCAATAGCGCCCGGGGACAAAACCGATTCAATCCTGCGCGCGATAACGCGAACCCGGTCAGCGAATGTGTAATGTTATCCATTCCGGCAGTCAGGCGCAGGCCGGAACCGCGACGAAGGCCTGCTCTCGAACCAGGTACTCAGGCGGCACAAGCAGGGTGAGCGCATCCGTGATGATTTCTGCGGTTACCGGCAGCTTGCCAGCAAGCTCACCATCAATCTGCACATAAACATCACCTCCGGGCGGCGGCGTACACTTGACAGATCGGCCGCGAACAACGGTACAGCCCTTCATCCGGTGCGTTCGCCCCAGCGCCACACCGAGCAGATGAGGCAGGTAGCGGACGCCAATCGTGCCGCGAAACAGAACCACCTCGAATTCATCGCGCAGCAGCGATGCGCCACGCGCAATCTCGAGGTCGCCGCCATAGTTTCGCACCCGGCTGATAAGCGCAAAACTGGCCGCGTACTGTTTTCCATCGATGGTGACTTCGAACTCCGTCAAGGGATGAAAGACTTGTCCGAAGCCGCAGAGGTAGTACGCAAATTTGCCGATGGCTGCTTTGAGGTCCACGTTCAGGCGGCTGACGATCTCGGCATCCAGGCCCGCGCCCGTCATGCATAGAAAGATTCTCCGTTCAGCGGCCATCTGCAGAGCGCCTGCCGCAACACGGCAGGGCTGCATTTCACTCAAGCGCGCTGCCGTACGTTCCATCGACATGGGCAGACGCATCTCGCGCGCCAGGACATTCGCGGTTCCCCCAGGGAGGATAGCGAGCGGCACGCCGGTATGCAGCATCCCGTTTGCCGCTTCATTAACGGTGCCGTCACCCCCGGCAACAATGATGAGGTCGCATCCGGATTCAATCAGGCTTCGCGCTTGTATTGTCGCCGAGCCGGGGCCTTTCGTCGGAATGAGTTCCGCCGTAACTCCCACGCGGGCCAGTGCTTCAGTGCTACTTTGAAGCGAGCGCGGGCGGCGCGAGAGCCCCCTCGCAACGGGGTTGTAGAGAATAGCCGCGTGTTTCGCGTGCAAAGATTCCAAGCTCCCCATTATAGGTTCAGGAATGAAAGAATCGCTCTCCAGGCGCGCCGAACAACTGCGTAAAGAACTCGAACGTCACGAGTACTTGTATTACGTTCTGGATCAACCCGAAATTACCGACGCCGAATTCGACACTCTCATGCGGGAGCTTCGCGCTCTGGAAGAAGCAAACCCCGAACTCCTCACACCCGATTCTCCTACACAGCGGGTGGGCGGGCAGCCGCGCGAAGGTTTCGTCAAGGTTCCGCACAGCTCGCCGATGCTGAGCCTGGACAATGCGCTGAACGAACAGGAACTGCGTGAGTTCGACAGCCGCGTGCGAGCTCTCCTCAAATCAGAAAAGTATGAATACGTTGCCGAGCTGAAACTGGACGGCCTTTCGATGGCGGTCAACTATTCCGGGAACCGGCTGCAACGCGCGCTTACCCGTGGGGACGGCCGCATTGGCGAGGAAGTGACAGAAAACGCGCGCACCATCCGCTCGCTGCCCATGCACATAACCTGGCACGCTTTCACAACGGAGCCGTTCGAGGTTCGCGGCGAGGTCGTGATGCCGCGCCGCTCGTTTGAGCGCCTTAACGATGAACGCGAACGTGCCGGCCTTTCCCGTTTCGCAAATCCAAGAAACGCCGCGGCGGGGGCTCTGCGCGCCCTTGATCCTTCGGTAACGGCTGCCCGCCGGCTCGACTATTTTGCTTATTTCCTGCTTCAGGATGGGGGTCCGATGCTGGATAGCCACTGGGAGAGCCTGGAGAAACTCGCTGCGGCCGGCTTTAAGGTCAATCCGCATCGAAAGAAATGCGCCAATCTGGACGAACTGCAAGCTTTCATCCGCGATTGGGACACCCGGCGGGAGTCTCTGCCTTACGAAATCGATGGAGTGGTGGCGAAAATCGACTCTGTCGATCAACAGGAGCGGCTGGGGTGGACGGCGAAAGCGCCGCGCTGGGCGATTGCGTTCAAATATCCCGCGCGGCAGGCTTCGACGGTGCTGGAGAATATCGAGGTGCACGTTGGGCGAACCGGCACGCTTACGCCGGTAGCGCATTTGAAGCCGGTGAGCATCGGCGGTGTCACGGTCTCGCGCGCGACGCTTCACAATGAGGACGAAATCGCGCGGCTCGGAGTCGAAATCGGCGATACCGTGCTCGTGGAGCGCAGCGGCGACGTCATTCCGAAAATCGTTCGGGTCGTTGAGCAGGCCGCGAACCGCCATCCGTTCCGCATTCCGAAAAGTTGTCCCGTTTGCGGAGGCCACATTGTACGCGAACAGGGCGAAGCAGCAAGCCGCTGTGTGAATACCAACTGCCCGGCACGGTTGCGCGAATCGCTGCTGCATTTTGCTTCGCGCGGCGTGATGGATATCGATGGAATGGGGGACGCGCTGGTGGATCAACTGCTAAGTCGCGGGCTGGTTCACAGCGTCGCCGATCTCTACGGGCTTACGACAGAGCAGCTACTCGAACTCGATCGGATGGGCAACAAATCTGCCTCAAAGATCATTCAAAATGTCGAGGGATCGCGTTCGCGGCCGCTCGCTCGCGCCCTGAACGGCCTGGGGATTCCCTTCGTCGGTGAGCGCACAGCTCAACTCCTGTCCGATCACTTCGGCGGTCTGGACGCCATTGCAAATGCTTCGATCGAGGTGTTGCAGGAAGTGAACGAGGTCGGACCGAAGGTCGCGGAATCCATTCGTCAATTCTTCGAGGAAAAGCGCAATCGTGAACTCGTCGAACGCCTGCGCGAAGCCGGCCTGCAGTTCACTGCCGCGAAACACGCGAAGGAAGACGGTCCGCTGGCGGGCCTTACGTTCGTTCTCACAGGAACGCTGCCAACGCTGAAACGCGACGAGGCCAAGACTCGCATTGAAACGGCGGGCGGAAAAGTAGTTGGCTCTGTGAGCGCCAAAACCAGCTATGTCGTTGCCGGGGAAGAAGCCGGGTCGAAGCTGGACAAGGCCCGGGAGCTGAACATAACGGTTCTCGATGAACGCGGCCTGTTCGCTATTCTGGGCGCAGAAGCGGATAACGGAGACGCTCGGGGCCCACGCTGAAGCACTTTTTCCACGATATCCATACAATCTGGCAGAGTTTTGCCGGGATCTTACTTTCCTGGGGTCCGCTGGGCGTACTGTTTCTCTCCGTACTCGATTCCGCCGGAGTCCCGATCGTGGGCGGAGTGGACGCCCTGTTGATCACGGTCGCCGCCCAGGATCCCAGGCAGGCGTACTTAGCTGCCGGGCTGGCTGTGGTGGGTTCAGTCGGCGGCAGCCTGATCTTGTTCGCGATTGCTCGAAAGGGCGGCGAAGTATTGCTTGCCAAGCACATCAAAAAGGGAACGGGTGCGCGTTTGCACATCATATTCCAGCGCTATGGCTTGATAACGGTTTTTGTCCCGGCTATCTCGCCGGTGCCGCTGCCTCTGAAAGTTCCGGTCTTCTGCGCCGGAGCGTTAAACGTTCGGGTGGCTTATTTCGTCGCGGTAATTGCCGCGGCAAGAGCCATCCGCTATTTCACAATTGCCTATCTGGGCCATCGCTACGGGTCGAAAACGTTCCAATTTTTGTTTTCACACTGGATTCTGGTCGCGGGCATCGCGGGCGGCTTGGCGATTGCGGCTAGTGTGGGTCTGCGCCTCTATCAGCGGCATGAAACCGCCCTGGGCGTCCCCGAGTGAGGGTAAGATTGCAGTCGGAGTATGCGGAAGCTGTGGATTGCGCCCCTGTTTGTCGCCATATGCGCAGCTTCGGAGCCGCCGGGTTTGATTCTCGAGCGCATCCAGAAGAATGTAGCCGAGCAACTCTCGAAATCGGTCAACTACACCTGCACCGAGACTCTGAATCGGAGCTACTACAGGAACAATGGATTCGCGATGGCGATGCACGGCCCTGAAGCCGTCGCGGTTCCGAAAAATCTGCTGCTTCACGACCGGCTACGCCTGGATGTAGCGGTTTCGGAGGGCAAAGAAATCTATGCGTGGCACGGCGCCGGCAGATTCTCCGCGTCTCAGGTGACCGAGTTCGTTCGCAATGGCCCCATTTCGTCGGGACAATTTGTCGGTTATCTCAAGAACATTTTCCTGGTCCCCGGCGTGAAGTTCACGTATCGCGGCAAAACGTCCGAGACGGGAACTGACGTTTATCGGTTCGATTTTGCAGTGCCTCTACGGCTTTCGGGAAGCCACGTTCGTGTGAAAAACAGCAATCCCGTGATCCCGTACCATGGCTGGTTTACTGCCCGGGTATCGGATCTTCAATTGGCCAGTCTGGAAGTGAGTGACGACCAGCTCCCGCCAGATTCGGATCTGCAATCGGTTCAAACTCAACTGAAATACCAACTGGCACGAATTTCGGGGCGGAATGCGCTCATTCCGTCTTTGTTCATTCTGCAGATTCAGGACAACGACCACGTGTTCAGCCGCAGTCGCGGCGATTACTCCGATTGCCGGCAGTTCGGAAGCGAATCGACTCTGCGCTTCGACACGGCTGACGCGCCCGCACCGGGCGAGATTGCTCCGTCCAAGGCGGTGCCATTGCTGCCCCCCGGCCTGTCTCTTCGCGTGGCTCTCAAGACCGAGATCAACGATGAAACAGCCTACGCGGGAGACTCTGTCGAAGGCGTGCTGGCGCGAGCGGTGAAGATTCCCGCCACCGGCGAGACAATTCCCAAGAACGCTATTCTGCAGGGAATCATCACCCGGTTCGTAGCCTACTTTCGACCCGAAACACAATACGATGTCCGGATCGAGTTCTACCGGCTCACGTTCGGAAACCGCAGCTATCGCTTGAAAGCAATACATGAGCCAAGCGAACGCGAGTTCTACCCGATCTACGGCAGCATCGTACCCGAGCGTGTTGTAAAGAACCTTCGAGCCGGCTCCATGCTGATTGAATCGAAGCACGTGCGACTGCGAAAGAACTTCACGGCCAACTGGAAGACGGTCAGACTGGAAAACCCCGCCACACATCCGGCCAACTAAATTCCTCCAGAGACTCTGGATAGTATGGAGGACATGTCACGCATATCCCGCCGCTCATTCGTCGCTCGTACCGCCGCTTTACTTCCTGCGAGTCAGATGCTGTTTGCCAGAGAGCCGCTGAGCCACAGCGACCTCGGGGTTCAGCTTTACACGGTCCGGAAAGTTATCGGCAAGGATCCGCTGGCCACACTCCAGGCTATTCAAAAAATCGGCTACACCGAGGTAGAGGCGACGGCCGGAAACCTGGATGAGATCTGGCCGGCACTCCAGAAGACGAATCTCAAAGCGGTCAGCATTCACCTGGAGCACTCAGAACCCGGGGAGGCCCTGGATAGCGCGCTTGCCGGCTATAAGCAGAAGGGGTTCCAGTACGCCGTTGTTCCGTATCTGGAGACCACGCATGGAGGACCTGATGGCGTCAAGCGCATTGCAGAAATGCTGAGCAAAGTTGGGGAGTCCGCAAAGAAGAACGGATTGGCGTTGTGCTATCACAACCACGCGCACGACTTTACGCCGATGGGTGGAAGCACCCCGATCGATATGATCATGCAGGACACGCAACCCGATTTGGTGCAGTTGGAACTCGACATCTTCTGGGCGAGCGTCGCCGGGCTGAACCCCGTGGATGTTTTGAAGAAGTACAGCGGACGCGTACCGCTGGTTCACCTCAAAGACAAGGCAAAGGGCGTTCCCGTTCAGTACAACGAGAAAGTCCCTCCCACGGCGTTCAGAGCAGTTGGCAGCGGCTCGATCGATATTCCCGCTGTGTTGTCCGCGGCCGCGGCAGCCGGCGTCCACCACTACTTCGTCGAACAGGATGAGACGCCGGGCGATCCGATCGCCAGTTTGCGCAAGAGCTACACGTATCTGGAGAAACAGTTCAAGTCGTAGACCCGCTCAGCACCGAGCCTGCTGTGTGGGGCGGATCGCCTGATCCGCGCGGGACGGCCCCGTCCCGCTTCTTCGGTTTTTTTCAATTTCTATGCGCGTTCCTGATAGCTTCCGTCCGCCGTACTGACGCGGATTTTTTCGCCTTGACTAATGAACGGTGGAACCTGCACGACCAGGCCGGTATCCATTTTGGCGGGCTTGGTCACGTTTGAAACGGTCGCGCCCTTTAACCCCGGTTCGGTCTCCACCACGGTCATTTCCACACTGGGCGGAAGCTCAACACTGATCGGCTTCCCTTCGTAGAACTCGACATTCACGTGAAGCTGTGGTGTGAGATAGGACACGCCGTCTCCGAGCATGTCCTTGGTTAAGTGCATCTGCTCGAAGCTCTCGGTGTTCATGAAGTAGTAGTATTCGCCGTCGTCGTACAGATACTCCATCTCCTGTTCGTCCAAGGCAACGCGCTCCACCTTGTCTTCTGATGAGAACCGGTGCTCAATCATAGAGCCAGAGCGCAGATTACGCATTTTGGCCTGCACGAAGCCCCGCAGGTTTCCCGGGGTGCGATGGACCATACTAAAAACCGAGTGAAGCTCGTTATTGAATTTCACCACCATACCCGGGCGCAGTTGTGTCGCAGCAATCATGAAAAGTTCAGTTTAACAATCGTCAGCGCTTATCCTCGCGCGGCAGGCAGACTTTTCCCTTGACATTACCGCCCAGCCGAAGCATGCCCGATGGATCAGCCTGAGCGGTGTGCTCGCGCTTTTCTGCCGTGAATGTGACCGCCTGGCCGGGCGGCAGTTTCCAGAGAATGGCGAGATCGTTTCCCTTACGTTCCGGCAATTCGGCGCACTTGGCGGTCATCGGAACCAGCGATAGGTGCCCGAACTTCGCTATTGTGTTCTGCCAGTTTGAGGGGCAATGCTCGTCCTCAACGCCAGTGTTCGAGATTCCGATCCAGCAAGCTTCCGGACTCCAGTCGGTTCTGGCGAATAAACGGCCCGCGTCCGGGTCATAGACCCAGGGGTCCAGATTCTGATACCCCACTCCCGGCAGATAAGGATCGGCCCACAGGAATTCATAAGCCACACCCGGGCCTTCGCGGATCATCTGCCGGTCTTCCATAGCCCAACCTTGCAGGAACTGCGAACCTTGCAGATTTGGGTCCACGGCTATCAGCGCCAAAGCAGCTATGTGGGTCATCCAATCCGGATGCTCGGCCTTGTCCGGCTTCAAACTGAGCAGAAACTCGGTAGGCAGGTCCGAGAAAAAGCGCACGGCGCTCTCGCGCAAATCCACGCGCTCGGCCGTGCGATATGCCATCAGGAATTCGCAGGCGGCGTAGAGTTGCGTTGGGTCTGAAAACGCGCCACGCTGGAGGTCATTTATAAATGTCTTTGTCTGCGCCTCGGTATTGGCGGGAGGTGTCTGGCCGGTCGCGATGGATACGAAATAAGAATCGCGATCGATCGCCAACATGGGCGCATTCAGGAAGACCGCAACGGTGGGAATGTGCGCGGTAAGCTGCTTCCGCTGGTCGTCGGAAAGCAGCGGGCCGCACCAGTTGAGCACTAAAGCGACCTGCCTGCGGTCGCCGTGCTGAAGAGCCCACTCGATCGCTTCCCTGCCCCGCGCCCGATCGCCCGTGACGGCGTAGTACAGCGCCAGTTCGAAGCCGCGCTCGGGCGAATCGGGAACCGTCCGCACGCGATTTTCGAAATTCGTCCAACGCACGGTTTGGCGTGTACGGTCGCGCTTCAATCGCCTCAGGCGCTGCGGGGTGAGGAGCAGATGCGGCGTATCTTCAGCCGTTTGCGCATGGCTGGCTGAGCTCAAGGTTAAGAGAGCCGTTAGCAGTGCAACCGTGAGTCTACGCAATTCCACATTGTTCCATAGGCAATTTCGGGTGTTTTGTTACCCTGAGAGTTCCACCGGCTGCGAATTTGCTTGGCACCGGCTTAAGGAGTCATGCCGGCTCGGATAAGTGAGACGTACGTTCTTCGAACTTACCCGTTCCGGGAATCAGATCTTATCGTGAGCTTTTTCACGCGCGATCAGGGCAAGCTGCGCGGCGTGGCGAGGCGGGCGCGGAAACCGAAGAGCAATTTCGGGTCGGGACTGGAACGGCTATCGCTCGTGAATTTATCGTATTCGCAAAAGGAAAACCGGGAACTCGCCAATCTCAACTCCTGCGATTTGCTGCAGTCGCAATTCGATCTGCTCAGTGATTTTGAGGCGACCGTCGCTCTCGATTACATCGCAGAAGTCAGCGACCATTTGCTTCCGCCGCACGAATCGAACGAGCGTTTCTTTCGGCTTCTGACAGCCGTACTGGACTACATGCACGAGCGCGCACCCGGCGCCATCTGGGCCGCAATCACCTATTTCTCTCTGTGGGCGACCCGGCTGTCGGGCTTCCTTCCTGACCTCGCAAATCATCCGGATCGGCAGCTCTCGACCGATTCCCGCACTCTCGCGGCCGCCATGTTGAAAACCCATATCTCCGGCCTGCCTGCGCGAGCATGGAATAAGAACACTGCGCTCGATCTACGGCGGATTTTGATACGGCAGATGGAAGAACACGTGGAGCGCCGCTTTCACACGCCTCCCTTGCTCGAAGCTCTTTAAATACGCTCTCCCATGGATACTTTCCAAGACACGATTTTCAAGCTGAAGCGATACTGGGCCGACCGCGGCTGCATAATCCAGGAGCCGTACGATCTCGAAGTCGGCGCAGGCACCATGGCCCCGGAGACGTTCCTGCGCGTGCTAGGCGCCAAGCCGTACAAAGTTGCGTATGTGCAACCGAGCCGCCGCCCCGCGGACGGCCGCTATGGCGAGAACCCGAACCGCCTTTACAAGCACCAACAGTTGCAAGTGATTCTGAAGCCGACGCCTGAAGACGTGATCGAACAATATCTGGGCAGTCTGGAAGCGATTGGCATCGATCTTCGCAAGCACGACATCAAGTTTGAGGAAGACAACTGGGAATCACCCACTCTCGGCGCGTGGGGCATCGGCTGGCAGGTCATGCTGGATGGTCTGGAGATTACGCAGTTCACGTATTTTCAGCAGTGCGGCGGGATGGATCTCGACTTGGTTCCGGCAGAAATTACCTATGGCCTCGAGCGCATTGTGGCCTTTCTGCAGAATGTGGAGAGCGTCTATGACATCGAATGGGCGCCCGGATTCAAATATTCGGAGGTGCGGCTCGCGGACGAGCAGCAGTTTTCCGTTTACAACTTCGAGATGGCGGATGTGCCGATGCTGTGGCAGGAATTTGAGCTGCATGAACGAGAAGTCCAGCGGCTTCTGGAGCTGTTTCGCGTGACCAAAGAGAAGCAGCGCTTCCCCGTGCTGCCGGCTTATGACCACGTGCTGAACTGCTCACACCTGTTCAACCTGCTGGACGCGCGCGGAGCTATCAGCGTCACGGAGCGCGTCGGAATTATCGCGCGTGTCCGCAAATTGGCCGTGGGCGTTGCCGGCGCTTGGGCAGAACAGCAGAACTCGAAGGAAGAGGCCGCCGCATAATGGCCTATTTCCTTCTCGAAATCGGCGCTGAAGAGATTCCTGATTGGATGATTGAGCCGGCGCTGGAAGACCTGCGAATAAGATTCCAGGCCGCGTTCGCTGCATTCGGCGGTTCGGCGCTGATAACGGAAGCGACGCCGCGGCGACTGGTTCTGCTCGCCAAGGATTTGAATGAAAAAGCCCCTGACGTGGAGAGCGTCTTTCAGGGACCTTACATCTCAGCAGGAGCGAAGGCCGCGGAAGGTTTCGCAAGAAAGTGCGGGATCGAGGTGGACCGGCTGGCGAAGATGCAGGATGCCAAGGGCGAGCGGTACGTGTTCCATCAGCTCACAAAAGGCCAGCCGCTGGCCGCGGCTCTGAGCGAGAAACTGCCCGAGATCATCGCGGGGATTCATTTTCCCAAAAGCATGTATTGGACCGGCAAAGGCGGCGTGCGGTTTATCCGGCCGATCCGCTGGATTCTGGCACTGCTCGACGATCAAGTGATCCCATTCGAAGTCGCCGGCGTGAAATCGGGCAATACGACACGCGGTCATCGCATCCTGGGCCCAAAGCATCCAATTCCCGTTACGATCGAGAACTACGACGAACAGGTGCTGCCCGCTAACTTTGTTATCGTGCATGCCGGAGAACGCAAGCGGCGCATCGAAGCCGGGCTCGGGCCGGATGTTCACAAGGATGCCGACTTGCTTCGCACACTCGTCTATCTCACGGAATTCCCAACGCCTATTCGCGGCAGCTTCGATCCGTCGTTTCTAGAACTGCCGCAGGAGATCCTGTCGACCGTAATGCGTCATCATCAGCGCTATTTCTCGGTAATCAAAGAGGATGGATCTCTGGCGCCAGAATTCGTTGCCGTAACGAATACGAATGCCGATCCCGACGGGCTAATCCGCCAAGGGAATGAGCGTGTTCTGCGGGCGCGCTTTAACGACGCCCGATTCTTCTGGAAGGTCGATCAACAGAAGAAGCTGTCAGCCCGCCTGCCGGACCTGGAGAAGGTAACGTTCCAGGCGAAGCTTGGCAGTTATAAGGACAAGACCGAACGGGTGGTAAAGCTTGCCTCTTCACTGGCCGCGCAGACCGGCGCGGACGCAAATACGGTTGAAGTTGCAGCCCTGCTGTGCAAATGCGACCTCACGACCGACATGGTGAAAGAATTCACCGACCTACAGGGTGTGGTAGGCGGGCTTTACGCGAAGGCGCAGGGCGAAGATGACGCCGTTGCAACCGCCATCTACGACCACTACAAACCGGTGGGCATGGACGACTCCATCCCGCGGACGCTCGAAGGACAAATCGTCTCCATTGCCGACAAGCTCGACACGCTGCGCGAATGCTTCAAGATCGGAATGGCTCCGACCGGCTCGAAAGACCCATTTGCGCTCCGCCGCGCCGCACAAGGCGTTGTGAAAATCCTCTTCGAAGCGCGCCTGGAATTGCCGTTGTTCCCCTTGATCGAAGATGTTCCCCCACTTGGCGCGTTCATCAAGGAAAGAATTCAATTTTATTTGCGGGAGGTACTCGGCTTCGCTTACGACGAAGTGAACGCGGTTCTGGCCGCCCCGCTGACCACCATACCCGACCTGGCAGACCGAGCCGATGCGATCCACTATATCCGGCCAACCGCCGATTTCGAGCCGCTGGCCGCCAGCTTCAAGCGAATCAAAAACATCCTGGTGCAGGCCGGCGCGGAAGGGCCCATGATGATTCGTGCCGATCTGCTGACGGCTGGCCCTGAACGCGAGTTGTATGAGGCCACCGGCCGCGTTCTCAGCAGCATTCAGCATCGTCCATACAGAGACCAATTGGCCTCCATCGCGTCCCTACGGCCGGGTGTCGATTTGTTCTTCGATAAAATTCTAGTGAACGACCCAGATCCGGCGATCCGGCAGAACCGTCTGGCCTTGCTCTACAGCCTGCTGACGGAGTTCTCAACCATCGCTGATTTTTCCGAAATCGTCACAAGTTAGGGGATACATATCAGAAATGAAGAAACAAGTTTACTCGTTTGGCGGAGGTACGGCCGAAGGCGACGGGAAGATGCGCGACATTCTCGGCGGCAAAGGCGCTGGCCTCGCCGAAATGAGCAAAGCCGGCGTGCCGGTTCCTCCGGGCTTCACGATCTCGACGGAAGTTTGCAGCCTCTTCTTTGAAAACGGAAACCGCGTGCCGAACGGAGTGG
Source organism: Bryobacteraceae bacterium (assembly GCA_025980435.1). Lineage (GTDB taxonomy): Bacteria > Acidobacteriota > Terriglobia > Bryobacterales > Bryobacteraceae > Bog-105. Next base: position 64,594 of record JAICXK010000001.1, read on the forward strand.
ATGAACAGATCCACACGGCTCTTGAAAAGCTGCAGCACGAGATGGGTAAGAAATTGGGCGGTATCGATGATCCGCTGCTTCTTAGTGTCCGCTCCGGCGCGAAGTTTTCCATGCCGGGCATGATGAACACCATCCTCAACCTTGGGCTGAACGACGATACGACCGAAGGTCTGGCGCGCAAAACGGGCAATTCGCGTTTCGCCTACGATTGCTACCGCCGCTTCATCCAAATGTTCGGCGAAGTGGCTCTGCATATCGATATGGCGAAGTTCGACCATATTTTCGACGCGCGCAAAGCCAAAATAAAGGCGAAGCTCGATACCGATCTGACTGCCGAGGACCTGAAGGCCATCATCAACGATTACAAAAAGCTGGTGAAGAAGGAAACCGGGAATGAGTTCCCTCAGAACGCTTTTGAGCAGCTTACGCTGGCTCGCGATGCGGTCTTCAATTCCTGGAATACGCCGAAAGCGATTTACTATCGCCGGATGGAGAAGATACCGGATTCCATCGGCACCGCCGCAAACGTGCAGGCGATGGTGTTCGGCAACATGGGCGAGAACTCCGGAACGGGCGTCGGCTTCACACGCAATCCTTCCTCCGGTGAAAAGGTTTTCTATGGCGAGTTTCTTGTCAACGCGCAGGGTGAAGACGTGGTGGCTGGCATCCGCACTCCGCAGCCTATCGCCGAACTCGAGCAGGTGATGCCCGAAGCGTATAGACAACTGCGCGAAATCACTTCGAATCTGGAGCGGCATTACCGCGACGTTCAGGATTTCGAGTTCACCATCGAAGAAGGCAAGCTGTATATGTTGCAAACCCGGAACGGCAAGCGGACGGGCCCGGCCGCGGTTCGCATTGCCGTCGATATGGTGGAAGAAGGGTTGATCTCAAAGCGCGAGGCGGTTCACCGGGTTGTGCCGAATCAGTTAGATCAACTTCTGCACCCCGTACTGGACCCTGGGAAACGCAAGGGTTTGCAGAAGATAGCCACGGGTTTGCCGGCATCCCCCGGCGCCGCGGTCGGGCGCGTGGCGTTCTCCTCCGAAGATGCTGTAGATCTGGCTGCGAAGGGCCCCGTCATTCTTGTCCGTAAAGAAACCACACCGGATGATATTCACGGAATGGACGTTTCAAAAGGCATTCTCACTGCTGTCGGCGGGCTTACCAGCCATGCGGCGGTGGTGGCGCGCGGAATGGGGCGGCCCTGCGTGGTAGGCGCGTCATCGGTTGCTGTAGATGAGACCAGGAAGCAGGCAACTATCCTTTTCGAAGGAAAAAGACTGCTGTTGAAAGAAGGCGACTGGATCTCGCTGGACGGCACGCTGGGTGAAGTCTATCTGGGCCAGTGCAAGACCAACGAGCCCGACCCGAAATCGCATTATTTCGCGACCTTCATGGAATGGGCCGACGAGTTTCGCGGCGGCTTCGGCGTACGCGCAAACGCCGACATTCCACGCGACGCGAAGCAGGCGCGGCTGTACGGCGCCGAAGGGATTGGCCTTTGCCGCACGGAGCACATGTTCTTCGCTGAAGATCGCATTGCGCACATGCAGGCGATGATTCTGGCCCGCGACGAGAAGACCCGCAGGAAGGCGTTGCAGAAATTGTTGCCGATGCAGCGCAAAGATTTCGCCGGGCTGTTCCAGGCGATGGATGGTTTCCCGGTCGTGATTCGGACCCTGGATCCACCGCTGCACGAGTTTCTGCCTAAGCGCGAGAACCTGATGGTCGATATCGCCAGGCTGCCGCACGCAGGCTTGAAAGATAAGAAGGAAATGGCGGCGACGTACAACATCGGCGTGGGCGAACTGAAGAAGCATCTTCCCCAACTGCTGGAGCGAGTGGAAGAGCTGCACGAGTTTAACCCGATGCTCGGCCATCGCGGCTGCCGGTTAGGCATTACTTATCCCGAAGTGACAGAGATGCAGGTGCGCGCCATTTTCGAAGCAGCCGTCCAGGTTGCGAAGAAGGGCGTGAAGGTCATTCCGGAAGTGATGATTCCGCTCATCGGTAATGTCAAAGAGTTCGAGAACCAGAAGGCGATCACGGTGCGGGTTGCTGAAGAGGTTCTCGGCGCAGCCGGCATGAAGAACCTGAAATATTACGTGGGAACGATGATTGAGATTCCGCGTGCGGCCTTGACAGCGGATGAAGTAGCGCGGGAAGCCGAATTCTTCAGCTTCGGCACCAATGATCTGACCCAGACCACCATGGGGCTTTCCCGCGATGACTACACGAAATTTTCGAAGCAGTACGAGAATCTGAAGATTTTCAAAGCAGATCCGTTTGCCGTTCTCGATCAAGATGGAGTCGGTAAGATTATCGAACTGGCTGTCAAGCTTGGGCGAAAAACCCGGCCTGATCTCGAGGTCGGCATTTGCGGTGAGCACGGCGGCGAGCCGAGCTCGGTTGAGTTCTGCTACCGCGTTGGCATGAACTACGTCTCTTGCTCGCCGTATCGTGTGCCGATCGCGCGCCTTGCAGCGGCGCAAGCCGCCATTGCGGGCGAAAGTAAGGCCGAAGCGCAGCGGACCGCTTAGCCGCACCGCGTATAAGATGCGCTCTGCCGTCGAGTCGCTGGGTCTGATCGGCCTTCCGGCTCCGATCCGCGACTTGGCTGCCCGCCAATGGGATGCGATTATCGTCGGCGCGGGGCACAACGGCCTCACATGTGCGGCCTATCTCGCCCGGGCCGGGAAACGCGTCCTTGTGCTGGAATCGCGCGGCCGCCTTGGCGGCGCCTGCACCATCGAAGAACCGTGGCCCGGTGTTCGCCTTTCGCCCTGCGCCTATCTCGCGGGTCTTTTGCATCCGCTCGTTATTGAAGAACTGGGGCTTCCCGAACGCGGTTACTCCTGGACCCCCGCCAGCAACGGCTTGTTCGTCCCTTTCGAAGACGGCAGCAGCGTGCAACTCTATGACGACGACGAACGGTGCGCAGCGGAGATCGCCCGCCTTTCACCGCGTGACGTGGGCGGTTGGCGCGCGATGAGCGATGTCATTCGCCGTACGCGCGACGCAATCCGCCCGGCCGGCGATCGTGATATGTGGATCGGCGAGGCGCCCACGCGCGAACAGATTGAGGACCGCCTCGGAGACGATTCTGAAGCCCGTGCGCTCCTGTTTGAGTGGTCCATGTCTGAGTTCATAGAACGTTATCTCGACGATGAGCGGCTGCAGATCGCCTACCTCGGCCAGGGCGTCATCGGGACGAACGCCAGCCCGTTCGACCCCGGCACCGCGTCCATCCGTTTTCATCATTCTTCCGGCCGCCTGGGCGGCCTGTCCGGCGCGTGGGGCTACGTCCAAGGCGGCATGGGCATGGTGTCGTTTTTTATCGCCGATGTCGCGCAAGAAGCGGGCGCCGTGATCGCTTCAGGAGCGGCGGTATCACGGATCGCTCCCGGCGAAGGCGTGCTGCTCGATGGCGGCGAACGCATCCGCGCCGGCATTGTGATCTCAAACGCAGATCCCCGTACGACGCTTCGCCTTCTGCATGGTTCGGTGGACGCAGACTGGCGCGCACAAGTGGAGTCGATCCCCATTACTGGCTGCACGCTCAAACTGAATGTCTGGCTGCGCGAACTGCCGAATTTTCGCGCGCGCCCCGGTACATGGGAGCCACAGCATTTCGGCCAGATCAATACACCCTTAAATAAGCAGGAGTGGAAGAACAGCTATGCCAGCGCGCGCAACGGCCGACTGCCCGACCACCTCTGGACCGAACTTTACTTTCAGAGCGTGCATGACCGCTCCGTAGCTCCCGAAGGCACGCATACCATGAGCATCTTTTCGCAATACGTGCCCTACGCGTTTGACGAGGGGGACTGGAATGGGCACCGCGAAGCGGCAAAGGATCGCGCGCTCGGCGCATTGGCGCGTTTCTGCAGCAATATTCCCGACGCCGTGATCGAGGCCGAAGCTCTGGGGCCTCCGGACATTGAGAAGAAAGTCGGCCTGACGGGCGGGCATATTTTTCAGGGTGAATGCCTGCCGCCGTATATGTGGAGCAATCGCTTGCAGTATCGAACCCCTATGCCCGGTGTCTATCTTTGCGGCGCGTGTACGCACCCCGGGGGTAGCGTCATTGCCATTAACGGTCGCAATGCCGCTATGGCTGTACTCGCGGACTTAAGTGATTAAATATCGTCTTTGCCAGAGTGGCAAAAAACATCCAGCACTATTGCGGCAGTATCTGAATTCCATTGACCTCGGATATGTTTTCACCGATTCCGGCAAATTTTAGGGTGAGGGATTTGTTGGTTACATTTACGGTGAAGGTCTTACTGCTCGCCACGTTCAGGCCAACCGAATCGGGATTGTACCGCGAGATCACTACGTGCCCATTCGCTGTGACGTTAAAAAGCGCAGGGTGACTTTTGAATCCCCAATTACCAAACAACAAAGTGACTTCATAACTGCCGTTGGGCAATCTGAAGTTGTAATTGAACCGATTATTAGGCGTATAGGACGAGTGGCGCGACGAACCGTAAATCGACGACATCGGACTTTTTGCTGTTAGCGGTTGTCCGTCCAGTTCAGATCCGGTCATGATAAACGGTGACCCGTGATATGTAGCGCCCCCGTCTGCGCCCCAGTCAGTAGACCAGACATTTCCGTTTGCGTCCTTCATTGGCCGCCACTCATCGCCGCAATTAATGCGAATGGGGGCAACATCCTTCAATACGTTTAGCTGGTACGATCCGACCAGTGAACCATCGTCGTTGCTCGTCGCGGTAATCGTCGCCCGAGTGTTGGCCGTAAGCGTTTCGGGAGCCGTGTAGAGTCCTGTTTTCGGATCGATGTTTCCTACTGTTGCGGACCACGTAACATTCGAATAATCTCTGCCGTTGAGGTCCACTCTGAACTGCTCGGTCATGGAGCGCGGAAGCTGGTTACCGGTTGCCCTGACCTTCAGAGAGCCGCGTGACAACTGGATTTTCATGCTCGCAGTTTTGGTCGGATCCGTTGTACTCTTGGCCGTAACCGTAAGCGTAGCCGTTTGCGGCGTCGAGGGAGCCGTATACAAGCCAGTCGGACTGATTGTTCCGATCTGCGGCAGAATAGACCAGATAACGGGATGAGGCATCATCCAGCCCACAGCGGAGAACTGCATCCTCGAATTGCTCAGGACGTTCGATACGGTCGAATTCCCGCTCCCGTCCGCGATGGCAACATGAGGCGGGCTCGAATCGGGGATGATAGCAAACCCGCTCAAAATTGGCGGAAGGCTGTGATCTGTATTGACTATCGCGTTGCTGATCGTGAAGGATAATTTGTTGTCTGTCACCTGCGCTGGAAGGCTCAACGTGATCGGCTGTGTGCCGCCGTTCGAAGCTGCCACAGGATTGAAAGCGATGTGTGTCCACTGTCCCTGCGCACCAACATTCCACGAAGCGGGTCGCGTGACGGGCAGGCGCGGTAGACCGACATACAGATCGACCCGGTAATTGCCATTCGAAAGCAGGAAATTATGGGTAACGTCATTGCCGGCGAAGGTGCACCAACCGTCGAATAGGCCGCCGCCGGCGCCGCCCCGGTCGCAGTAATTGTAACCGCCGGAAGTGAATCCGGGCTCCGGCCACCATGTCATGTTGTGGGAGTCGGGTCCGTAGGTGCTACCCGGGTACGCATAGCTATACGCAGGCCCCTTGTTGTCGGAGACGCGGATGGAGCCGTCCGAGGCGACAGGCAGAATATGAACCGTGATCGTCTGAGTCGCCGACGGATTTTCAACCGAGTATGCGATGACCTTCGTCGACGCCGGCTTCACCGCCGCAGGCGCCGTAAACGATCCACTGCTCGTCATTGTGCCGAGCGAGGGATTTGTTTTCCAAGCGACTTTATCATTTTTCGTTGTACCGGATGTCCATGCGACGAATGGGACCGTTGCGCCCGCGGAGACGGTAATCGAAGGATCGGGCACGCCGACGCCAACACCTTGGAGCGCAACGCGGCTCGTCATCGGTTTCCGGCCTGATTTGGGCGTCGCAATCACTTCTACGTAATCGTCAGGTGTCACTGTGGCGTGATTGATCTTGACGGCTGCGCTTCGGGAATGTGATTGCAGGCCGGATTCGTCTACGACCTCGAACGCACCCATGCCGCCAACAGCATTCACTGCCTTCGTCACCTCTTTTAAAGCCGAGGCCGCAGCCGGGTCTTCGTGCAGATCCTCATCCGTGGAGATCGACACGTACCCGCCACCATCTGCAAGGATGATGCCGTACTGCATAAGTTGCCTAAGCAAGATCTGCGCCATCGGACTGTAGTTTGAAACCTTCAGCACAGGCGATTTCAGTCGCAGACGCGTGCCGTAAGGCATGCCATTCTTCGAGTAAGGATAGGCATTCGCCGTCGCCGGCCACACGAAAGAGGGCACGATGTAGTTATTGCTCATCGAAAACCGCAACGCATGATTAATCTCACCGTTTTCGAGTTCAGCCAACCGCAGTGTGAGCGGTTGCAGATACATTCCCGCCGCATCCGTTCCGCCGCTCGGGAGAGCGTTGCTTAACCCCGAATAGCTGACAGCGGAAGTCGCTGTGCCGGTATTGTTTCGTCCCGGCGCGTAGTTGTAAATGTCGGCGTACTGGCAGTTCGAGAGATTCACTTCAGTAATGTGGTGATCCCCTCCCCCACCGCCATAGCCGACGGCGAAATTCCCCCCTTCTTTATGCAACTCGGGCCACTCTGGAACCGGATAGATGCCGTTATATTGCGGTGTGTACTTCGTTGCTAGTTTGATTCGCGGTGTGCTGTTGCCGTAGCGGCTCAGCCCCCAGCCTTCCTCGTAGTTAATGCCCGAATTCTTCATCATTGCAATCCATGCAGCGGAATTGGCATGAACGGGGGCCTTGTCGATGCGCGTGTTGAAAATGGAATCGTTAGGTGAATTCTGGCATCCACCGCTGGCGTTTTTCGCGGTGATTGCGGCGGGTGCGGTGTACACGCCCGTATTGGGATCAATAGAGCCCTTACTGCCGGGAGAAAGCGACCAGGTAACCGCCTCTTTTGCTGTGAACTGAATCGTGCCATCTTCCGTCGTCGATGGGACAGAGGAGCCAATCCGCACGGTCTTGATCGAGGAAGCCAATACCGGTGCACTCGGCGGGGCTGCTATCCCAACCGTTGCGATTACGTGCGGCGCAACCGTAAGACCTACAGCGGCTGCCAGCACGGCGATTGCTTTCATGTGACGGAGCTCTTGCTATTTAGTAGCGCCAACGGGTCATTTGTCGCGGGTACCTGCGTAGCTCTTTCGGTTCCGGTTACTTCCGACGGCATGATCGCCTCTCTGAGGCCTTCGCTTTTTCCACCATAGCGATTGGCGCGCTATCGTGCAGATTCCCGGAACAATGGCTCGGCGAACTCGAAAATCCGATCTGCCACGCGGGAATTTCCGGCAGGCGTGAGGTGGCAGTAATCGGTGAACATCTGGCCTTTGAATCCGTCAAAGACATCCAGTAGGCTCAGAAAGGAGAGGCGTTTATCGGCTGCCAGGCTTCGCTCAATTTCCGGTTCGTACTGCTCATACACATACGTCACATAACTGCCGCTCACCTTGCGGTGGTATTCGGCGAGCCGTTTTTCGCTGTCGGTCAGGGGTTTGCGGGAGAGAATAAGTTCCGGCTGTAGCGCGAAGATTACCTTAATACCTTCTAGAGCGGCAACCGACTGGATCTGAAGCACCGTTTCGTGATAGGTTTCGAGCTGGCGTGCTCCCTCTTGATATCGCGTTTTTTCCTCCCCGGTCAGGTCGGAAAACCGGACGGGGCTGTGCACAATTTGGTTCCGCGCGGCGGTTTGCCGTCTCACGCCGGTCAGCCGCAACCGAAAATGATCTTCCAGGATCCGAAAAATGACACTGTTGTTCTGAAGCCAAGCGGCCCCGGCCGCGCCAAGCGAAGCCAATGACTGCGGATTCGCGAGCTCATGGAACTCATTCATGTGTGGAGTTTGACCGTAGGGATCGTAATGCGGGCCTGCCGTAGCGAGCGCGCTTACGTCGTTGTGCCCATCCATCAAAATCAGGTAGTCTGGACGGTACCGCAATAGACGCGATAGCAACTCGGCAAGGTCCTGGTGCAGCCGGTACTCGATCACCGCCGCATTGATCACTTCCCAATGCTTGGAACCAAACGTTGCGTTCAGCTTGCGTTCCAGATAGTGATCAATTGTTTGATTATTGTAAAGACGTGTATAGCGCGGCTCGATTTCCGAGTACAGACCCTCGCATCCGTAAGCTGCGGAGCCGCCCAGAAAGAAAATGCGAATCGTGTTTGCGGGTTTTTCCAACATTACGTCCGTATCGCGCCGAAAACCTTGCGCGTCGTGATGAATGTCTAAACGGGAAAATGCGGGATTGTTCCACCAGGCCGCCCACGGGTCGCGCAGCGTCCTTGGAATCTGGCCTGTGGTCTGCAACCGAGCATACTCGATGCGTCGTGCCACAAATTCCGCCCCAATACAAAACAGAAAGACTGCGGTGAAATTGGCGATCCACAGCAAGACTATGATGCGTGCCTTTCGGCCAGTGGGCGCGCGGGAAGTAACCTCAATCGAGCTCAAAGTTTTGGTGGTAGGTCCGCTGGTTGGCGGCATGCTGGCCTTCTTTTCTTAAGAAACAGTTCCCGATGGCGAGGGCGTCGATCTCGGTACCCATAAAGCACCGGAATGCATCTCGTGGCGTACAGACGATCGGCTCGCCGCGCACATTAAAGCTGGTGTTGACAAGGACTGGACAGCCGCAGCGCTGCTTGAACATCGAGAGCAGTGCGTAATACCGGGGATTCGTCTCCCGGTGCACGGTCTGAATTCGAGCCGAGTAGTCGACATGAGTGACCGCCGGGATCTCGGACCGCGGGACATTCAATTTTTCAATGCCAAACAGGTTTTCTTCTGCTTCAGTCATTAGTCGGCGTCGGCATTTCACTACATCGGCAACCAGGAGCATATACGGGCTCTCGCGATCCAACTCAAACCATTCCGATACATCTTCGTTTAGAACTGAAGGAGCAAACGGGCGGAACGATTCGCGGAACTTCACTTTTAGGTTGAGCACGGACTGCATAGCAGAGGAACGCGGGTCGCCAAGAATGGACCGCGAGCCGAGCGCGCGCGGACCGAACTCCATTCTTCCCTGAAACCAGCCGAGCGCTTTCGCCTCGGCGAGGACATCCACACAATTCTCTATCAGCGTGCAATCGGTAAGAACCGTGTAACAAGCGCCGATCGCGGTCAGTTCCCGTTCGACTTCCGACTGGGTGAAGGACGGGCCGAGGTAGCTACCTTTCATGCCATCCAATCCGCCCACACCGTCCGAGCCACCGTCAATCGCGCGTTCGCGCCCGAGATAGCCATGATGAACCGCAAGCGCGGCGCCAAGCGCTCCCCCCGCATCACCTGACGCAGGCTGGATCCATAATCGGTCGAAATGGCCGTCGCGGAGTACCTTGCCATTGGAAACGCAATTGAGAGCAACTCCTCCGGCAAGGCACAGGTTTCTGAAGCCCGTTTCACGCGCGAGCGAGCGTGTCAATCGCAGCACAATTTCGTCCAGCACCGCCTGTACGGAAGCAGCAATATCCATATGAACCTGCTCCAGCCGGTCTTCCGGTTTGCGAGGCGGCAGGCCGAAAAGAGCATCGAATCTCCCGTTGGTCATGGTCAATCCGGCGCAATAGTTGAAATATGAGAGATTCAGCCGAAACGAGCCGTCGTCTTTGACATCGATAAGTTCATCGAAAATGCGCTGACGATATTTCGGCGTTCCGTACGGGGCGAGGCCCATTAATTTGTATTCGCCGGAGTTAACCTTGAAGCCGGTGTAGTAAGTAAAGGCAGAATACAGCAAACCCAGAGAATGGGGAAAGTGAATCTCTTTGAGGAGCTCGATCCTATTGTGCGAACCGATTCCGGCCGATGTAGTCGTCCATTCGCCAACTCCATCCATCGTCAGAACGGCGGCTTCCTCGAAAGGAGAGGGATAAAATGCGCTCGCGGCATGACTCTCGTGGTGTTCTACGAAGCTTAGCCTCTTTTCCCAATCGAAATCGCCAAAACTCGCGAGCGCCTTACGCAGAACGCTCTTTTGAAACAGCTTTTCCCGCGTCCATAGCGGCATCGCCATTTGAAAAGAACGCAGGCCGTGCGGTGCAAAACCCAGGTACGTTTCGAGCAGCCGCTCGAATTTCAGGAACGGTTTCTCGTAGAACACCACGTATTCGAGATCTTTCAACGTTAAACCGCCTTCGGCGAGGCAATACGCCACCGCATTCGCGGGAAATCCAGGGTCGTGTTTTTTCCGGGTGAATCTCTCTTCCTGGGCAGCGGCTACAACCTCGCCGTCCAACACTAGTGCAGCGGCGCTATCGTGATAAAACGCCGAGATGCCAAGAATCGCTTTCTCTGGCATTTCTCAGAACAAGCTGTAAATGAACGGCGCGATTGCTGAACTCTCTGCAATTAGCAGCAATGCTCCAAAAAGCAGCATCAGGGTTGCGATAGGAATCAACCACAACTTCTTCCGTGCACGCAAAAAAGCAAACAACTCTAGAACGATGGACATGTCTTGCCGTCCCTCAAAATTGCCTCTGCATTGCTATCGGCTCGATACCCACCTGTTTTCTGGGTGCCCAATAAGTCTTTGCCGTCAAATCACGCTGCAATCTTAAGATGTCCTTTCGAAGCAATCGAAGGGCTAGGCCGGACGGAGTTATCACCAGGTAAAACATCACGCATGTCATTACCGGGGTCATAATCCTGCCCAGAAGGTCGCCAAATCTCATCCACAGCCAGTTAGTACCATGCAATAAGCGCGGAGCAAATGCCGCAATCACGCAAAGGCCTGCGCCGAGCGCCAGTGCCCACCAGCGCACGGGCCTGTGATGGAAGAGTGGCAGGCTCGCTGTGAGGGCGAATAACAGACCGACAGTGAACCCAAACGAACGATCGGACACTGCTTCGCGCGACACTTTCCGCGTTAAGTCTTCGTGTGTCATCCTGGTTGCAGTGTGGCTTTAGCTACCGAATGATTTTATAGCGAATGAGAATCGCTGAGCAAATGGATTCGAAGTCTTTGCAAGTACCAGCTGCTCTAGTACTGACTTGCCGGAATCTGCCTTGTTTGCTTGTCCTGCTGCTTACGCGCAGCATCCGCGGCATCGTTAGTTCAGTCCGCGATACGGAAGACATTTAATCGAAGGTATCGAGCCGTAACGCGATTGATCATCCTACGTTCATCGTCCTCGATGGCTCCGCTCAAGTTGATTGCGGCCATGTAGATCACCGAAAACAGTGCAGCCCCTACACACAGTATTAACTGAGGCTTGGCATTCGGCAGGGCTGCTTTCAAAGCTAAGACGGCAAAGCCGGCCACCACTGCGGATGCTAGATACTTCCACACGTCCCGTACTACCTTCCAATCGTCCCAAGTCGCATTGAGTATCCGCATAGTGAGACGGAATAGAAGCAGGCGTTCTGCCGTCACAGAGAACACGTACGCCCCCATCACACCGATCATGCCAAGATAGTGGATCGAGGAAAGGGCAAGAATAATCAACACCACGAGCATAACCAGACGAACTTTCAAGGTGACGTACCGGTATGCCGCGTAGGCGCGCAAAACCGGATCTGTGATCATGCCCGCCAACGGCAGTAACAGCGCGTTAAGCATGAGAAATGGGAGACTGCTTGCAAATTTCGCGGTATACACCGTTATGAGAAACTCACGGCCAAGAACAAACAGACATACAGCCACAGGAATGTACATCGCGCTGAGTTTTCGGACAGCACGTAGCATGAGCACTCGAATCTGATCTGTCTCACCCTGCTGCTGCAAAGAACTAATCCTCGCCAGCAACACAGAGACGAGTGCATCTCTCATTGTATTAATGAGAGGAAGTTGGCTGCTCCCAATGGAATAGATGGCATAATTCTCCACACTGAAGTTTTCGGCCACGATGTAACTGTGCAGATCGGATTGCGCCGTATAGGCGAATCCAGCTAGTCCAAGGGGAGCCACGTACGACGTTTGCTCTCGGAAAACGGAAAACTCGAAGTGCCGCCAGAACCCGGGAAAGGCTTTGCGCAAATACCACAGCAACATTAAGGATTCAATAGTGCCCTGTACAACGGCGGCGTATAGCAAAGCAACAACGGATCTGAAAATCAGGCCGAAAGCAAGAATTAGAATGGTCTTGCTGAGTTGCGCGAAAACAATGAAAGCCGCCGACGACCGGACATCCTCGTTCGCCGTCGCGATATTCTCCAGCATACCCGAGAACAGCCATAGGAAGATAGTTAAGCCAATCCAGCCCGCGTACGGGGCAAGAGCCCCATTATTCACGATTCGATTGAGTATTTGCGGAAACAATGCGATTGCGCCTCCGCAAAGCATGCCTACTCCCGCCAAAAATACGACTATATTCATGACTATGAGACCTCGCCGCTTGGTCTCTCTGGGCAGGTAGTAAAAGGCGCTTAAAGTGAAGCCCATCGGTAAGATATTGCATGCAGTTCCAATTACCAAAAAGATCTGCCGATAGACGCCGATCTGCGTTTTATCGAAAATACGAACCAACGTGACGGGCAGCACGATCGTCATGAAGAATGCTGCAATTCGGGCCGCCAACAACCAAACGGTCTGAAATGTAATGCTCGGAGGATTCCGGCTCACTCGTATTCCGCTCTATTTTAGTCTATCGAGCGATTCGCAAAGTACAGGCCGGCGCGAGGTACTTTCGCATCGCAATATTTGCAAACTACGAATAATGTGTTTCTAGGATTATTCTTCTTTGTTGCGCGCTCTGTTGCGCGACCCTTTCCAGCGATAATGTGTACGTGGATAGGTGGCTGGTGCTTCGCACGCTGGGCGATCTTATCGAGCCGTCTGGTTTGCCGGCCAAGCCTAACTCAAGATGGATCGCTCTCCGGAATGCGGTCGAAGGCACAGGACGAGCCATGGTGCCGTTCCGTAAAACTGTCGTCGTTCTGCTACCAAATCTAGAAGTGGACGGCGAAGTTTTGTTGCTGGGCAACGCCGGCGTGTTTCAGCTCCTGCGACGCTTATTGAGAACGCGGCAACCGGCCTTTGTGTTAAACGGCTCGCTGGAGACCGTCGGTCGAGAATTCGGTGTCGACCCCCAACACAACTTTCAGCTGCATATCACCAGTAGCGGTTTAGTGCTTCTGTTTGGGACAACATGCGGGAAAGCGGTCGCGGTGCATGCCGCTATTACCGATGATCGAAGGAGACTGATTCACCAACTATGCTTCGGGACAGCCGTCGGCGCCGAAGCGTTACCGGAATACGTGCCTGCGATCATTGATCAACGTGCGGATCGCATCGTGACCGCGCGTATGGAAGGGCATTCTCTCATGCCCTGGGGTAAGTCGGAGAAAGATCTCCAGGCAGCCATTCTGATGGCCTTCGAACCTCTACGACAATTGCACTCGCGGCGAAATCCTGGCCGCGTGCCCGACAGCGACTATATAAGAGACCTGGGTCGTTTCGTTCAACGGCACCAGTATCGAAGCGAGCTAAGTACTGCATTACGTTTGTTTGAGCATTGGAATCGATCGGGACTCGGGTCGGTAACGGTTCACGGCGATTTTTGGCTAAATAACCTCCTCGGCTCACGCAATCGAGTTACAGGTATTTTGGATTGGGATCGCGCGCGGCGTAACGGGTCCCCAGCTTTCGATGCATTGCACCTCGGATTTATGAGTTATGCCATGTGGGCAGACAAGTATGTGGCCGACTTCTTGGTATCGCTCTGGACGGATAAATGGGAATATCCTTGGCTGGCGCAGTACACCAGGCGCATCGCTGAGATGTTTGCCATGAGCATGTCCGATTTGCAGGGCACTGCGGCCTTGCTATGGCTGAGTTACTTCTATCACGAAGCAGACGTTCACCCGACAGGCGAGTGGTACCGACATATGATTGAACCCATTTGCCGTGCGCTTTCGGCACGCTGCGTAGCAAACTCCGCTCGCACATTTCAAAGGATGACTTTCGATTCATGAACATCAAAATCGACCAGGAGATTGATGGAATTCCGGGGTTCCTTTACGAACTCGCGCTTCGTCGAATTGCTCGTAGCTACTCGCCCTACCAGCCGGTATCGATCAAGGGAAAGCCAATCTGTCCCGGCGAACGAAAGCATAGCGACCGTTTCGCCGTGATCCGAAATGTTATCGCATCCATGGGCGCAAAGACTGTCTTGGACCTCGGCTGTGCGGAGGGATATTTTGTGGAGCAGGCCGCGGCACAATGCGGGTGTGTCGCTTTAGGTATTGACGCCGACGTGCGCCGCTTGTCCCTCGCTCAAGCTTCAGTTGCCCTCAACCGCGTCAAAGGCGCCGGTTTCATGTACGGTGAGCTAACACTCGAGTTTGTTCGCATGCTGCCCATGTTTGATGCCGTCTTTTTCATGTCCATTCTGCATCACATCATGTATGAGCGTGGCGTTGCGTATGCCCTCGAGTACATGATGGGAATACGGTCGAAGGTGTCGAAGTTCCTGATCTTCGACATGGGGCAGTCCGATGAGACGGAAAATGCGTGGGCCTCTCTATTGCCTGACATGGGCTCAAATCCGCATTTGTGGGTTAAACACTTTTTAGAATCGGCTGGCTTCAGCAAAGTGGAGAAGCTTACCGAGAGCGATGCGTATCAAGGCGTCACCAAGCGGGCTTTGTTTTGCTTGATTCCATAACGATGGTTGCGCATTGGGTCAGCATTAATCGCCAGTCATCGCGGCTTTTGCGATCTCAAGTCTTTCGGATACCGGACTCGGGCGGAAATGAACTGCGTACGCATCCGCTAACAGGTGCAGCAACTCCAGGGTTCGATTACTCCAGGAAAATTGAGAGATAATTGCAGCTCGAACTTGCTTGAGCCTCTCGTCGAATTGACTTGGGTCGTCCAGAAAAGCATTTATAGCTCGGGCCATCTCCTCTGGAGTTCGCACCACGCTCAGTAGCTTTCGTATCTCGGGTGCAAGAAACTCAACGCTTAAACGTGTGCCCACGACATATGTTCCGTTGGTGATCGCCTCTACGATTTTGTTTTTGAAGCCGCCGCCGGAGATCATCGGCGCCACGTAGAGGCTGCTACACGAGATTTCCGCTCCCATGTCCTCGACAAATCCGGCCACCTGAACGCGCTTATTCGCACGTTCCTGGAGTTCTCGAGGCGGATTCATTCCCGCCAAAACAAGTGTCGCATCTGGATGCCTATTCAAGACCAGCGGAAACACTTTGTCCAAAAACCAGAGTGCGCCTTCGTAATTCGGTGCGAAGTCCATGACCCCCGAAAATATGAGTCGCTTTGGCGTCTTCACTACCGCGGAATAAGCCGGCATTTTTGCGCCATTCATAATCAATCGATTTTTGGATGCGCAGAAATTCGTCCGGTTCAGCCATTCCTTATCAACTGGAGAGACCACAAGATTGAATGTCGACCGGCGTCCATAGTAACCCTCTGCAATGAGATTCGTTTGGAAATCGCGAAGAAAGCCGATTAACCCCTTGTAATCCAGGCCGCGAATTCTTCTGTTGAGCGCCCGCAGGTAATACAATACCAACGAATCGGTCCAGTCGCAGATCACGGGCAGCCGACCCGCCAGCGCTGGCCCGAGGAATAACAGCATCCGGTCGCTATTGATAAAGACGTTGATCTCATTCGCCTCTGCAAATTTCCAAATCGAGTCAACAGCAGCAGATCGAACGGACTTCAAGACGAAGTTTGTTAACCCAGGATGGAAGACTAACGCTCCCATAGTACCCTGGCGATGCGAATACCGGTACTGCAGTATAAACGATCCGGCGATTACCTTCTGCTCTTTTAGACATGCGAGATACTCTCGCATGCTCTGGATATCCTGCCCCGGCCAGCAATTCACAGCAAAATAGACCAATACTCCGGCGCTGGTTAGTTCTCGAGCAAAGTTGATGAAGCGCATTCCGGCGCCACTGCATTCCCCGCGATCCGGGTCGAGGATCACGAGCCATAATAGGCGATACCGATTGTCTGAACCTTCGGAGACTTTGACACTTCGAGCCGCGCCCGCCGCAGTGGCTGGCGTGTCAGAAACTGCGGGATTCATTCTCTTTTCATCGCAATGCCAATACGAATATGAACTGGTTACGAGTTGGTTACACCGCTCTCCTTGGGTACCTTAGTTCGGTACTTGGGGAAAAACAAGACTAACTGGGTTTGGAGTTCTGGTACTGCGGTTGGCTTGAGTGGGCGAGCTAATCGCAGAACCCGCCAACGGTCCTAGTACTTATGACATTCGGACCGATATCGGTGCGCCTGAGCGGCGCGAGTGAGTAGGCGGACAATGAGCCGCGCGCGTAAGAAGCGGCTAATGAACCATCAACGGCCGTAAGGCGCTTATCGCTGTACTCGCGGATATGTCATCCGCCGCCTGCGTTTCAGCCAGCGATTAAAAACGAATAGGAGAATTACGAACGGCACGAGTGCGAAATAGCCCCAATAGTTTGCCGCTGGAGGTTCGGGCGGTTGAACGGTCACTTGACCCGATGCGCTCGCGGTTGAGCCCGCGGCCGCAACTTCGACATCGACACGCCACGTACCCGCGGCCGGCAAATGAACGTGCGCCGCATAGAGCAACTTATTCGTTGCCTTGGCGTGCGTAGCCGGAGCAATGACCTCCACAATATTGCCCGGCTCTGACCTTTTCAGATGCACATTCACTTCCGCATCTGAAACGGACGAGCTGTCCGCGGTCTTTTGAACCATAACGCTCAGATCCGCGCTCCCTACGCGTAGAGGCGTGGGCGAGCCGAATAGTGTAACCTCGAACGGCCCAGCCTGCTTGTGGAACAGCACCGTGCCGCCGTCCGCGTAAAGCATTCCGGCCAGGAGCAGCAAGCCGGTAGAGAAATGGACTGCGCGTGTCAGTGCAGCATTCCTCGCATCTGCATTGGCTGGAACAGAATCCAGATACCCGCCGCATAAAGAGCGCACGACAACGCGGCCCAGGGTGCAACCAATGCCGCCGCCGTACGAACCTTCCCTGCGTATTGGGAAGCAATACGCCACGCAACGTAGAGCGTGAGCAGAAGTCCCGCATCCAGCAGCAAGATCTGTGCCGGTGCAAGCCAGCCAGGCGCGGACGGCATGGCGACGGCCGTAATCGCACCCGTGGCCGCCCGCTGAATGGCGGGCCACGCTCCTCCGAAGCTGGTTCCCAGGTGATACAGCAGGTGCGCGGCCCACATTGCCACTCCCACCGGCACAAGCGCCAGCGCCGAACGCCGGGCGAAATCCATTTCTTTCAACCGCGCGCCACTAAGCCGGTTCAACAATCCGGCTAGCAAAACGGCGAGAGCCGGGCAGATCACTGCTCCGCCAAGCACAAACAGGGCGATATTGCCTGGCGTGGAACGCTCCCAAGCCATCACTGGGCTGATCATTCCGGCAGCGTTCACAAATGCCCCGAAGGTAATCAGCAAAGCGAGGGCAACGATATCCGTTCGCTTGGAGAGTCTCCCGATGGAAGACCGGTACGGATCTGTAATCAGCGCCTTTGCGGGCACGATCGAAATGAGAGAGACATTATCATGCGGGCACGCCTTCACGCAGTCCAGGCAAAATGTGCAGTCCAGATTTCCGGCCTTCTTCGGCTGAAATAGATAAAGTTCGCACCCGGGCGCCCGCTCATTTCCGCGAATACAATCGTAGGTCTTGCAGCTTCGGCAAACTTCAGGCCGCTTCACCCCTACTTCTCTTGGTGAAATCAAAGAGCTCACAAAATGAAACTGCCCGATGGGGCAAACGTATTTACAAAACGTCGCGCCCCGGAACAATCCATCGATCAACAACACGGCCAGGAAGTATCCCGCGATGATCCAAGCTGTGAGCCAGGGGCTGTTCCAGAGCCCAAACGCTTCATAGGCCCAGAGATAAAGCGCGATCAACACGACCGCCATCCATTTCGTTCTGAGCGCTTTTGGCCACCGGAATCTGGCGGGCAGAAGCTTACGGCTGAAGTCCCTGACAAACATAAACGGACACGCCATGCAAAACAGATTTCCCACCGCGAGCAGCGCCAGAATCGAAAGGGCTCTCCAATGAATCCACGGCAGGACACCCGCCATGTTCAGCGGCGCGATCTGCGGGCCGAAGAATCCATCCGCCATGACGACGATAGCGATGAGCAGCATGACCGCCTGGAGCACCCGTCTCAGCCGCGGCAGGGTGAACCGCGAGGAACGCCGCCGAATCCGGCGGCTGCGCGTGGCTCTGACAGGAGCCGCCGCCATTTGCGGAACAGAGAAGATCCGCATGGCAAGCACAAACGCCGGGACCAAATAAATGAGAGATCCCGGTACCCACATGATTAACCCGGCCAGCGCCTGGTCATCCTGAGCGCTCAAGCTGCTTGCCCGGACCGCTTCATAAGTCGGATAGAGCAGATGGCCGGAAAATACAAAAAACGCAGACAGAGCCGTATTCAATATATCGGCAAACAACAGGTAAGGGACGGGCATCCAGCGCGGCCATTTCGGCCGGCCGGGCCCGGGCTGAATGATCGGCCACCAGAAAAGAATCCCCGTCCAGAAGAATGACGCATGCTGGATGCCATGCCAGGCAGTGGAATGCAAGGCCAACTCATAAAATTTCGGGAGGTGCCAAAACAGCGTGCTGACTGCGAACGCACACCACGCGAATACCGGAGAGGTGATGAAACGGCCCAGCCGCCGCAAAGGCATCCAGGTCAGAAACGGGCCCAAGCCTTCCTTCACAAACTGCTTCGGCAGCCCCCGCAGCATAGGAAGCACCGGATCGCCCCGCAAGATCAGCGGTGGCGCCACCATCATCAGCAGCAAGTGTTGCGCCATGTGGGCGGAAAGAAACAGGCTGTCGAAGGTATCAAGCGGCGATTCCGTCGCTACGAACAGGACCGCGAGACCGCCCAGAAATGCGTAGAGCCGGTCGAAATCATTGGTTCGGAGTAACAGCCTGCGAGTACGCATCCAGCCCCGGACATAGAAGAACGCGATCAGAAGCAGGAGGACGATTGCGCGAGCGTCGAGCGTCCAGGAGAGCAGCGCCGCACTTGCTGAAGACTGCACAATACTACTGCTTCGCACCCCGCGGAAGAGGCACGCTCAAAGCCGCCACATCCCGGGGCAGACGGTTGGCGGGCTTGTTGGAATTTCGAGCCGGCGGCACGTGCTTCGGATGCAGAGTTTGCATGAAAGAAACGAGCGCCTCCACCTCCTCCGGCGACAACTTCTTTCCGTATGAGGGCATATTACCGCCGCCCTGAATAACCTGGCGTATCATCTCGATTTTTGTAAGACGCGTCGCCACTGCATCCAGGGCCGGACCACGCTGGCCGCCTTCACCACCGAGCGCATGGCAGTTACGGCACTGCTTATTCTGAAAGACGATCGCGCCATGCAGTTCGAGCGGCGTTCGGCCCTTCAAATATTCCACCGGAATCGCGTCACCGCTCCAGGCCGACATCTTTGGAGACCAGGGCGCCGTTATTCCCATGTAGGCGAGTATCCCGATCACCATCAGAATGAAAACGACTGCCAGGACCGCAACCGGTCGCCGTCTCGCGCTCTTCTCTCCCTGGTTCGCGTAAAACGGCAGGAAGAGCAGAATGAGAAGGGCGATGGCGGGCGCACCGAACATCACCCACGCCTCCATCCAATCGGGCAGCAGCGCCAGAGCGGCAAATATCGCCATAAAGTAAAAGTCCGGCTGAGGCGCCGTGTCGACAATGGTCGGATTGGGCTGCCCATGCGGCCCCTTTGGGCCAAAAAGCAGCGCGGCGCCCAGAATAAGGATGATCGTGATGGCGGAGAAGATGAGATCCTTGCCGATAGCGTTCGGGACAAAGGGAACGCCTTCTTTCCGCAGTATGTCGGCATATTGGGCATCGTACGTGGATCGTCGAACCGGACATCCGGGCCGCGGATATTCATTGATGCCCTTAGTGAGGACAAGGCGCAAGTGCAC
>JAICXK010000096.1 GCA_025980435.1 Bryobacteraceae bacterium
AGGCGATGTAGGCGCGGAATGTGTCTGGCCATACCGGCGAAAATTGTTGAACTGTTTGCTGACGAGCAGAATCGTGCGCTGGTGGAAGTTTCCGGAGTGCGGCGTCATATCGACACCGGGCTTCTATTGGACAACCCTCCCCAGAGGGGCGACTGGGTTCTCGTCCACGTGGGCTTCGCAATGAGCAAAATTAGCGAAGAGCAGGCACAAGAGCAGATACGAACGCTCACCATGCTTGGCGAGAGTGCGGCCGCTTTGGAAGAAGTGAAGGGCTACGGCCTGGAGAATGCGGATAGTTCGGCCTCGAAGGACACCACATGAAGTTTGTAGATGAATTCCGGGATCCTGAGATTATCGCGAAAGCCACGGAAGAGATTCGCCGCCTCACGGATCCATCGCGGCATTACCGTTTCATGGAAGTGTGCGGCGGGCATACACACGCTATCTACCGTTTTGGCTTGAAGGATATTCTGCCGCCCAACATCGAACTGATCCACGGCCCCGGTTGCCCGGTCTGCGTGCTTCCCATGGGACGAATCGATGACGGCCTTTCCATCGCAAAGCAGGAGAACGTAACGTTCACTGCTTTTGGCGATATGATGCGCGTGCCCGGACGCGAGGGCAGCCCGCTGGAACACAAAGCCCGCGGGATAGACGTGCGGATTGTCTATTCGCCCGCCGATGCGCTGAAGCTGGCGCAAAGGAATCCGGAGAAGCAGGTAGTGTTTTTTGCGATCGGTTTTGAGACCACCGCACCGTCAACAGCTCTCACGCTGATGCGCGCTAAGGCGCAGGGCATTCGCAACTTCTCTGTATTTTGCAATCACGTCACCATTCTTCCGGGCATTCGCGCCATTCTGGATTCTCCCGACATGCGCATCGACGCCTTTATCGGGCCTGGGCACGTATCGGCGGTCATCGGCTGCCGCCCCTATGAGTGGATCGCGAGGAATGAACGCAAACCGATTGTGGTCTCCGGATTTGAACCCGTTGACGTGTTGCAATCCATCGTGATGCTGCTGCAACAGCTCCGAACGGGTGAGGCGAAGGTCGAAAACCAGTACAAACGGGTGGTTCCCTGGGAAGGGAATCGGGCGGCCTTGAAGGCGATAGCGGAAGTGTTTGAGTTGCGCCCATATTTCGAATGGCGCGGCATGGGCTTCATCTCCCAATCCGCGCTGCGGCTGCGCGAAAGCTACGCGGAATGGGACGCCGAGCGCCGATTTTCCGTGCCAGGCGTGCGCGTGACAGACCCGAAGGCGGCGCAATGCGGCGAGGTGCTGAAGGGCGTCTTGAAGCCGGTGCAGTGTAAGCTTTTCGGAAAGGAATGCACCCCGGAGCGCCCGGTTGGCGCACTGATGGTTTCTTCCGAAGGATCGTGCGCGGCTTATTACAACTACGCTTATCGCAAAGCTGAGGCCCTGACAAAGGTTGCTGTATCAGTCTGAGGGGGCGCTAAGTGAGCATTGTGCTCCCGACGATCCGTTTCCGCGATGCCCAGATCGAAATGGCTCACGGAGCCGGAGGCAAGGCAAGCCGGCGGCTGGTCGAGGGGCTTTTCGCGCCGCTTCTGTTTGGCGCTTCTGCTGAGCCGCTGGGCGATGCCGCGCATTTCAATATCGACGGAACACGCATCGCCGTTACGACGGACAGCTTCGTCGTGAAGCCGCTACGGTTTCCCGGCGGGTCCATCGGCGAACTTGCCGTGAACGGGACGGTCAATGACCTGGCGGTTTCCGGAGCAAGAGCAGAGGCGCTGATGGTCACGTTTGTGTTAGAAGCGGGGCTGCCAACTCAGATGCTGGAAGCGGAAGTTCGAGCCATGGCGAACGCGGCCGGTCAGGCCGGAGTGCTGATCCGAGGCGGCGACACGAAAGTGGTCGAGCACGGAAAGGCCGATCACATGTACGTCACAACCGCGGGAATCGGACGTCCTATTCCGGAGCTGTCGATTTCACCGGATTCCGTTCGTCCCGGCGACAAAGTGCTTCTGAGCGGTCCGGTGGGAGATCACGGCATTACCATTTTGCTAGCGCGCGGAGAACTTGACCTGGAAGCCGAGCTTTGTTCCGATACGCGTTCGGTACTTCCTTTGGTAGAGGTCTTGGCGCGGAGCGCGGGTTCGGGGGTTCGCTGGATGCGCGACCCTACCCGTGGCGGCGTCGCAACTTCACTCAATGAGCTTGCGCGGGATTGCAATCTCGGAGTGCTGCTGTGGGAGGAACGGATACCGGTCCGCGATGCGGTTCGCGGGGCGTGCGAACTGCTGGGACTTGATCCGCTTCACATTGCGAACGAAGGGCAGTTCCTCGCCATCGTCGCTCCGGAAAGTGCGGAAGCCGCGCTGGCTGCCCTTCATGCGACGCCGGGCGGCCATGAGGCGGCGGTCATTGGGGAAATTCGCGAGCAGCCATCCGCGACCGTTCTGGGAGAGACGGGCTACGGAGGCACGCGGGTGATCGACATGCTGGTGGGTGATCCTCTGCCGCGGATTTGCTGATATGTTGGCTGATCACTCCACGCTGGCAACACGAGTCGCCGAGGCGCTCAGCAAACGAAACGAACTCTATGGCAGATTCTTCGATCGCGAATCGCAGCGTCTTGCTTCAGCCTGCCGCGAAATGTCAGGGCGCTTTCTGGAAGGCGGCCGGTTACTTGCGTTCGGGCGAGGCCCTTACACCACCGATGCGCAACACGTATCAGTGGAGTTCGTTCATCCCGTCATAGTTGGCAAGCGCGCGCTTCCGGCCCTTGATTTGTCGCTCTCATTCGCCGCGTGGATCGAGGCAATTCTGCGGCCGGAAGATATCGTGATGGGGTTTGGACCGCCCGAAGGGAATCGTGAAGTGCAAGCCTGCCTCGACATTGCGCAAGAACGCGGAGCAATGACGTTCGCGCTGCCCGGGCAAGGGTCTTATTCGTTTAACTCGGCTACGCCCGATCCATTCATGCACCAGGAGATGGTCGAGATTCTCTATCACACGCTGTGGGAAACGGTGCATGTGTTCTTTGAGCACCGCGAACTCGGTCAAGATGCCGGAGAAGCAGGCTTTTTGTATCCGTTTCTCGGTCAGGGGAAACAGGAAACGATTGCCGTTGTCGACGATGTAGCTGCTTCTATCCAGATGAAAGTCAGCGAAGATGCGAAATTGCGCGCGCAGGTCTCCGAAGAGGAATGCGATCAGATGGTGGATACCGCCTTCGCGATTCAAGCCAGAGTGAAGAAAGGCGGCAAGCTCATCCTTTTCGGAAATGGCGGCTCGGCTACCGATGCCAACGATTGGGCTCTCGACTGCGTCCTTCCGCCGGAAGGCTACACGCCCGTTCCGGCAATCTCGCTATCGCTGGAGCCGGCCAATCTCACCGCACTGGCAAATGATATCGGAACGGAGGTGATTTTTTCCCGGCAGTTGATTGCTCAGGCGCGTGAAAACGATATTGCCATCGGGATCTCCACCAGCGGCGGCTCGAAGAACATTGTGATGGCGCTCGAAGAAGCTCGAAAGCGCGGTCTTCTCACCGTGGCACTTGCCGGTTACGACGGCGGCGAGATTGTTCGGCGAGGCTTGGCGGACCATGCGCTAGTCGTCCGTTCCGATTACATCCCGCGTATTCAGGAAGTGCAGGCATCCATCTATCATGTCGTGCGGGAACTTATAGAACTGGCCGATCATGAAGACTCTTGAGCTCTACGGAACAGCAAGCTGTCCGTACACCCGGGAAGTGCGCGAATGGCTCGAGTGGAGGCGATGCGATTTCGTGGAGTATGACGTTGAGGTTGATCCCGAAGCATTTCAACGGATGTGCGCGGCAACCGGTGGCCGGCGGACCGTGCCCGTTTTGGTTGAGGACGGACGAGTCGCTCAGGTCGGATGGCAGGGACGCGGGTGTGTCGTTGCGAGAGGACCGGGTGAATGAACGCCGCGCTTTCGATTCGCGTGCGCGGAGTTGTGCAGGGCGTAGGATTTCGCCCATTTGTGTTTCGCCTGGCAGAGACGAATGGCCTGACTGGATGGGTCCTGAACGGGCCGGAAGGGGTCAACATTCACGTTGAAGGAGCCGAACGGGCTCTGGATTCGTTCGTTGCGGAACTGAAGGCGCAGCCGCCGCCCGCTGCGGATATCACTGCGATCGACATCAGCCGTTCCGAAGCGGCCGGTCTGAGTGGATTCACTATACGCGAGAGCAGGCGGAACGGACATCCATCCGTCCGCGTTTCTCCCGACTTGCCCATCTGCGAGATGTGCCTGGCTGAGCTTTTTGACCCCGCGGATCCGCGCTACCTGTACCCGTACATCAACTGCACCAACTGCGGGCCGCGCTACACAATCGTCGAGCGCCTTCCCTACGATCGCGGTAACACCACGATGAAGCGCTGGCCGCTGGACGCTCTCTGCGCCGCCCAGTATCAAGATCCGGTTGACCGCCGCTTCCATGCGCAGCCGGTTGCGTGCTCCAACTGCGGTCCTCATTACCGGCTCGAATCGGGTGATGAGATGCTGGCGGGTGATTTGCCGGCGATCAAGCGCGCGGCAACCCTGCTGCGCGCCGGGCAGATTGTTGCCATAAAGGGAATCGGCGGATATCATCTGGCTTGCGATGCACGTAATGCCGGCGCGGTGCGCACTTTGCGTGAACGCAAGTACCGCAAAGAGAAGCCGTTTGCGGTTATGGTTCGAACAGTCGCGACCGCACGTGAGCTGGCAGAGCTGTCGAAAGAAACCGAGGCGCTGCTTGCTTCGATAGCAAGACCGATTGTTCTCGTTGCGGCCAACACTCAACTGGATGAAGTTGCGCCCGAGAATCAAGAGCTTGGGTTGATGCTGCCCTACGCTCCGTTGCACCACCTGCTGTTCGCGGCCGGGGCGCCTGAGGCGCTCGTGATGACGAGCGCAAACCGCTCCAGCGAACCGATTGCATTTGAGGATGACGATGCACGACAACGGCTTTCTGGAATCGCGGATGCGTTCTTAATTGGCGAGCGGCCCATCGCGCGGCGCGTGGATGATTCCGTGGCCTGCGTCGGAGCCTTCGGTCCGGTCGTGTTACGGCGATCCCGCGGCTATGCGCCCGGGGCGGTTACAACTCTGCCTTCGAGGCGGCCTATTCTGGCCCTCGGTGCGGACTTGAAAAGCACAATTACGCTGGTGGTGAACGGTCAGGCATTCATCAGCCAGCATATCGGCGATCTCGAGCACTACGAATCGCGAAAGTCTTTCCGCGAGACCATACAAGACCTTGTTTCCATGTATGAAGTGGATTGGAACGATCTGGCCATCGTGCACGATGCTCATCCGCAGTATGTATCGACCGCGTATGCGCTCGAGCTTCCGGGCAGCTACAGGTCGGCGGTGCAACATCATCGGGCGCACATCGCCTCTGTGCTGGCTGAGAAACGAGCGTGGGAAAAACGCGTGATTGGCATTAGCTTCGATGGAACGGGCTATGGAGATGACGGGACGATCTGGGGCGGGGAATTCTTCGCCGGCAGCGTTGCCGATGGCTTCGAGCGCGTATTGCATTTGAAAGGCGCAGTCTTGCCCGGTGGCGATGCGGCTGCGCAGTATCCAGTCCAGTGCGCCGCCGGCTTCCTGGCCGAAATCGATGCTCGTCCCGATCTCACGGCCGCGCCCTTTCACTTCCCGCCGCGGTACCGGAAATCACTGGATCTGGTTAGCAAAGGCCTGCGTATATTCAAGACGACTTCCGTTGGACGCCTGTTCGACACAGCGGCGGCGCTGCTCGGCTTCACGCGAAGGATCAGTTTCGAAGGCCAGGCGGCGATGTGGCTGGAACACCTCGCGCAAAGGGTTGCGCCATGCGAGCCGTATCCGTTTCCAATCGTTGGACAGGAGCTTGACTTTAAGCCGCTGCTCGAGAGCGTGATTCACGACCGGATGCGCGGACGCGAAACCGGCGAGATCGCGCGCGCGTTTCATGCGGGAATTGCGCAGGGTCTGTGCGGGGCGGCAACTGTGCGCTGTGCAGAGAACGGAATAGATACGGTGGTACTCTCGGGCGGCGTTTTCCAAAACGGACTGCTGCTTCGGGAGATCAAATCACGTCTGGCTATGCAGATCTGGACGAACGGTGCTGTTCCCCCAAACGATGGAGGTATCAGCTTAGGCCAAGCGGCTATCGCTAGTTTAAGCGAACCCCATGCATGAGCTCTCGATAGCGATGAGCATCCTGGAACTCGCCGAAGAGGAAGCGGAGCGCCGCGGCGGGGTCCGTGTGAACGCGATTCACCTCAAACTCGGGGCGCTCTCGGGAGTTGATAAGGAGGCCTTGCTCTCGGCTTACGAGCTGGCAACCGAGCAGACTGCATTCGCTGCTTGTCAACTAGTTGTCGAGCAGATTCCGATTGTGGTGTACTGCTCCAAATGCGAAGCGGAGCGGCTTATTGCATCGATTCAGTTATTCGAATGCACCGAGTGCGGAACTCCATCCCACAACGTGGTGCGCGGCCGCGAATTGCAAGTCTCTGCTTTGGAGCTGGGTGAATGACGTCCGGACCGCGCATCGTAGAGGTCAGGCAGAACGTCCTGAAACACAACGATCAGGTTGCCCGTGAGCTGCGGGAACAGTTTCATGCCGCCGGCGTTTTCGTCGTCAGCCTGGTTTCGAGCCCGGGCGCGGGCAAAACGGCTTTACTCGAAAGGACCCTTACCAGCTTGGGTCAGAAGTATCGTCCGGCCGCACTGGTCGGTGATCTTGCTACCCAGAACGATGCAGCGCGACTGGCGCGGAGCCGCGCGCCGGTAAAGCAAATCAACACGGGAACGCTCTGCCATTTGGAAGCGGCCATGGTAAGGAGCGCGCTTGAAGAATGGAACCTCGCCAATCTGGATTTTCTGTTCATCGAGAATGTCGGAAACCTGGTCTGCCCGTCTTCCTACGATCTGGGCGAAGACCTGCGTGCCGTGTTGCTTTCGGTAACCGAGGGAGAGGATAAGCCGCTTAAGTATCCGACTATTTTCAACACGGCCGATGCGGCTGTCATCACGAAGGTTGATCTGGCGGAGGCGGTTGAATTCAACCGCGAGGAAGCGTACAAGAATATCCAGGCGGTTCGGCCGGGAATGCGCACTATCGAAGTGTCGTCTAAAAGCGGCGCCGGCTTCGAGGAATGGATTGAATTCTTAGTGCAGCAGCACTATTCGCCGATTTTGTAGGGAAAACCGAACCTTCCAATCAGGATCAGCGGCTTCTGGCTGGGCGGCAGGATCTGGAAGGATTCAATTCTTCCCACACGGCTGTTTCGCAGGGCCTCCACGCGCCCCAGATACTTACCGGTTTGGGCCTCATAGAAGCTGACAGCTAAAGAATCCGCATCTTTGCGCCAGCCGAATACATATTCTCCCGGCTTCAATGAAAGATTCCTCAATTTGATTGGAACCTGCGTCAGAAAGAAGTGGGAATATTTTCCTTCGGCCGAATAGCCTGCGGTGATCAGGACAACGCCGGCAACAAATTTACCCGTTCCATCGGTTATCCCGGACGCAGTCCGAAACTCGGTCTCGATGCGCTCTTTCTCGACTGGCGCGCGCGCCGGGATGATGGCTTTCAGTTCGCTCTCTGTGGCGGGCCGCCATGCGTCCATCCTGGAAGATGCCGTCATCAATGAGGCAAGCAAAGCTATCAGAAGTGAAATTCGGATCATTGTGATTGCGGTAGTTCGACAATTCCGCGCTGGAGCGCTGTAGTGGCGGCCTGTGTGCGATCGGAAACGCCCAGCTTGCCGAGAATGCTGTTGATATGCGTCTTGACCGTCGCTTCGGAGATCGAAAGTTCGTTTCCGATGTCTTTGTTGCTCTTGCCCGACACGATCAGTTTCAGCACTTCAAGTTCGCGATTCGTAAGAGAAGGGCCGCCCATCCGCTCCGCGAGGCGTTGCGCGATCGGAGCGGGAATACGCGTCTTGCCGGCGTGTACGCCGCGGATGGCCTCCATCAGTTCATCGCCGAACATATCCTTCAACAGATAGCCTCGCGCTCCCGCCTGCAAGGCGCGGAAGATGTTTTCGTCGCCATCGAAGGTAGTCAGCACAAGAATGCGGGCGGAAGGGAAGTCGCGGCGGATCTGCGTGATCGCCTCAACGCCACTCATAACAGGTAGCCGAAGATCCATGATGGTTACGTCCGGTTTGTGCTTACGAAACAGTTCGACGGCCTGGGCCCCATCGGCGGCTTCGGCGACAACGGTCATATCCGAAACCGTTCCGATGAGAGCGACCAGGCCCTGCCGCACAACGTTGTGATCGTCCGCGACCAGAATACGAATCGAGCCGCTCAATTAACCATCGCCTCCACTAAGATCATCGTTCCTTTCCCTGGCGCGGTCTGCACTGTGAAGCCAGCGTCGATGCCCTGAGCTCGTTCCCGCATGCCGCGCAATCCGAAATGCCCGTCCGGTCCGAAACTGTCTGGCACACCGGCGAACCCTCGTCCATTGTCCGCGATTGTCATTCGCAGCTTACCGCCATCGAAGGCCAGCTCGACATCAACGCGCTCGGCATGTGCGTGGCGGACCGTGTTCGTGAGAGCTTCTTGAGCAATCTTCAGGAGTTCACTTTCGACTTTCGGCGCGAGAGGCCGGTATGCGCCTCGAACCTGCAACTCCAGTTTCGGCGGACCCGATCCAGTGACTTGATTGGCCATTTTGGAGAATCGCGCCGCGAGATCTTCGCCCTCCGGCGATTGCGAACGCAGCTCCCAGATGGAGCTGCGCGCATCCGCCAAACTTTTTCGAACCAGGACGCGCGCCTGGTCGAGATGTTGCCGGGCGGTATCGGTCGACGAAACGAGCAGCCGCGACACGATCTCCAATTGAACCGACACGCCTGCAAATCCCTGGGCAAGCGTATCGTGAATTTCGCGCGCTATGCGGTTCCGCTCCTGCAGGACGGCATCGAATTGCGATTCCACCTGCCTCACGCGCCAGCGGTATGCAGACCAGATCAGGAGGCCCAGGGCAGCCAATATCAACGCATAGAACCAGTAGGTCTGATAGAAATGCGGTTCCAGGTGAAAGGCGACAGCCGCACCATCCTGATTCCAGAATCCGTCATTATTCGCAGCCAGCACGCGGAACCGGTACTTGCCGGGTGGGAGATTTGTGTAGTAAGCGACTCTGCGGGCGCCGGCGTCAACCCAATTGTGGTCGAAGCCTTCCAGCTTGTAGCGGAAGCGCACCTTCTGCGGAGCGGCAAAACTCAACCCGGTGTATTCGAAGGAAAGCCGCGAGTGTCCAGGTTTTATTTCGGCCAGCGTCGCTGGATCAAGCGTTCGATCGTCGCTGGAGACCGACTCAATCACAACCTTGGGCGGGACGCGATTCAGCCGCGGATGCGGCCCGCGCACTACCGCGATTCCTTTCAGGGTTGCAAACCACAACGAACCATCATTGGCGCGCCAGATAGTGGGATGGCCGCCACCGCTCGATTCGCTAATTCTGAGTCCATCGCTGGTGCCATATGAAACCGCTGAAACGGCGCTTCGCCGGCCCATCGCGAACCCGATGAGCGCTTGCCGGCTAACGCGGTAGATTCCGGTATTGGACGAGATCCAGAGGTCCTGATCCAGGTCTTCGGCGATGCCGTACACTGCGTTGGGCAGATTCAGACCAGAAGGAAAACGCACGAATTTGTTCTGAATGAAGGCATTCAGGCCGCCATCCTGGGTGCCGATCCAGAGGATCCCGTCGTTATCGCGATACAGGGCCGTGATGATATCGCTGGAGAGCCCATTTGGGGTGGTGTAGTTTGTTAACTTTCCGTTCTGGAACCGTGTGAGGCCATGCAGAGTCGAGATCCACAGGCCGCTCTCTCCATCCGGCAGCATTGCGCCGACCAGATCGCTGCCCAATCCATCGCTTTGAGTGTAAATTGTAAAGCGCCCGTGTTTCAGCCGAGCCACGCCGCGGCGAGTTCCAATCCAAATCTGCCCGTCACGTTCAGCAAGAATGGATCGCACAAAATCGTCCGGAAGTCCGTCTGCTGAGGTGAGCAGCGAGACGGTTCCGTTGCGGATTTCGTTCAGCCCGTCGGGCGTCCCCACCAGAAGAGTGCCGTCGGCCTTCTCGGCGAGCGCCAGGATGACATCGCTTGCCAGGCCATCTCGCGTGGTGACGGTCGCAAAGGCGCCATTTTGATAACGCGTCAATCCGCCTGCATTTGTGCCGATCCATACCGCCCCATTTCGATCCTGGAGAACACAATGGATCAGATCATCGGAAAGCCCGTCGCGAGTGGTATACGTTGCGAATCGCTGGGGCCGCAAGATGTTCAAGCCGCTGGATCCCGTGCCGACCCAGATATCGCCTTCACGGTCCTGTGCGAAGGCGAGAATGGTTTCCGCGGATAACATGTTGCTGGGGGAAAGCGGCGTAACGGCCCCATTGACGATGGTGGTTAATCCCGCATCCGTGCCGACCCAAACCGTACCGCCGCGGTCCTCATAGAGGGCGGTGATTCTGTCCGCAGGCAGCCCGTTCTTTTTTGTATAAACTTTGACGCGTTCGCTCTTCCTGAACTCATATAACCCCTTCGACGTTCCAACCCACATGGTTCCCGAACCGCCGAACAGAAGTTGCTGTATATCGGCGTTCGGCATTTTCCCCTGCCATTTTGTCTCAGAAACCGGGCGGCCAAGCGTCCTGACGCCGCTGCGGGTCCCGATCCACACGGTTCCATCCGAGTCCGCCGCGATTGCGCCTGTGAAGGTCGCATTATCCGGAACCCCGGATTCCAGGAACCGGTCGCCGGTGAACTTCGCAAGACCCGCCGCAGTTATCGCCCACAACGTTCCCGCCCGGTCTTCCGAGAGTGACCAGACGTTATTGCTGGGAAGCCCGCCGGCAGTGGTGAATGCGGAGAACCGGCGGTCCTTAAGACGAGCGATGCCGTCGGAGTTTGCGATCCAGAGAGAGCCATCGCGGGTCTGGGCGAGCGCCCGGATATTGTTGCTCTTCAGCGCGGGCGTGTTCTGTGCGTTATAGACGACGAACTTCACCCCATCAAAGCGCGCGAGGCCACCTTCTGTCGCGATCCAGATATAGCCATCCTGAGACTGCAAGATGGAATGAACGGTGTTCTGGGGGAGTCCATTCTCGGTCTCCCAGGTTTGGCGACCGAACTCGTGGGGATAGCGGCGCGGTTCGGGGGACTGCGCAGGCGCACCTATGGCGATGAATCCGCGGGCGAGGACGAACAGACAGGCCGCGGCCCCAAGCCGCCCGGCGTGCAACATGAATTGGGCTTCCCACGACTTATAGCAGATTGCAAGGGGCGGGTTTGGGAACCAGTAACCGGATCGGCTGGTGGCGAGGGAATCCCGGCAGACCACAAACCCCGATGGTCTGCCCCACTTTTTTTCAGACGGGCCGTTTCGTCAAAACGAGCCTGCGATTTGCGGCGGTGTATCGCCTTTTGGACCGATATGTAAAGGCATTTCTGAATCAGAACGAAGCAACAGCGTTTACACCTCCATTTAGTTCAAGAAACTACTTTCGGAGGCATGCAGGTGAAACGATTTTTCTTTGCGAGCATTACGTCGGCGATTCTTACCTGCGCCGCGAACGCCGGCGCAACCACGATAAACACAACCAGCTTCAGCACTTGGAAAACATATCTGACAGGCAGTCCGATCGAGCTCGACTTTAATAAAGTCAAGAACAGCAGTTACAGCACGTCCAGTGGCATCACGCTCCTGCCGCTACAAGGACCCGCACTCTCGTTTGTTATTACCGGTCCGGATAAGACAGGCTATTCCTTAACCGGTGGTAACTACGGAAGCATAGTAAGCTTATTCGGAGCGTCCGACGGGGTAGGTCAGATCCGGATCGACTTACCTTCAAGCGGCCAGAACGCGATTCTTCTTGGTCTTGCCGCTCAGCCGAGCGCCGGCCTGACGGTGAACTTATCAGACCAGGAAAGCTTCGCTGTATCGAATGGCCTCTTAGGCTTATCTTTGTCGCACAACATTACCTGGCTCACGATTTCGACGGCGAATGGTTCGCAGCCGGTTCTGGATGATTTCTTTTTCGGCAACAGTAATCTGACTCAGGATCCGATCGGCCAGGCTCAGTCAGCCGAGGTTGCGACGGGGTTCCTGATAGGCGGCGGCCTGCTGATACTGTTCGGCGCTCGCCGCAAGCTCATACAGCGGTTAGCAGCATAACGATTTTCCACCTCCGATTACCTCCTCTGCGGGGCCGCTACGGCAGCCCCGCTTTTTTTGTTGACGCGGCCTGATCTGTCTCGCGTGTTACTTTAGTGGCTGATTTGCATGGCCTGGTTCACGCGGCAAAAGCCATCGCTTGAGGAGAATCCCGATCCGGACGGCGAGCGTAATGTGCG
Source organism: Bryobacteraceae bacterium (assembly GCA_025980435.1). Classification (GTDB taxonomy): domain Bacteria; phylum Acidobacteriota; class Terriglobia; order Bryobacterales; family Bryobacteraceae; genus Bog-105. The sequence goes on from JAICXK010000096.1 coordinate 12,359, forward strand.
CACGGAGGGGCTATGGCGAAAGTGCGAGTCCTGTGGACAAATCGTCTGGCGGAAGGCAGTAGAAGAGAACCAGGAGGTGTGTCCGAAATGCGGGCATCACTTCCGCATTGGCGCCGCCCAGCGCTTGCGGCAGCTCTTCGACGATGGCGTCTATACTCCCTACGATGCGGACCTCCGATCATCGGATCCCTTGGGATTCGTCGATTCAAAGCCCTATACCCAGCGGCTCCAGGACATGGAGAAGGCAACCCAGCTTCCCGACGCGGTTATTTGCGCGGCCGGAAAGCTGAATGGACGCCAGGTGCAGATCTGCGCGCTTGAGTTGAAGTTCATCGGCGGCAGCATGGGCGCAGTTGTCGGTGAGAAGATCACGCGCGCTATTGAACGCTCCATCGCTGCCCGAAATCCGTTGGTGATCGTGTCGGCATCGGGCGGCGCACGCATGCAGGAAGGCGCGATCAGCCTGATGCAGCTCGCCAAGCTCTCGGCCGCCTTAATGCGTTTGGATGAAGCCGGCATCCCTTATGTCAGCATTCTCACCGATCCCACTACGGGTGGTGTTACGGCCAGCTTCGCCATGCTCGGGGATCTCAATATTGCGGAACCAGGAGCTTTGATCGGTTTTGCCGGCCCGCGCGTGATTGAGCAGACTATTCGGCAGAAGCTTCCGGAAGGTTTTCAGCGTAGCGAGTTCCTGCTGGAGCACGGCTTTCTGGATGCCGTGGTGAAGAGGACCGACCTCAAGAACTACCTGGCCGGCACGTTTTCGTTTTTCCTCGGATAAAGCGCGCCCCCCTAAACCGCGCGTAGGTTGCCTTAGGCAGCCACGGCAGCAGTGGGTTCGACCAGGCGCTCCACGTTCACCGAATAGATGGCGGGCTTGCCCTGGTGATCGCTCTGAAAGTACACCCGGCGGCTGTCGGGCGAGAAGACGGGTGTAACGGAAGCAGGGTGGCTGGCCCGATGCTCGCACAAAGTAAGCTCGCGCTGAACTTCCCGCAGAAGAAGAAGGATGTTCGGCTGCGCTTTGCTCCGGCTCGCCCCAACGAAGACGGAATCATCCCCGTTTGGGGAAAACGCGGCAAACTGGCTGGTAGGCGCGACACACTTCTCCGCCCCACTCTCCGGAATCACTTGATGGATCTCTGAGAAATAGATCCCCCGCTTCAGAACGTCCCGAAGCAGCAGGATGGATTGCCCTCGCGCTGACCAGACCGGATTCGATACGCGTCCGCGCGCCAGCAGAACGGGCTTATCGTTTGGGGGACCGGCCTCAACATACCAGATCTCCCGTTCCTCCGCGGAAAGATTGCGGGTAAACAGGCAGCCCGGGCGGCCTGGCCGCGCCAGGCACTCGCCCGACAGATTGTCGCTCAGCACGCGAGGCCTATCTGCCGCAAGAAACTGAAGCTCACGGTTGCGGATTACCCAGAATTCCGAAGGCGCGGCACCCAGGCTAAAAGCGCTGATGCCGTCTGCGATCGGGCGTTCTTCGCGGCGGTGTTTGAGGTTCACGGCCCGCAGCCGGCCGCCATCGATAAAGTACAGAAATTGCTCTTTCTGATCCAGAGCAAGGGAGCGAGGTTCCAGATTCGATGCGTTCGCGAGAGCAGTGACCACGCCGGTTCGCAGATTGACTCGAAAGGGTTCTAATTTCCCGGTTTTGTCGGATGAAAAAATCAGGAATCGCTCTTTGAGTGAAATGAACCGGTTCGCAGGAGCGGGCAGAATGCTGGTGTGAGCCGGACTTGTAAGGCGGACGACGGCCGTTTCGGTGGTAGGGTCGGCAAAGCGGACAAACTCCCCCACCCTGGGCAGAGGCTTTTTGTTAGCCGCCGCGAGACCGCCTGGCACCAACGCCAGAACCGCGCGGCGCGTGATGCCGTCGTTCACTACTCAAAAAGATGCGGACAGGAAAGCGGTAGTTCCAAAATGCGAAAACCGCTCCCGATGGTCGCGGCTCCGATTCGAGTTTATCGTTAGAGGCCCAGGTCGTTGTGTTTGGGTCTCGATACCCTGGCGAGCGTCACTTTCGACAGGTACTTATAGGGGTTCACCGGTGTACCGTGCAACCGGACCTCGTAATGAATGTGGGGCCCTGTGGCGCGTCCCGAAGCTCCGGATAAGGCGATTACCTGGCCGCGGCGCACCTCTTCCCCGGGAAGCACCAGGAAATGCGAGAGATGAGCGTAATAGGTATCAATGCCATTGCCGTGATCGACAACTACAAGCCTGCCGTACCCTCTGCTCCAGCCGGCACTCTCCACAACGCCATCCGCTGTAACATGCACCGGCGTTCCTTTGGGCGCCTGGAGATCGATGCCGGTATGGAATGCACCTTCGCCCGAAAACGGGTCGTTCCTACCTCCGAATGAACTCCGCAGAATCCCGTTGACCGGCCACAAACTCGGCTGGGTATGGGTTTGCCATTGGAAAGCGTAGCGGCGATCGATTTCGGAATAGCTGGCAGCCTTTAAAAAGTTGTATTCCTGAATGGATTCCTTAACGCTCGGCTTTAGCAGCGAGTCCAAATCCGCCACTTCCTCATGATTCGCCGAAACCGGTGGGCTGATGCCGTAGGCCACTGAAACTTCGGTCGCCAAGTCCTCAAGCGACGCCATCTGCTGGCTGTGCTGGAGGGACTGGCGCTGCAAGTCCTGATAGCGGGTCCGAAGCCGGTCGAAATCCGCCCTAAGCTGGTGGTACCGGGCTACTTCCCAGCTCATGTGCAGGTAGCTGGAGAACAGCCCGAAAGCGAGCAAACAGACTACCAGAAACGAGCCGAAAAGATATGCCAGCCATTTATAGCTGATTTGTACGCGTTTGGCCTGCCCGTGAACGGAGTGGGCGAACTCAACAACAAAATACGGTTGATTCATTCGTCTCCTCAGGGGCAGCGCGTGACGTGTCCTCCGTTAACAGCGTCCGGATCAGCCCCAGGATGGCTTCGGTTAACGAAACTTCAGACTACCCTGACCGGGATAAGGTGTCAACGAAAGAAAGAGTATCCCACCCTACTCCCATGGGGGTAGGTATTCGGTGCAGCCTGGCTTCGCTTCTAAGCCGATTGTCGCAAATCGCTTCCAAGCCGCCCACTCTGAGCCGCCAGTTTCGCCAAATCGAATTTAGGGATTGAAAATGATTACGGACGTAAAGCCTCGCGTGCGGCATCACGCCGCCGACCGCGCCAGACGGGGAGAGCGCCAACATCAACCGGTGCGAAATCAGGGAACTTCGATTCGCTCCGGCACATCCCACGCGAGTGGTACCTGGCTCAAATTCGACGGCGCTCGTTTCGAGACGCCGGTTATTGATCTCCGCCGCATCCGCAATTGCAGCAAACCGGGTACTCCGCGGTCAGGATTCTCAGGCACCCACGACCTTTTCCACCGATGTCAAAGTAGTGAACGTGTTCGCGACTGTTCGGGACACGCAAGGCCAGCTTGTCCGGAACCTGACGAAAGACGACTTCGTGCTGGAAGAGGACCACTGGCCGCAGGTCATCCGTTACTTCTCGCAGCAGAGCGATTTGCCGATCACTCTTGGTCTTCTGGTTGATACCAGCGGAAGTGAACGGCGCACGCTCGGCGCCGAGAAACAGGCCAGCTACACATTTTTGGAGCAGGTGCTTCGTCCCGACAGGGATAAAGCATTTCTGATCCACTTTGATCGCGAGGTCGAGTTGCTCCAGGACCTGACTTCATCCCGCGAGCGCCTCGAAAAAGCCCTGGATCTCATAGATAAGCCGCATTGGACGGCGGGAACTAATCAGTCAGGCGCCCCCGGCGGCGATCGGGGCGGGCAGGGTGGCGGCCGCGGAAGGCACGGCGCGGGCGGAACGGCATTGTTCGACGCTGTCTACCTCGGCTCGCACGACTTGATGGCATCGCAGACGGGTCGCAAGGCGCTGATCATGTTGACGGACGGCGCGGATAACGCGAGTAAAGTCTCTATCAATGAGGCGATCGATGCCGCGCAGCGCGCGGATACGCTAGCGTACTCGATCCGCATTGCCGATGACCAGCCGGCATTTGGCCGGGGATTTGGCGGCCCTGGAATGGGCCGGTATGGCGGTTGGGGTGGAGGCAGACGAGGCGGTCCTTACGGAAGGGGGCCTGCCATGAATCATCCTGACGGCAAGAAGATTTTGCAGCAGATATCGAGGCAGACCGGCGGAGGATACTTTGAAGTATCGAAAAAGAGATCGGTCGACGAGATCTATTCCCAGATCGAACAAGAGTTGCGCAACCAGTACAGCATCGGCTACAGCCCGGACCACCCGCTCACCGACGGCGGTTTCCGTAGGATCGAGCTCACCGTGAA
>JAICXK010000054.1 GCA_025980435.1 Bryobacteraceae bacterium
AGATCGAGGATTTCTCGTTAATCCTCGGAGGCCCATTCTATCGGCTATTGCTACGCTTGAAGCTCATCGAGCCACCGCTGGGCCATTTGGGCTGGCGAACCGGGGTAATCACTTCGTTTGTGTGGCTGCCCCTTGTAGTACTCTCCATTCTGGCCGGCCGCTTCACGGAGAGCAGCGTGAACGTACCATTTCTGTACGATTTCGAGGTACATGCCAGATTGCTCTTCGCGCTTCCATCCCTGATTCTCGCGGAATTGACCGTTTATGTCCCAATGAGTGCGATTACAAAGCAGTTCATAGAAAGGCGGATCATTACTGAGCAGGTGCGTCCCGCCTTCGATGCGGTCATTTCGTCTGCTATTCGCCTTAGGAACTCACTTGCCCCTGAGTTCGCCCTGTTCCTAGTAGCGGTTCTTATCGGCCCTCATCTCTGGCGCCAGGCGCTCGCCCTTCACTCAGATACCTGGTGCGCAAACCTATCATCTTCAGGTCTGCAATACACTTCCGCCGGCTACTGGTATGCATTTATCAGTGTCCCGGTCTTTCAATTTATTCTGCTGCGCTGGTATTACCGCATGATGATCTGGTATCGCTTCCTCTTTCAAGTATCACGGCTAGACCTGAACCTTGTGGCTCTCCATCCCGACCGTTGCTGCGGTCTTGGATTCCTCGACGGTGTGGCTTTCTCCTTTGCACCCCTGCTGATGGCTCATAGCGGCATTATCGCGGGCTACATCGCGAATCGCATACTCCAGGAAGGCGCTACACTGGGGAGTTTCAGATTCGAACTGCTGGGCTTGGCTGCACTTCTATTGGCAATTGTGCTCGGACCGCTGTGTGTTTTTATTCCGAAGCTCAACCGCGCGAAGCTTATGGGGTTACGGGCCTACGGCCAGTTGGCAAGCGATTACGTGGTTGATTTTGCAGCGAAGTGGACTGCCGGTGCGAAAATGGAATGCCAACCTCTTTTAGGATCTGCAGACATTCAGTCTTTGGCGGATTTGGCCAACAGCTACGCGGTCGTCAAGGAAGTCAAGCTGGTACCGTTTGGCAAGCACACAATTATCGGATTTGTGGTCGTGATAGCACTGCCTCTCTCGCCGCTCATCTTCACGATGTTCTCCCCTGAAGAGTTGCTCAAGCGGTTCATTACAATCCTTTTGTAGCTAATGTTAGTTCCCGCCGCAATATTCGGGTGGCCGATTGCGGGCGCGCCCTCGAATCGCTCACACATTACAAGTGACTTACTGAGTCATGATCAGGCCATTCCCACGGGGCGGAGCGGTTACTCCGGCAACATTTACCGAATAAAAGATGCATCCAGATTAATAGCGCCGCATCAGCCGGGTCAAAGCGGGTAATTCGTAAGTTGCTCCGCTCACACCAGAGTGCTCGTAAGGACACTCGAACCGCATCGAGGTTTGAATATGAAAGTTTTGTTTGTACAGGTCTTCCTGGGTGTTCTCTGTGTAAGTGGAGCTTCGCTGCAGGCCCAATCATCGCCGGATTTGGATCAGCTAAAAGCAAAACTTCAACAGATGGAGCAGATGATGCAGGACCTGAAGCAGCAAATTACAGCGATAGAGTCGGCGCAGAAGCCGCCGGGCGCCGTATCAACTGCTCTACCTTCTTCGCAGGCGGCTCATACGCAGCCAAGCCAGGCGCCAACGGCACAAATGCCGACGCCGAACTATGGCGAGGAAACCAGGATGAGGCAAACCGCTGGCGAGTTCGAGGACGGAGCGCCCCGTATTGATAATGAACCGTTGGATCCGGAGTTGCGTGGCTACTTTCGCCTTCCCGGCACCAGTACGCTTATGAAACTCGGTGGCTTTGTAAAAACCGACCTTCTTTATGACCTGAACTACGCGGGAACTTACTATGGCGCATACGTTCCATCTAGTTTCCCCTCATCGTCCACGCCCCATTCGGAGAATGCAACGGTGTCGATGCGGCCGACCAGATTCACATGGGAAACCCGGACTGGAACTCTCGATAACGGCGACACCGCAGTAAAGACCTATTTCGAGTTTGACTTCTTTAGTAACTACGACCGGAACTCCATACGCCTGCGCCAGTTTTACGGGCAGTACAAGAATTTCCTGGCCGGCCAAGCCTGGAGCGCTTTCGGCGACCCCGATGCGTTTCCCGATACGCTCGAGTTTGAAGGGCCGCCCGGTATCATAGCGGCACGAAATCCTCAGTTTCGTTACACGCAACCGCTGAACACATCCAACAGCATCGGCCTCTCGGTGGAAAAATCCGGTACCGATACTCCTTTCGGCACTCCCTTCGGCACTCCCATCGGAACGTCGAAGTATCCAGACCTGATCGGCTTTTATCGCTATGAGAACAGGTACGGCCACATTCACGCGGCCGCACTGTTCCGCAACGTGGGCGGCATCATCCCGAACACGACTGTTCCGAATCTGGGCCGGCACGTCCTGGGAGTCGGCGGATCCCTCTCCGGCACATGGGGGCTTGGCCATACAAAGGACAGCCTGGTCTTTCAGGGGATTATCGGCAAAGGAATTTCAAACTACTACAACGACAACTTCGGTCTGGGAACCGATGTCGGGTTTGCGGCCGACGGACATCTGGTTGCAACACCGACCGGCTCGATCCAGTTTGGGTACACGCATGGCTGGACCAAAGCGCTGCGCACCACAGCGAGCTACGGCTATACCAGAATTAACAGCCCGGTGTATGATCCCCCTACCACTTACCACATCAGCAATTACGCGACGATAAACCTCATCGCTCAACCGTCCATCCGATACCTGTTTGGCCTCGAGTATATCTACGGCTCACTGGAGCGAAAAGACGACTTTAAATGGATCGCGCCTCGCATTCAAGCGAGTATAACCTACTACATCAACAAATATCCAAGGGAGGAGTGATATTTTCCGAGCGAATGCAGATCCCGTGCATTGAACGTTGCGCTTTCGGCGCAGTGAAGGCATGGAGGGTTTCATGATCCGCAGGAACGCGACTCCTTCCAATCGTCGGCTTGATTTCGATACAACCGTCGACGCCATGGCGCTAACGGCAGCTAAAGAGATGAATTCGTACAAGGAAACCTCCGAAGGCGGCCTGGCGGTCTCTTAGTCCTCTGCTAACGTTCGCCGCAAGTGAGGTCTCATGCTGAAATCACTCATCACAAGCGTGGTCTTTTTGGCCATTTCGACAGGAGTGACCCGGGGCGCGGACAAGAAGATGATCCTTCCGAAAGGCGCTCCGCCGAACGCTGCTTGGAGCTATGGAATCCTGGCCGACGGCACCCTCTACGTTTCGGGTATGGGCGGTGAGGACGCCGCGGGCAAGATTCCGGCGAGCTTCGAGGACGAAGTGAGGCAGTCTTTCGACAACATCGGCGCTGTTCTCAAGGAAGCCGGCGTGTCGTCATCTGATGTTGTGAGCGTACAGGTGTATCTCACCGATGGCGCTTTGTTCAATCGCATGAACACAGTGTATAAGGCATACTACTTCAAAGATCCGAAGCCCGCCCGGACCACCGTCGTGGTTGCCAAGCTCGTTGGTGAAGGGCATGTGGAGATCACCGTAACGGCAAAGAAGTAGTAACGCCCCCAGCCCCGGTCGAGCCGCGTTCCGCGCTGGAGGATTCGAGCGCTGAGAAGGTAGGAGGATTTGTTGTGCCAAATAGGGGACCAGCAATGCCGATTCGCTCGTCAATCTACCGGTGTTCAGCAGTATTGGCATTATCGACATTTTTCGCGGCTTCTGCGCCGGGGCAAACTCCATCCTCGTCACCAGCCAGCATGGAGCGGGAAATCGAGGACCTTCGAGCCGAAAATGCAGCCGTACGAGAACAGTTAAAGACACTGGTAGATACGGTCAACAAACTCCAGCGGCGGTTGGATGGGGAGCCTGCCACCGTGGCTCGTGAATCTCCCCGTCCTACTGCTCCTCCAACGCAGCCATTGACCGCGACTCCGCTTGTGGCGCAGTCCGCGATCAGTACGCCGGCCATCAAGCCGGCACAGACGGCCTCAAGTCAGACTCCGGCCGCGAATGCCGCGTTGAATACCCCACCGGCGGTGACACCATTAACAAGTACCTCCGGACAGCCGGAATCCGTTCCCGCACCAGAGAGAAACGACAATCGTTATAGGGATGGAATCGTAATCGCGGAATCTTCCGAAGACGCTAAGGTGCCCTTCCTGCTGAAGTTCCAAGACAATACCCAAATCCGATATCTCAACACTCTTGATAGCAACGGGTCTTTCACTGACCACCTGGGCGTGACCCACGATGTTCATCAGCGCGACGACATCACGGTAAATCGCGCAATGTTCATATTCAACGGCTATATTTTTGACCCGAGGGCGATATATAGCTTCACCGTCTGGACATCCGCCGGGGCCGCTTCGCTCGTCATAGCCGGCAACATTGGCTGGCGATTCAACAAGGCTTTCACGTTCACCGGCGGTTACACTGGCGTTCCAGGCAGCCGATCACTGGTTGCCACGTTCCCATTCTTTACGTCAACCGATAGGAGCATGGCTGACAACTTCTTCCGCCCCGGGTTCACTCAGGGTGTCTGGGCAAGCGGGGAACCCGTGAAGGGACTGAATTACCTGGCGTTTCTCGGCAACGGTCTCAATACCCTGAGTATCACGGCAAACAAGATCGATACGAACCTGCTGTTTTCCGGCAGCGTCTGGTGGGAGCCGCTGGGAGCCTACGGGCCACCCGGTAAATCACGCAACATGTACGATGATTATTTCTCCTCCAAGAAGGTTCGCATTCGACTAGGTACCGCGTTTACAAGATCCCGGGAGAACCGTTTTTCAGATCTCGATCAATCTAGTCCCGAGAATACTTCAATATACAATTCCGATGGCGTGCAGGCCTTCGCGACCGGAGCGTTTGCACCGGGTGTAACACTCCAGGATGCCACGTATAAGATGTGGGCGGCCGACTTCGGCGTCAAATGGAACGGGCTTGCGGTCAACGGCCAATACTTCATGCGCTGGCTAAATGATTTTGTAGCCGACGGACCGCTTCCACTGCAATCCACATTCGACCAAGGCGGCGAGTTTTCGGCGAGTTACTTTGTCAAGCCGAAGAAGGTGATGCCGTATGTCCGCACATCATGGGTACACGGGCAGTTCGGTAACTCTTATGAGTACGGCGCCGGAGTAAAGTGGTTTTACGTTCCGACTGAGCGACTCTGGTTCCAGACAGAAGTGTTCCGCGTTGAGAGGGCTCCTTATAGCGGAGCCTTTACTCCCTATACTGCAGGTATGACGGGCTGGGTGCCGATGATACAGGCGCTCCTCGCTTTTTGACGACCATCCGTTTCTGGCATTCGCCCGATTGCGTTTATTTCGAAATTGCCGACGATCACTGTACACGAATAATGTCATCGAGCAAGATCATCGCTTCATGCGCTGCACATGTCCATCTGCGCCGATTCATCAACAACCTAATCGTTGCTAGTCAAGGGTTCCCGTTCCGAAGAAGGCGCACTAAACACGATCCGACGCTACGGCCATGCACATGATTCGCAAAGGACAGATTCGGTGGTTAAAGAAGGGCGATGTTGCCGGCCAGATCCAGTTTGTGAATCGTGCGTTCGGTCTAGCTGAGGATTTTCACCGGTCCGCGCTGACTCGCACTTGCCGGTGCGTATTGCGACACTACCAACCCGGCGGCAATTATAGTCAGGGGGCGTCGGCCACGCGGACTACAGTAATCGTCTCGAGGCTGGTCGGGCCCGGGCATATTGAGATCACCGTTACGGCCAGGAAGTAGCTTGCGAGATGCGCATTCTGTCTCATTAAATTTTAAATCGGCCACTGGCAGATTTCATCTGCCAACGTGTACCAGGTCTGACTAGGTTGCCTGGTCTCTTGTGAGCGTGTTTCGAAAGGAGATGACGAATGCCTGAGAATAGCCGTAAGTTGATCGAACGATTGGATAAATCCGACCCAGAAGATCCACTGGGGTCCGTGGATCTGTTAGCTTCGCAGAAGATTCCTGATGGCGTGGATCGTCGGGCCTTTTTGATGCGAAGTACTTTGATCGGTGTTACCGCTGTAATGACGGGCTGCGGCATTTCCGCTGACCAGAGAGCGGAGAAGTCCTCAAAAGCACCACCCACACCGCAGCTTTCTCCCGACCTGGAAGTCGTGAAAGAGCAAAAGGGACCCGTGATGACGACGCTGGACGAGTTCTATAAGGTCGGGCCCGGACCGTCGAGCTCGCATACGATCGGCCCGATGCGTATCACTTACGATTTCTATCAGCGCTGTACGAAGCTGCCGGCGGACCAGCTCGCCAAGTCGACGGCGCTCAAGGTTTACCTGTATGGCAGCTTGAGCGCTACAGGCAAGGGGCATGGCACGGAGCGTGCCGCGCTCGCAGGGTTGGTCGGGAAGGAGCCGGCGACCGTCGATCCCGCTTTTCTTGATGGCTTACGCGACCAGCCGAATCAGTCGTTCCCCGTAACGCTCGGTCCGAAAACTGTGAATGTCACGCTCGCGGACGTCGTCTTTGGCGCGACCGAAGGCAACTTCCCGCATCCGAATACGATGACCTGCAAGCTCATGGCCGGAGATACGACGATCTTCGAGCAGGAGTATTACTCTGTCGGCGGCGGATTCATAGAGTGGAAGGGCTACAAGCCTCCCAAGAAGAACCCTCCGAAGTACCCCTTCGCGACGATGAAGGGACTCCGGCAGCACGCGGAGCAGAACAATCTGTCGATTGCCCAAGTGGTCCTGGCAAACGAGATGTCCATCCCGGGTAGGAGCCAGGAGGAGGTCTACGCTTTTATCGACAAGATCACTGGCGCGATGGTAGCCATAGTGAAGTCAGGGCTCAATGCGCCGGAAGGGAGCCTGTTACCCGGGCCAATCAAGCTGCAATCCAAAGCCGCCACCGTTTACAAGCGCGCCCAGGATGACAAGTACCAGTCAGACCGGGGAATCGGAACTCTGGCGGCGTATGCCCTTGCGGGGTCCGAGGAAAACGGGCGTGGCCACCTCGTCGTCACCGCGCCGACTGGAGGTTCCGCTGGGGTCCTCCCTGCCCTCGTCTACGGACTGGGCGAAGGCGGGCGCAAGCTTTCGCAAGAGCAGATCCGGCAGGGCATGCTTGCGGCGGCGGCGATCGGGTACCTGTGCAAGCACAATGCGACGCTGTCGGCGGCAGAGGGCGGCTGCCAGGCGGAGATCGGCGTGGCGTCGGCAATGGCCGCCGCAATGATCGCCGCAGCATACAACTCGACCCCGCGAGTCCTGGAGAATGCGGCGGAGTCAGCCCTGGAGCACCATCTTGGCATGACCTGCGACCCCGTCGCCGGTTACGTGCAAGTCCCTTGCATCGAGCGATGCGCGTTCGGCGCCGTTAAGGCCTGGACCGCTTGGGCCATCGCTAGCAACGAAATCGAATCCAGGCACCGAATAGATTTAGACGCAACCATCATCGCGATGGCGCAGACAGCGAAGGACATGAACTCTAAGTACAAGGAAACCAGTCAGGCCGGACTCGCACTCTCGGTCACTCTTTGCTGATCGAGGTGGGGTCCCATGGAACTGGAGCTTACGCCGGCATTTCCCACTCTCATCGGCCAGTTATGGGTGCCAGACCCCGAGGTGATGAATCGGGACTTGCAAGCGCTCATTCTTGCGGAGGAGGCGGAATACTCGAGCCTCGGCCGTAGCAATGTCGGCGGCTGGCACTCCCGTCCCGACTTCCTGAACAAGACCGATCCCGCAGTGTCTTCCTTTAAGGCATGGCTCACCTGGGCGCTACGCCGGATGATCCATGCGACCGCGGGAGAGAATGCATTCCAGGGTACCCTGTCGGCTTCGGCTTGGGCGACCGTCTGCCGCGCCGGGGCGTACCACGCGCCCCACTCTCATCCAGACAGCGCATGGTCCGGCGTGTATTATGTCAATCCCGGAAGCGACAACCGGGAGCAGCCGCTCAGCGGAGTTTTGGAGTTCCTCGATCCGCGTGCGGGCGTGGAGGCCGTGACTGCGCCGGGCGATCCGTACGGCGAGCCGTTTCGGGTTCGGCCGCAGGCGGGACTGCTCGTCGTATTCCCTAGTTGGCTCCATCACTGGGTTCACCCTTACTCGGGCCAAGGACCCCGTATCGCCATCTCATTCAACGCCACAGCGGCGCCGGTAGCCGAGCTCAAAGCCCCCACGCCGGAGCTGCGGCCCAACGGTAGCGCCGTGGCTGTGAGCGCGAGCGACCTGAGTGCGGCACGTCATTCCAACGCAATTTCACCCTCAGCTCGCCCAGGAGAAAAACTGCCATGTGGATTCTTCCCTTATGCCGTAGATCTTCAGCCGCATTGGCATTGACGTCGATGACGTTGTTCGCGGCTTCTGCACGCGCACAGGCTCCGCAATCTTCGCCAAGCAGCTTGGAGAGCGAAGTAAAAGAGGTGCGGATCGAGGATGGCGCTATACGGGAGCAGCTTCGGTGCAGGCTCCCGCGCCGTCCGACCTGCCGGTACAGCAGACTGTAAGTCAGAACATGAGTCAGACGCTTCCTTATTACGATGACAATGTTGTTCTCATGAAGACGTCCGATGAAGCCAAGATTCCCGTGCTGTTGAGGCTGTGGGATGTTACCCAATTCAGATACACTAATACGCTTCTCGGGAACAGTGAATACACCGACCGTTGGGGTGCTGTCCGCCCTGTTGTACAGCGCAACGATTTCAGTCTCAATCGCAACTTGATCCAATTTGTGGGCCACATTTTCGACAAGAGACTAAAGTTCAATCTCATCACCTGGGCATCCAAATCGTCCGCGACGCCGGCGTGAAATGGCGAGGGTTCGCTGTCAATGGTGAGGGTTTTGCTCGTTGGCTCAACCACTTCACTGCCGACGGCCCACTTCCCTCAGTTCACCGGAATTGGTGAATTCTCAATTCACAAAGAGTTCGTAGTTGCGAAACTCTCACAGGAGTCAACGAAAAGTCGGAGTCGAGCTGAGGGGCTACGCATCATCCCATATTCGTACCTCGCCCGGTGTGCTGGTATACCGCGTATGAAAAGGATGTCCGTCATAAGCAGGCGTGAGATGCTCATGGTCCTGGCTGGTACATTGCTAGCCCCCAGGTGCTTTGGAGGGAAGGTACAGGTATGGGCAGACAAGGGCATCGACTTCTCTCAATTCAAAACGTATCGGTGGCTGCCGCCAAAAATCTTGACTAAAAGCGGAGTGGAAGAAAACGATCCCGAGTTTGGTCCTCTTATAAAGGACGCAATCAATCACGAGTTAACTCGGAAGGGGTTAAGAGAGGTTTCGGAAGGTGGAGACCTGGAAGTATCGACGCTGGCCCTCGCACAATCCATTCCCCAATTGGAAGGATTCATCTTTATGGGTACGACGCCAGACTTCTTTACGGCGCCTGTCGCAACGGTGGGACGCTACAACCGCGAAGGGACTCTGATCATCAACCTGATCGATGCCAAGACCCAAAAGTCGGCTTGGTGCGGAATGGCGAAAGAATCTGTCGACAGAAACTATGGTTCGGGGAAAAAGAAAATTGCGCCCGCCGCGGCAAAGCTCTTCAAAAAGTTTCCAAAACTTGCGGCCTCAACGTAAGCATCTGATGCTCGCCAGGGTAAAAGGAAGATTACGCACTGTGCTACAGCTGTTTGTTGATCCCGGATCGCGGACACATCCAGATATGCCTGCGTTTGCCTATTGTCCAAGTCTGGCTTGAACGGTCGATCTGGAATCGACACTCAACTCAGTTTTGAGGCGCTCGATGACACGATGATCGAGTCGAATCCAACCAGTGCTCGGACTATCCAGATCAGAGATCAGTGCGCAGACGATCGCGATCGTGATAGGGACCAGCACAACCGTCAACCAAAAGCGTGATGTGGTCGTCAAACCGCGGCTGAAGACTGCTATCGCGGCGACGCAAGTGATCAGCAGCCAAATCGATAGCGGAATGCGGTTCTCTAAAGCAGCGACTCGCTTTTCATGGAGGTCGATGGTTTCGTTCAAGGAGTTCAGATAGATGGCGGTAACAGCGCTACGATCCGTTTGGGTGATTGCCGTTGCGTCATTCCAGAGCTCTTCCTGGATGCGCTTGGAACGACTCGACGCTTCGTTGAAGCGGGTCAGATTGAGCGCAGCGTTATCAAGATCGAGGCGAGTGTCTACATAATTGCGAAATAGGCTTCGCGAATGATCTCGATAAGGTTGCGGGAGGGTGTCGGCGCGAAGATAGGCGGTGCCGATCGATACGGCCTCTTCTATCAAGAGGGAGCGGCGTTCGGCAAACCGCGCACCTGCTAAGGCCAGAGTGAAGCCCAGTAGCAGACTGACCAGCACAAACAAGCCATCGCGAATGGTGCCCAGTTGCTCCTTCCGGTTAGCGTCCTGCTGGATTCGGGAATATTGGCCGACCCGATAACCGAGTTCGAGCGCAAGGGCCAGCCCAAGCGCTACCAGCAAGCCGAACTCCCATGGATGGTTTAGCATTCTTCCCTCGGAAGCAGTTACTATGGCCCGGTTTCCGAATCTCAGCGTGAACAACCGCGAAGCATTTCATCCGAATGATCCGAGTGAAACGCAATCGCTTTAAACTTTTTGAGCAACGGACCCTTCACGATTTTCTAAGCCTTGCGGTGTTCGCCCGCATCTTTTGAAGTTAGAGAACGCGCAGTGCAGGGAGGTTCTGCGTCATCAGCCTCAGGCGAAAGACTGCCCGATACCCATTGTGCCTCGGAGGGCGCTATTTGCCAGTAAAACACATTATGCGCAGGTGTTTGGTCCTGTCCTTAATTGGTTTTGCCGCGTATGTAACATCTCCTGCCCTTGCCGGCGAGCAAAGGGACGTAGTGATTCTGCAAAACGGGGATCGCATTACGGGTAAGGTGAAGGGCCTACAAGACGGGGTGCTTAGGTTCGATCTCGACTACGTAGATGGCGCAATTTCTATTGACTGGAACAAGGTGGTTCGCCTTGAAAGCAGCACTCTTTTTATCGTTCGGCTCACGGATGGCTCCCTGCACACAGGCAAGCTGACCAGCGCCTTAAAAGGCAGCGACCATCCCGAACTGCAGATCTCGGAAGACCACCAGCCACCTCTGGTGGTTGCCGATTCCGATGTCGTTCACATAACCCCAACTTCCGAAAGCCTTTTGAACCGATTCAGTGGAAGCGTCAGTGGCGGAACCCAGTATTCGAAAGGCAATAGAACCCTCCAATACAGCATTGGCTCGACACTCGATTATCGGGAGACGAACTGGGGCGCGGGTGTCAACTATGGCGGCACTTTATCTTCAAGCAGCGGCGCCCAAGCCTCTACCCGCAACGAGGGGAATTTGCTCGCGTACCGCCTCTTGCACTGGCAGAACTATTTTTACGCGGGTTCCGCAGCTTTCCTACAAAGCTCCGTACAGGGAATCCAACGACAGACGAATATTGGCGCCGGCATTGGCCGTTATCTAAAGAACACCAACCACACACGGTTGGCCATCATCGGTGGATTTGGGTGGCAGGGAACTCATTACGTGCCTGCCGCCGGGGCCGAACAATCGCAGAACCTTGCCGTGGGATTGATTCTCGCCAATTTTGATTTATTCACTTTCAAGAAGACTCGACTCAGCGTCAATGCGACGTTGGCGCCCGCATTGACAGAAACTCGCGACTTCGCGACTCTCAATAGCTCGTACTATCTCAAGCTTTTTGGCAAAATCGATTGGACCTTCTCTGTTTACGGCAATTGGGATACGAAACCGCCGACCCACTTACAAAGCAGCGACTACGGGACAACTGTAGGGCTAAGCTATACGTTCGGCAATAGATAGTAGAAAGAATCGGTCACCACGGTTCGTAAGCCTGAAACATGAATCCGACGGAATACCTTAAATTGCTCCTAAAGCCAGTATTCGTTAAGCCATTGGGTCCGATAGTGCTGAGTACAGTAGGTATGTAGTCTATTTGAACCGGACGAAAAGAAACATATTTATTCAGCTTGATATCCATGCCTCCCCCGATAGCGAAGGTAAAGCCGTCCTCAGAGACTGTGTGCCGGGGAGAAGCGATTTGAGCAATGAGCGGATTGACCATTGGCTGGTTCAGGACGCTAGTGGCCGTATGTATGCCGCCGACTAAAACGTGACAGTAGGGATCAAACCGTCGTAGGCGTCCATAAGATAGCCGCGGCCCGAAGAGGTACGTCACGCTGTTCGTGCCGTCGTGATAGGTGTTAACCGTGCCGTTGTGATAACCGCCGAATTCGGCTTCGATCCCGATTTTTTCGTTGATATTCCAGCCCAGAGTTCCAACCCCGCCAAACGAGGTATACGCCAGAATCGGCTGCGAGGAGCCTGCCTGCAACAGAGAGAAGGCGAAAAAGGCATCTCCTGTCGCTAAATCTTCTTCCTGCGCAAGCAGACAGGATGCAAATACCGTGCTTAACCCCAGCAAGCTCAACACCAACCTCATAATTGACCTCCTTAGAAGAGCCGAACAATCATGCCAGGCGCTGTGGCGCCACGATACGGCTGATGGGGCGAGACGGGTGTCGATGCTATTTTGTTTCGAAATCGCCGGCAGATGTCCCTCGACTCCCGATGGTCGGCAACTAAAACCACGCCCTAAAAAAAAGCGCCGCTGCACAAACATTCCCATCGTGATAGTAGGGGCAAACGAGGTAGTCTGCCCATTAACCGAGTCAATGGAATCGGGCGGATCGGCCCATAGGGGGTGCGCAGTGGTGACAAGTCGAATCATTTGTCTGTTACTCGTGGCGACAACAGTGAGCTTTGGACAGGAGGTGCGATATAATTTCGCGTCCGGTGATGACTTTTCGAAATACAAGACCTTTAAGTGGGTTCAAATAAATGGCGCTCAGCAACTGAACCAGATTGCCGACGAGCAGTTAAAAACTGCTGTCAATACCGAACTGGGGGAAAAAGGTCTCAGCGTGACAACTGCTGATGACGCGGGTCTCTATATCGGCTATCAAGTTTCACTCGGTCAAGAAAAGCAGTTTACTTCGTATAACACCGATTGGGGGTACGGCCCCGGTTGGCGTTATGGGTGGTACGGCGCGCCAGGCGGAGGAATGAGCACAACGACGAGTTCGACAATCCACACGGGCCAGATCGACTTGGACATGTACGATCCCGCTCAGAAGAAGCTTGTATGGCGCGGCACAGCCTCCAAGGCGATCGATACCAACGCAAAACCCGGGAAACGGGAAAAGAACTTGAACAAGGCCGTCGCCAAACTCTTGAAAAGCTATCCTCCGCCGCAGAAGAAAGGATGACTATGCCGTTCGTGTGGCGGCTTTTTTCTCAAGAGAGCGGAAAGATGTGCAGTAACACTTATAGCGGCTGGGTTCGGACAACAGCTCTGATCTGTACGGCTTTACTTGCCTGCGATAACGGCGGATTGGAAGCAGAGACGCTTCAGGCGGCGGCCGCCTCGCATAGTACCGCTCTTTTGTCCTCCGGGCAGTTAGACAGCCTCGTGACGCCCATTGCGCTCTATCCTGATCCGCTATTAGCCCAGGTCCTGGCTGCCTCCACCTATCCTTTGGAACTTGTGCAACTTCAGCAGTGGTTGCCGAAACATAAGGGCTTGAAAGACAAGGCACTGGCGGACGCGGTGCAACGGGAGGGTTGGGATCCAAGCATCCAGGCGCTGGCAGGTCTGCCGGATGTGGTGAAGCATCTCGCCGAGAGCATCAAGTGGACCTCCGAACTGGGCAATGCCTTTCTGGCTCAGCAATCGGACGTAATGGATGCCGTCCAGCGGATGCGAACGAGAGCAAAGGACAACGGCAAGTTGAAATCGACCGAGCAGATAACTGTGGAAACAAAATCTGTGGAATCCAAGAACGTTATTGTGATTGAGCAGGCCAATCCTCAGGTCATCTACGTTCCTAGTTATGACCCGGCGATTGTGTGGGGACCGGCTCCGGTCTACGCCTACCCGCCCGTGTACTATCCACCAGCGGGCTATTACGCTGCCGGCATGGCACTCTCCTTTGGTGTTGGCGTCGCGATGGGCGCTTTCTGGAGCGGAGGATGGGGTTGGGGCAGCGGATGGGGTGGCAACAACGTCAACATCAACAACAACAACTACTTCAACCGCAACGGCGCGAACATCGGGAACGGCAACAGAGTTGGAGGCGGCAACAGAGCTACACAATGGCAACACAATCCGCAGCACCGCGGGGGTGCGCCGTATGGAGACCGAATGACCGCAGACAGATTTGGTGGCGCCGCTCCGGGAGATTCGTTGAGCAGACGCCAGTCCAATGCGCGCAATGAGATAGCAAGAAGTGACCGGAACTTAGGCGCTAATCGTGGCGCCGCTAATGATCGCAATCTCGGCGCGAATCGCACTTTTGAAGGAGACCGTAACTTAGGTGCGAATCGTGGCGCTGTGAACGATCGCAACTTAGGCGCGAACCGCGGCGCTACGGGTGCTGATCGCATCGGAAACAGGCAAGTTTCGGGCGGCGATGGCTCCAGAAGCGGTAGTGCTTTTGGAGGCGGCGGCAGGACCAGCGGTACAGCGGCTCGCGCGGACAGGTCACGCGGCGCGTCCAGCTTCAGCGGTTCTCGAGGCGGTGGCCGGCGCGGTGGTGGCCGACGTAGGTGACAGAGGTGCACGATGGGCGGCTTCTGACAAACAGCAATGAATTGAGAAAGACAGATGGGATTGAACCTTCGAATGCCGGAATGTATGAGCACTGTATTTGCAGCCGCTGTTTTCTGCGCTTTGGGAGCGCTTTCCGAAGCAGCGCCTCAAGCGAAACAGCCGGGCCCGTCAGGGTCGAAGGCTTTTGCTACACCGCAGGAAGCCGCCCGAGCGCTAATTGATGCAGCCGAAAATTATGACGTCCCTGCTTTGTTGGATGTCCTTGGACCGGACGCCCGTGACCTTGTGGCGTCGGAAGACCCTGTCAGCGACAAAAACCGCAGTATTGGATTTGCAAGATTGGGTCGCGAAAAGGTATCGATTACGGTAGACTCGGACGATGTCATACGCGCCTCCATATCAGTTGGAGACGAGGATTGGCCGTTTCCGATTCCACTCGTGAAGCGAAATGGGGCTTGGTATTTCGATGCAAACACCGGCCGCCGCGACATCCTGTTCCGGCGCATTGGACAGAACGAACTCGACGCCATAACGATCTGCCGTGGTTTCGTGGAGGCGCAAGAAGAATATGCTTCAGAGAAACGTGACGGTTCCGAAGTAAACCAGTATGCCCAGCGAATTATAAGTACGCCTGGCAAACATGATGGCCTTGCCTGGGAGGACCCGGATGGGACTTGGGGCGGCCCCATTGGCGAGACGGTCGCCAAGGCTTTGGCAGAAGGTTACGTTCCTGGCCACCCGCCATTCCACGGCTACTATTTCAAGGTCTTGAAAGGGCAGGGTTCCGATGCGCCGCTAGGTCACATGGACTTCCTGGTAGAGGGAGCGATGATCGGCGGATTCGCTCTTGCTGCTGCACCTGCCCAATACCGCGTCACAGGCGTGAAAACTTTTATAGTCAGTTACGAAGGGATTGTCTACCAAAAGGATCTAGGTCCTGATACCCTCAAGGTTTTCAAAAACATGGAACTGTACAATCCCGATGAGACATGGCAACCTACCAATGGCGAGCCGTAGATGACGAGCCGTAAAGGACCGGCATCAAACGTCATTCCGCAATACACATAGAGAGGCTCCAGATTCTCTAGAATCTAAGCAACCCTCGTTCAACGTAAGCTTGATGCCTGATGAACATTTCTTGGGCGGTGAATTGAAATCGTCCGGCGATAAGCCACCGCAGGGGTTTGTGCGACAGCGTGTGGGCCAACAAGCTCCTAACAAAATGAGTCTTCACAGCGGATAACTACATCTACTGTTGCGCTGGACCTCAGCAACGATGGGAACACCTACAGCGAAAGCGTGGTAAAGAAATCCGGGAATTTTCGAAGACTTGGGTATTCAGCGTCGCAGGGGTAGGGCCAAACAAGAAGGTGACAATATGACCTCACAGGAATATGACTGGACCAAACCGCAAGCTATGGCGATACCGCAGGAAGGTTATTTCAAATACGAGCAGGGAAACTATGGGCCAATTTTTCCTAAGACGCCCGCTGGTTACGGGTTCACGATCATAGCGAAACTGAAGCCGGGCCGAGAGCCGGCGATGCGCGCCTATGCGAACACACTTGAAAAGGCATTGGGAGCTGATCCCTTCTTGCTGGCGCCCCTGAAGCTTCATTACCTGAAGTGGGTGCTGTTCGACATCGGTAATGAGAAGTATTTCATGTATCAGGGCATCTTCGATACGGATTTCGACAAGTACACGGACGACGCTGTCGCCCTGTTCGCCAAGTCCGGCGTGAATACCGTCTTTGAAAATCTCGAAGGCTTTCCAGAAGACTGGAAGACCAATATTCCGGCGTTCATAAGGTTTGTTCGGGACCACCATCGGCCCAGTTTCATAGAGTATGGCGAGTACCCGTTTGTGTCAGCGGATGAGATCAAGAAGGCCCTCAAGGTGAAGAAAGCCTTGGGAGACATGCTCGATCAGATGCAATAGGCGCGAGACCAGGAGGCTGCCATGGCCGATTCGTACGACCTTATTGCAATCGGAGCGGGCCCGGCCGGAGAAAGCGCGACCGAACTGGCTTCTTTCTTCGGCAATCACTCGGCAATTATCGAGAAGAACCGGCCCGGCGGCACTGTCACGACCACCGGCGGCGCACCAACGAAGACGCTGCGGGAAGCTGCGCTATATGTTTCAGGCTTCTCTGAACGCGATGTCTACGGGCTCCGCATCTCGGCCGCGCCAGACGTCGCCACGGACATCATCCGCAAACGCACGTGGCACGTCTGCGAGCTGCTTCAGAAAGTCACCGGTGACAACATCGCGAAGAACAACGTGGATTACATTCAAGGCACAGCCCGGTTGGACCGGGACGGCACCGTCATTGTTTCCCGCGAAGGTGAAGCCGATCGCAAATTGGGTGCGAAAACAGTTCTGATTGCGACCGGTTCGGTACCGTTTCGGCCGAGGCACATCTCGTTCGGTATCCCGGGAGTCTGCGACACTGACACGATCCTGTTTCGGGGCCGCGTTCCTAAAAATATCATCATCGTGGGCGCCGGTCCCGTAGGTGTGGAGTTTGCGACCATTTGCCACACGCTGGGCGCGCAAGTGACGATCGTTGATCGCGGCACTCGCCTTCTCACCATCACGGACGCAGAGATCTCCAGTCACATGGAAAGCCTATTCCGCCAATGGGGCGTGAGAGTTCTCTTCGGCACGACCGTAAATACCGTCGCGCCGAAGGACGATGGTCTGGAGGTGAGACTCTCAACCGGAGAAACCGTGTTCCCCGACACGCTCCTTTTTGCGGCGGGCCGCGTTGCCAACACTGAAGGCCTGGGACTTAATGCGGCGGGAGTGAATGTCGATTTTCGCGGGCGAATCGTTGTCGACAAATATTTCGAAACGTCGGCAAAGCGGATCTATGCAGCCGGCGATGTCCTTGGTCCGACTTTGGCCTCGATCGCGATGGAACAAGGTCGAGTCGCGATTTGTCATGCATTCGGGATTCCATTTGAGGGCGTCGTGGATCCGAGTCCGGTGTCCGCCATCTACAGCATGCCCGAAATTTCGGGCGCCGGCCTGACCGAAGACGAATGTCGCGAGCGCGGTCTGGATTACGAGGTGGGCCGTGCCGATTTGGCTGTTACTCCACGCGGCGCGATCGCCGGGCGCGGCGGGCTCCTGAAGCTCATTTACCTCAAGGCGGACAGAAAGCTGATCGGCGTCCACTGCATCGGTGACATTGCGTCAGAGATCGTCGGAATCGGCCAGATGGTGATCCGCTGTGGGGGCACGATGAATACCATCGCGAACATGTCGTTCAACACACCGACATACAGCTATGCCTACAAGTACGCGGCATTCGACGGGCTGCGGCGGCTGGTTTCCGCCCAGAGAGAGGCGCACGCCGCGTGATTCGGCGGAGGTGAGAAATGACCAATCATTCGAGCCGAACGTATAATCAGGTTCATGTTCCGCGTCCTTACGGCAGAGGGAAGCGGCGCGTCAGTGTCTACTGGACGTGGAGTTATCCGTGGGAGGCGAACCGCGACATCACTGAACTCGATAACCGCTTCTCGACCATGACCGAGGTCCGCCGGGTGGGATGGCCGAAGTTCGAGTCCATCGAGTACTCAGAGAGGATGTTCCTCCAGGGCATCGCCGGCACGCTCGAATTATTTCACCTTTCGCTTGTGAGTTTCCAGACTGCGATCGGCGAAGCGACGGGACACCCTGTGGCCGTTTATCAACGCATCGATCAGGCAGGGCAACGATTGCCGATAGACGAACGCATCCTCGCCGATACTGACACTTTGATGGTTTTCGGGCTGGATCATATGGTCACTGAGCAGGAGGCCTCTCCTGAGGAGATCGAGGCCGTACGTCACTTCCTCACCCGTGAAGGGACGTGCCTCATTCTTGGCCCGCATCACGATGTGGGCGTTTCTGCCGACCTGAAGCAGCGCGCTATAGAATATGCGCATCACGGCGATCCTCTCGTTCCGCGACAACAGCGCTTCGGTAAGTACACACGTTCTCTCATGAAGGGACTGGGCGTGCCGGTTGAAAACCAGTACGGTCTGCGGCCGGCAACGCATCCGGGCACGACGCGCACTGTTCCGCTTTCCACCAATCGCGACCTGGACAAGCGTTGCTGGCTTGCGGGTGTCAGCACGTTTGTGTTCCATATGCATCTGCCCCATTACGCCGTGACGACTGACGATGCCCCCGCTATCCATGTCCTTGCCCGGCAGCCGATCGACACCTCAAAGCCGCACCCGTTTATCGAGGCGGGGAATCGCGAGTTCAACATGTTCCTGTGGATGCCCCCTAAAGGGCAACGCGCCGGTGACATCTTGTTGGCCGACTCCACGATTTTTACAACGTTGTTTGGCGGAGATGAGAGTCTGGGACGGTTTTGGACAAACCTCGCGACGAAGTGATGGAGCCGGCCGGAAAGGAGCGCGGGTCAGGTGTCTTGCTGCAATCCTCGTCTTTGCTATCGCGATGCAGGCAAACGCACAGAATCGCGGCGTCTACCCGCTGGGCATGAGTGCAACGAATTCGGGAGTAACTCCGGGGCCAGGATTCACCTACGGTAACCAACTGCTCTTCTATTCTCGTGATCACGTGAAAGACGATATAGGGAATACGCTATCGGTAACAGGACAAAACTACGTTCTCATGGACATGAACACACTCACCTGGGTCAGTCGGCAGACGTTTCTCTGCGGCGCCGCTTTCTCCGCGGCAGCAACGCTCCCCTTCGCGAAGAACAATCTCACTTCCGACATCGCAGGGCGCGTTAGCGGTGGCGGGGGATTTGCCGATTCCTATTACATGCCGTTCATCCTGGGCTGGAATCGCGAACGCGTTTCTATCCGAGCTATCTATGGGTTCCTGGCGCCCACGGGACGATTTGTGGCCGGTGCGAATAACAATGTTGGTTCCGGGTATTGGACACATGCACTGTCTTCAGGACAGACGTTCTATCTAAGTTCCGATAAGCAGCTCATTTTGTCTACGTTCGAGATGTATGAGTTTCACACCACGCAGGAGGGTACCGGAATTCAGCCGGGAGAGACATTCGATCTCGATTACTCACTCGTGCGAACGCTTCCGCTCCGCAAGACGCTTCATCTCCAAATTGGAGTAGCCGGGTACGAGCAACGCCAGACCACTGCCAAAACCGGACCGACGATATCTGCGACGGCGTCACAAGAACGTTACGCTGTGAACGCGCTCGGGTTCGCGCTCAACTCAGCATTTCCAAACCACAAGGTGAACCTGGGCGTGAAGTACTTCAAAGAATTTTATGATCGCTCGACATTCCAGGGATACTCGGTGCAGTTTTCCGGCTCAATCAGTTTTTGAACGAGATCTGATCGGCAACAAGGGGGCGTTGGCTATGGCAGCACTTGAACTCGACGATATCCAAGGCGGAGTTTTGCGTCCGCGCCCGACTCCATTTGCCGCAACTTATATCGTGCTTCGCATTGACGACCGCACTGCGGGGCGAGAGCTGATGAGTCGCTTGAGTACGGTCGTGGCCTCAGCCGCACATCCTGAGAGCCCCACCCGGGATACTTGGGTAAGTCTCGCTCTTAGCTTCCAGGGGCTGAGGGCCCTTGGTGTTCCGAAAGCCTCACTCGACAGCTTCCCGCCACAATTCCAACAAGGAATGGCCTTAAGGTCGAAGGTGTTGGGAGATACGGGTGAGAGCAGCCCCGAGAATTGGGAAAAGCCGCTAGGGTCGGCAGATGTTCACGTGGTCCTCACGGCAATTTCGCGAGATGAGGAATGTCTGGAATCAGCGCTCGATCGTGCGCGGACAGCCTATCGATCTCTATCAGGAGTCACACCAATATGGCGGCAGGATTGTCATGCTTCCGCCGATGGAAGGGAACCATTCGGTTTTAAGGATGGTATCAGTCATCCTGCTATCGAAGGCAGCGGTATTCCCGGGACAAATCCCCACGAGCGCCCGCTGAAAGCGGGTGAATTCGTACTCGGATATCCAGACGAGATCAGCGATACGCCTCCGACACCGCAACCGGAGATTTTGGGACGCAACGGAAGCTATGTGGCCTTTCGCAAGCTACATCAGCGAGTAGCTGCGTTCCGACAATATCTGAGAGCCAACGCTCCCAGCATCGAAGCTGAGGAACTGTTGGCCGCGAAGATGATGGGCCGTTGGCGCAGCGGAGCCCCTTTAGCTCTGTGTCACATGCACGATAATCCCGAACTCGGAGGCGATCCCATGCGTAACAACCGCTTTCTCTTCAAAATGGAGGACCCGATAGGTTACAAGACTCCGCCAGGTTCTCACATCCGCCGCATGAACCCGCGCGATGCGGATGTAGCTGGGATGGCGCGTATCCATCGAATGATCCGCCGCGGAACCTCATACGGTCCGGTACTGCCTGAGGGTGTCTTGGAAGACGACGGCGTCGACCGTGGGTTGATGTTCGCCTTTGTCGGTGCGAACCTAGGCCGCCAATTCGAGTTCGTCCAGTCTGAGTGGGTGAACAACGGTGCTTTTTTTGGTGGAACCTCGGAGAAGGATCCTATCGTCGGCGCGGGTGATGACACTGGAAACTTCGATGTACCGCGACGACCGATCCGAATGCGGGTGAATGGGCTCCCTCGATTCGTGATTACACGTGGTGGAGAGTACTGTTTTCTACCGGGGCTACGTGCCTTACAGTGGCTCGGGGATCTCGACACGTAAGATCGGCATGCGGGTCGGTCGTCGCGCAGCCCGCGGTAGGCAGGTTCCAGATCTGGTTGGCGACGGCGACCGATTGCGTCATTCGGTTTCAAATCAAGCGCTCGCCCGTATTCAGCTTCCGCCTCGCGCCAGTGCCACTGCCTCTGATACGTATTCGCCAGCAGGACATGCGCTTCAGCAAGATCAGGGTCGAGTTCCAGTGCCGTCCGGGCGGCACTGATGACCTTGGGGCGCATCTCACTTTCAGAAGCGCCGACAAAAATTGTGCTGAGATCTAGATACGTTTTTGCCAGGCGGAGGTAAGCCGGTGCGAACGTGGGGTCCTTCCGGATGGCGTCCTCAAAATAAGCGATACTCCTTTCGA
>JAICXK010000012.1 GCA_025980435.1 Bryobacteraceae bacterium
GAGCAGCGGCGATCCCGTCAAGGCCGTCATGAGCCAGGTTCCGGCGGTATCCTGCATCCAGGTGCCGAGGTTGGATACCACCGACGCGATGGTGCGATTCCGGAATAACGGGTGGCGTAGTGGCGCCCACCCGGAAGGGGTTACGGTCTGCGTTGCCGAACTCAAAGTTCAATGATGGCATTTGAACGGCTCTACGGGTCAGATTTCTCAAACCGAGCCGCGCGCGCGAGCAAGCGGGTTTAATTCACTGGAAAACAATCACAACATCACCTTGTCCAAGGTGATCGGCAGATCTCTCACGCGCTTTCCGGTGGCGTGAAACACTGCGTTTGCAATGGCCGCGGCCGCTCCTGTAATTCCGATTTCGCCGATGCCTTTTGCGCCGATCGGATTTACATGATCGTCTTTCTCATCCACCCAGATCGCTTCGATCTTGCCGATATCCGCGTTCACCGGCACGTGATATTCGGCCAGGTTGTTATTGACCCACCGGCCCAGGCGCTTGTCTACCGCGGCGTATTCATACAGCGCCATGCTGATCCCCCAGATCATGCCGCCCAGGAACTGGCTGCGAGCGGTTTTGGCATTCAAAATCCTGCCCGCGCCGAAGCAGCCCACCATGCGTGACACTTTGATCTGGCCGAGATCCGCATCCACCCGAGCTTCTGCGAACTGCGCGCCGAATGCGTACATCGAGTAGTGGTCTTTTTCGGCTCCGGGTTTCGCCTCGGCCTTGGCCTCTACGTGCGGCTGCCCGCTGCGCAGAATCAACTCACGGAACGTTTCGCCCCTGGCCGGATTGCTGCGTGCATACAGGCGCCCCTTGTTTAGAATCACGTCTTGCGCTCCCAGGCCCGATAAGGGAGACCGCGCGTCGCGAATCGCCATTTGGATCAGCTTCTCTCGCAGCGCCTGCGACGCCAGGTGGACCGCGGACCCCGTGCTGGCCGCCGTCTGAGATCCTCCCGAAACCGGCGTCTGCGGAAGGATCGTGTCCCCTAATCGGAACCTCACCTGCTTCGCATCCACGCCGAATGCTTCGGCCGCTACCTGGGTCATGATCGTATAGGTTCCGGTGCCCAGGTCTTGTGTCCCCGCATCGACCGAAAATGTGCCGTCAACGTTCAGTCGCGCCGATGCGTTAGAAACGCTTCGCCGGGTCGGATAGACGGACGTTGCCATGCCCCAGCCGATGAGCGCGTTACCATCCTGCATGGAACGCGGTTCCAGCGGCCGCTTGCTCCATCCAAAATGTTTCGCACCCTGCAGGTAACATTCCCGCAGCGATTTACTGGACCAGGGCTTGTTCTCTTCCGGATCGGTCTCGGCGTAATTTTTCAACCGGAATTCGACCGGGTCCATTTTGAGCGCGTACGCCATTTCGTCCATCGCCGCTTCCAGTCCATACGTTCCCGAAGCCTCGCCGGGCGCGCGCATGTATGACGGCTGGCCGATATTCGAGCGAACCAGACGCTGCGAAGTGCTGTTGTTTGGCGATTGATATAACATGCGAGCCGGCAGGCTGGCCGCTTCGACAAACTCGCCGAACATCGAGGTGTGGGAGACAGTATCGTCTCGCAGCGCCGTGATTGCGCCGTCGCTCTTTGCTCCCATCGCGATCGCCTGCCGCGTTTCCGACCGGCACCCCAGCATTCCGAACATCTGCGGCCTCGTCACTGCCAGTTTCACCGGTCGTTTCGCCTGTTTAGCGGCCATGGCCGCCAGAATGACGTGCGACCATACGGGTCCCTTGCTCCCGAACCCGCCGCCCAGATACGGCGAAATCACGCGCACGTTTTCCGGCGGTAATCCGAATACCGAAGCCACGCGCCCGCGATCCGAAAATACGCCTTGCGTTGCATCGTAAATGGTCAACCGATCGGGCGCGTTCCAGACTGCGATGGTGGCGTGCGGCTCCATCGGGTTGTGTACTTCAAACGGCGTCCGATAGACGTAATCAATGCTCTTCTTGGCCTCAGCCATGCCGGCCTGCACATCTCCCCGATGGCTCGCCGCCGGATCACCGCCGCCTCCCGCTTTGTCTGGCGCATATGCATCCGCGAGGCGACTCTCAAGGTCCATCTGAGGAGGTTGCGGCGCGTAAGTGACTTGCACCAGTTGCGCTCCTGCAATCGCATCCGCGAATGTCTCGGCAACAACAACGCCGATGGGCTGGTTCGCATAATAAACCACATCGTCCTGCAGGGCTTGCACGGCATGGCCGGGCGGCGATGTCTTGCTCTGATTCTGCGCTCCCGGAACTTTGAGCGAATTCTGATGCGTAATCACCAGCAGCACGCCTTGAGCTTGTTCCGCTGCGCGCGTGTCCATGGAAGCAATGCGGCCGTTGGCGATGCTGCTGACGACCATCACCGCGTACGCCGCGTTCGGCACGTCATGCTCGTAAGCATACACCGCGCGGCCCGTCACTTTTACGCGTCCATCTATCCGGTCGAGAGGCTGTCCAATCAGATCATCCATTTTGCTGACCTCCTACGACAGTTGTGACCGCGCGTACAATGGCCCGCTTCGCCAGCTCGATCTTGAAGGAGTTGTGCTCATACCCGTGCGCATCCGCCAGTTCCTCCTCAGCAGCAGCGCGCAACGTTTTTTTGTCGGCCTTTTCTCCTGTGAGCGCCTTCTCCGCCTTCGTCGCGCGCCAGGGCTTATGCGCCACACCGCCAAGCGCGATCCGGACATGGCGCATGGTGCCATCTTCGTCCGCATCCAGGACTACCGCTACCGAGACAAGCGCGAAAGCGTACGAATGCCGGTCGCGAATTTTCAAATAGTGCGACTGCTTTCCGTACGGAATCGACGGCAGATCGATGGCAGTGATCAATTCGCCGGATTGCAGATTGGTTTCAACTTGCGGTGTGTCGCCTGGTAGTCGGTGGAACTCCGTCATGTTAATGGAGCGCTCGCCATGCGGTCCTTTCACCTGGACCACAGCATCCAGAGCGGTCAGCGCGACACACATATCGCTGGGATGAACGGCGATGCACTGCGGGCTCTGGCCTAAAACGGCATGGATGCGATTGTAACCGTCGATCGCCGCGCACCCGCTTCCTGGCGTGCGCTTGTTGCATTCCTGATAGCTCGGGTCGTAAAAGTAATAGCAGCGCGTCCTCTGCAGCAGGTTTCCGCCCATGGTCGCCATGTTGCGCAACTGTGGGGATGCCCCCGCCAGAATTGCTTCGGTCAATACCGGGTAGCGGGTCCGGATCAACTCGTGATTTGCAGCATCCGTATTACTTATCAGGGCGCCGATCCGGACTCCATCCCCGTGCGGGGAGATTTTCATCAAGGGAAGACGGCCGATGTCGATGAGGTGCGCCGGCCGCTCCACGCCCATTTTCATCAGGTCGAGCAGATTTGTCCCGCCGCCTATGAAACGTGTTTCCTGCGCCTCACCGTAACCCTGAATGGCCTCATCTACGGTCGCCGGACAGAAGTAGCTGAACGGTTTCATACGCGCCTCCGGCCTGCAGCTTCGCGAACCGCCGCGACAATCCCCTCGTAAGCTCCGCAGCGGCAGATATTGCCGCTCATGCGCTCGCGAATTTCGTCGTCGCTTAGTTCGATGGGCCTGATCTCCCCCATCCGGGGCGTCACGGCGCTGGGCGCGCCTGCCTTCACTTCGTCCAGCAGGGCCACGGCCGAACAGACCTGCCCGGGAGTGCAATAGCCGCATTGGAAACCATCGTGCTCGATGAAGGCCGTCTGCATCGGATGCAATTGACTGCCCGCTGCGAGCCCTTCGATCGTGGTGATCTCGCGCCCGTTTTGCATGATCGCCAACGTCAGGCAGGAGTTAATGCGGCGGCCGTCCACCAGCACGGTGCAGGCGCCGCATTGGCCATGATCGCAACCTTTCTTTGTGCCGGTCAGCTTCAGGTGCTCGCGCAACAGGTCCAGCAGGGTCACGCGTGGATCTATCTGTAATTCCTGCTTCTGCTTGTTGATCGTGAACGTGCAGTTCACTATCCTCGGCTTGATCTCCGGCGTTTGCGCGGCAGCCGGCACTCCGGCGGCGAGGCCGCTAACGACAGCAACTTCGACGAACTCCCGTCTGCTGACCTGTAGCGCCGGCTTCGATTCCTGATCGTCCATTTCGTTCCCCGCTGGGCACTTGGTTAGATCGAAGTGGAGATAGATCGTGACACAGGACCGACAGCACGGGTGCAATCCTTGTCATACTCTGGTGGTGTGACGGCCTTGGAGGCTTACGATCTGACAACCAAGGGCGGAGGCGCCGATTTCGCTCGCATCATAGCGGCCTGCGAGTCGTTTGGCCCCTACTGCCTCATCGAAGGTCTCGCGGTAAACTGCTACGTCGAGCCTGTATACACCCTTGATGCGGATTTCGTAGTCGTTTCAGAGCCGCTCCCGCAGCTTTCCGCTTTCTTGGAGCGTGAGGGATTCACCATTCGTAGTTTCAGCAATTCGGTGAACGCGGAAACCCCCTCCAGCGAGCTTCGCATTCAATTTACAACCGACCCGCATTATCAGTCGTTCCCCTCGCGCGCTCTGCAGCGCGAAGTCCTGGGAGTGCGAGCATGTGTTGCCTGTCTCGAAGATGTTGCCCGCGGGAAACTACGGGCGTTTGCCGATCCGCGGCGCCGCTTGAGCAAGCGCAAAAAGGATGAGCTCGACTTGATCCGGCTCGCCGAAACTTACCCGGAGCTTCGCACGCTCTACCCGAAGGTACTTCTTGACCAACTTGCGGCACTTTAATCCAATGCCGGCCCGTATCCTGACGCTGCTCCTTCTCGCCCTTCCCGCCATGGCTGCAACCAATTGGAAGCTGACCTGGAGCGACGAATTCAACGGCGCGGCCAACACGTTGCCCGACGCGGGCAAGTGGACGTATGACCTGGGCGCAGGCGGTTGGGGTAATCAGGAACTGGAGACCTATACGAACGCC
The DNA here is from genome assembly GCA_025980435.1 of Bryobacteraceae bacterium. Lineage (GTDB taxonomy): Bacteria > Acidobacteriota > Terriglobia > Bryobacterales > Bryobacteraceae > Bog-105. The sequence goes on from JAICXK010000012.1 coordinate 4,928, forward strand.
ATCGAGAACGTCTCACAGGACGGAAAGGGCCATCTCCTCATCCGCGCTGTCAAAACTCCTGAAGGCTACACGTCGGCCCGCCTCAAGACGCAAGGCAAGTTCACGGTCCAGTATGGCAAGGTCGCGGTGCGCATGAAGATCCCGCATGGCCAAGGCATGTGGCCGGCGTTCTGGATGCTGGGCGCGGATATCAAAACCGCCGGCTGGCCGGGCTGTGGCGAGATCGATGTTATGGAAAACATCGGGAAGGAGCCGTCCATTGTCCACGGCACCATTCACGGACCCGGCTATTCCGGCGGCAAAGGGATCAGTCATCAATACTCGCTTCCTGGCGGCGAACCGTTATCCGGCGATTTCCATATCTACGCTGTCGAGTGGTCGCCCGCTTCCATCACCTTCTCACTCGATGGCAAACCTTATGGAACCGCCACGCCCGCCGATCTTCCCGCCGGCACGCATTGGGTATACAATCATCCATTCTTTCTGCTGCTCAATCTGGCCGTCGGCGGCGACTGGCCCGGCAATCCGGACGGCGCCACTCAGTTTCCACAGACGCTGCTCGTTGATTGGGTGCGGGTGTGGCAGAAAAACAGGTAGCCGCTCAAACCAGCGCAGCCACTTCGTAGTCGACGACGCTCGGAACGGTGAATGTCACTGTGTTCCCATCTTTTGAGAACGGAACATTCTTTCCCGCGCGCAACAACCTTACTTGTGACGCGTCGGCGCCGGAGGGCAGTGTCATCCGGACCTTCTGCGCGCCCAGCGGATAAGCTTTCCTGAACCAGCCCCGCTGCATGTCGGGGTTGTTGTAGTTGAGTACGTGGACAGCGAAGCCCGGCTGCGTTTTCCATGCGAAGATCTCCGCCATTCCCTCGCCCACCACGGAAATCGGTGCGGGTTCGCTCATCATCCAGCGGATCGAATTCACCAAGAGCCGGCTGAGATCGGGATTCTCCGATCTCCAGTAAGCCCGGTCGATATCGCCCGGAAAATAAACCGTTCGGCTTGCACCCTGTTGCCGCAAGACAATCGCCGGTTGATCGGTGCGTTCGACGCGCGGATAGACCATTTCGGGAGGAAACGCCGGAAATGGCGGCAGGACGGTCAGGATAGCATCCGAAACCGGCTTTAAGGGAACATAGTATTCGGCAAACGGCAGAAGTTTTGTGTCTTGGAAGCCCTGGAGAATCGGGTGATCGCGTTCCAGGCGAGCATAGGCGGCGTTCCCATTCGGCCCCACCAGCTTCGCCGCGACTCTTGCCCCAAAGAGATCCGATAACGGCCACTCCGCCGGGTTCTTCGCGTTTTCATCGTAGAATCCGGTCTCGAATGTCGCAAGAAGCGATCCGCCGCGCCGAACGTAATCGCGGAGCTGATCGCATTGCGCTGAACGCAACAACGCTGCATTAGAAAGAATGAGGCCCTTATAGCGGGCCAGCGTTTCGGGTCCAAGATCGTCCTCGTGAACAAAGTCAAAAACGAACCGCCCGTCCAGCAGGGCCTTATACATCCCCTGCAAAAATTCAGTTACGTCATGTCCTCCGGGCGGTCGGTAAAACGCGTTCGTCCGCTGCGAAAACACAATGCCCAGGTTTGCCAACGAATGCTGATTGACGAAATGCGGTTCGTTCGCGGCGAGCCATTGATAGAAATCGCGCCCCGTCTTCTCCCATCGATGATCTTCGGGTTTGCCGCCCAGCCAGTGATACCACGGTGTCATACCACTCGCGGCAGTTTGCGCCATCCACATAGTGGCTTCGAGCGGAGCTTTCGATGCGTGGCGCCACAACGGAGAAGTATTTGCGTACGAGCCGGTCACGTTCGTGATCGTGCGACCCTTCATGACGGCCTGTGCAACGCGCCCTTGCTGCGCGCAATCCCAAATGGGAGTTACTCCGGAGCGCCCCTGGTGATCGGCATTGAACCACCCGGCCACACTCGCAATCCGGTTCAGATTCGTAACCGCGCGGATGCCGCCGCCCAGATTGCCAACGTACACGCTATCCCACTTCTTTTCTTTTGCGGTGCTATCCCATAATTTCCAGATATCGAGGACTTTATCGAGATGCTGCTGATAACCCTCCGGACTTGCCGGATCGGCCAGCTTGTTACATGCTTCGCAATGACATTCCGGCGGCCGGCCCGTGCTCGGCCATCCGTTCGTGAAAAAGCCATCCACATCGTAAAGAGAATTCACCTCACGGATAATCGCCGGCATCTGCTCTGTAAAGTAGGTCGAGTACATGCATGTCTTGTAAAGCCAGGGCGATTCCGCGTTCACCACCGGCTTTCCATCCCCGGTCCGCTCAATCCACTCCGGATGCGCCTTAAACGCTTCTTCGTATACGTAATTGCAGTCCATCCGGGCAACCACCCGGATACCCGCGGTTTTCGCGGCTTTCGCGAAATCTCCGAAAAGGTCGCGATTGCCCAGGAACTGGCTGCGATGATGATACGGGATCTTGGTCGGATAGAATGCCATGATGCCGCCGGCGTTCAACAGTAAGGCATCCAGCTTGAGGCTCGACCAGTACTGAATCCACCAGTCGATATCGAGCTCGATCGGATCGCGTTCGTTGAAGTTTGTCTGCCCGCAGCGCCGCATCGTCGCATACCAGGGCCGGCGCTCCGGATTTTGCGGCTCTGCTCCAAAAAGATGAGGTGTAATGGCTGCTCCCGAAATGATGCCGATGGCATCGCGTCGCGTGATCGTATCCCCAAAATCTGTCATCGTTTTCTACAACAGATTATGCGCCCTGGCGCGTATGCGGACTACCGGCCCGGCAGGCCAATCTGAACCGGTCCGAGGCGTTTTGTAGAATTCGCCGGCTTCCCGCTCACCGGAGCGAAGCGCGTTACCGGCGTGCTCGATTTCTCGATTAAATAGGAGGTTCCGGCGGTGGCCGGAAACGTAATGAGTGCGCCAGCCACGCGGCTCTTGATCTTCGCACGGGTCATGTCTTGAACAACATCGACCGGCTGCCCTGGCCAGGGATTGCGCAAGCTCAACTCGTGATTCGATCCGGCCTTGACGGCTACGGCCGTGGGCACGCCGCCTCTCGTCTGTACAAAAACTTGTGTTCTCGCACGCACCGCGACAACGCCGTCAAAGTCCCATCCGGGCGGGATGGCGGGAGCTATCCGGATCACCCCGTCGTAATCCTGAACGAGCGCCTCCTGAAGAGCCGCGGCAACCACGCCCGACTGCTCAATATAGAACTCCCCCGAAGTGCCGCCCCAGTTGGCAAAACCGTTCACAAACGTCTGGTATCGCATTGTCAGTTTGACTAGGGTGGCCTTGACTTCGCTCCCGAGTCCCAGCCGGGCAGCCTGAATCGGATCGAAGCTCCAGTCCTGATTTGTAGGATACGGGCGATACCGATAGGTTCGCTTCGCCAGCGCGAAGAGCGGCGAAGTATCACCGATCAGGTTGTAAGGCCATACCGGTTCGAGGCCGATATTTTCAAAGTTATGCTTCGGCGCCCCGGGAAAATAGGAATCTGCAATGACGCCTTCCCCCTGATCCGCAGAGGGAGGCAAGAGTGAGAGCGGGCCGCTCCTCTGGGTACGCGGCAGCGCTGGGATCTCATGCATCGCGGACTCCAATCTCCGGACGAGATCCGCATCTCGGCCCAGGAGCTTCGCAGCCTGCATCGTTGCCGGATAGAGAGCCATCCGCGCGGCAATATCGGTTGTGGGGTCCGTCGTGTCCCACTGGGTTTCGTGCGCATTCGATGGGTTGGTGTGCTGCAGGCCATCTTTTCCTGGCTTCTGGTAAGCGAGGAGAAAGCGCGCGGACGCGGCCATTAGTGGATAATTATCCGCGAGAAACTTCAAATCGTTAGTTGCCAGATATTGCTGCCATACCCACAGTGAAACCTCTGCGCCGGTCGAGAGCGTTCGGGCATTGTAATAAGGCTTTGAATTTGCGTCGCAGTTTAGGCCCGTAACCGGAGGCCCGGACCCGAATCCGGTTTCGTACTCGATGCCTTGCCCGTTGAAGCGCATGGTCTCAGGAACGCAGGCGCCGGGCCGCCCGTCCATATGTTGCAGCGTCCAATTCTCAACGTTCTTCAGGTTTTCGCGATACAGGCGGAAGTACGGCGCATTCAGTTCCGGCAACCCCGCGCCGAGATTCGCCGCAACCTGCATTCTCAAGTTCCAATGCCAGAAGGCAGCCGGATCCCAATGGTGCGTGTCCTGGACCGAAGAGAACATATCCGCCACGCCGGCCTGCGAGCCTGGATATTCGCCGGCGCTGCTCGCCGCCGCGCTGAACAAGTAGATGTTCCGCAGATTCTCCAGGTACTCGCCCGAGCCATCTGGAGAGCTGATTTTGATGAGACCCGCTCGACGCCAGAACGCATTCCACCAGCTTTTGTGAGATAGGGGCGATGTGTCCTGGAACATGCGCGCTGTAATCGTCTGCGCATCCTCTTTGCCGTCATAGTGAGGTGCGGCGATCAGAATGCGAAAGCGGCCGCCGTCATCCGGCGTGACTGTGACGGTCACAGTCAATGGAGCGGTCACGGCGACGGAAACGTTCCGTCCTTGCGCGGTGATCGCCGCAAGCGCGCCAAACGTCCGGCCGGACGCGCCGGGATCGCGGTCGTCCTTCCAGGTCTGCGAGAGCATGGCGACCTTGCCTGCTACGCTCGCGCGCGGAGTACGAGGGGCCCAAAGCTTCAACTGCGCGGTCTGAGGAGCCGCCGGGTTTGCGCCCGTAACTTCAATGATCAGCGTGTCCGTTTCCGGCTGAACATAAGCCGTAGCGGTCATTCCGCCGCCGTGTTCCTGAAAGGCTCCATCGTATAGATTCAGCCGGCCTGCGTAGTCCTTCGCTGATGTGAGCACAGACAGCCCGGGAATGACGACCTGCCCGGGCGAATCGCGCGCGGGCAATGTATCCACGCGGTTGAGCTGGGCCGTGAGGCCGTTGGCCGACCAGACCGCCACGCCGAGCCGGCCGTTCCCCAACGGCATAGCCTGATCGGCGCGCACGTTTGGTTGGCCGAGATAAATATCCGACCGGCCCACGACACCCGGCACATCAAGGTGAAATGCCTGTCCGGATGCTGCGCCGGAGGTGCCAAGGATCAGGGACACGCAGGTAAGCACAACTGAGAAGCAGTCTTGGGGCACGGGTAAGATCCTACACTGCGGCCCGCGCTGGAGATGCCGTCCGCTTTGTTACGCTTGACGTAAAGCATAACTGACCGTTATGTTTATTAATGATCGTCGGCTATCGAGATAAGCGCACCAGGGATTTCGCCGTTGGCAGGCGAGTTAAGGCTTTCTCCGGAATTGAGCGCGCTGCACGTTTGAAGCTGGACAGGTTAGATGCCGCTACAGGACTCAAGGACCTTGGTGCTCTACCCGGTAATCGTATGGAATCGCCGGCAGGTGATCGGAAAGGACAGCACAGTATTCGCATCAACGACCAATGGCGGATTTGCTTTGAATGGCCGGACAACGCGCCGGGACCGTCAAACGTTGAGATTGTTGATTACCATTAGGATTTTATGGCGATTACCGCAATACATCCGGGCGAACACTTGGCAGAAGAACTTAGCGAACTCGGGATGAGCGCAGCCCAGTTAGCGCGTAAACTAGATGTGCCGACGAATCGCATTACGAGTATTTTAAACGGACAGCGTGCTATCACGGGCGACACCGCATTGCGGCTTGCGCATTTCTTCGGTACGCGCCCTGAGTTTTGGCTTAACCTCCAGAGCCTTTACGAGTTGCGTCTCGCGCAAAAGAAAGCCGGCAAATCGATCAGCGGGCTTCCAAAGTTAAAGCGCCAGGACCGCATTCCCGTCTGACCGAGACTTGGATGAAGGTAAACTTACAGACGGATAGCGGTTCGAGGGCTCCGAACTCCCTTACCGTTGAAGGCCAATCGATGAGGCGCTGCGTAGCTGCTCTTCTGTTTTTCGCCTGGTGCGGCGTGACGTGCCACGCGCAAACTCCCGTCGCGGATGACAGCGTTACGTTCAATAAAAATATCGCGCCGATCCTCTATAAGAACTGCGCCGTCTGCCACCATCCCAACGACATCGCGCCGATGTCGCTCATTACCTACAAAGAAGTCCGGCCCTGGGCGGCGGCCATTCGAGAAGCCGTTGTGCAAAGGATCATGCCGCCCTGGCATGCGGACCCGCACGTTGGCGATTTCTTGAACAATCCCAGGCTATCGGACGCAGAAATCGCCAGTATCGTGAAGTGGGTCAAGAGCGGCGGGCCTGAAGGCGATCCGAAGGACCTTCCGGCAGCACCCGCCTTTGAGACCGGATGGCACATCAAGCCTGACGTCATCATCACGATTCCCCGGATGACGGTTAAAGCCGGGAACCAGGACGACTACGAATACATCTACGTGCCCACCCATTTCACGGAAGACAAGTGGATTCATGCTGCCGAGGTCGTGCCCGGGGATCGGCGCGTTGTGCACCACGCAACGGTCAGCGTCGTCGACGCGAATTCCGTTCCCAAACTTCGCGCGGAACATGGCGACGTGGAGAAAGTAGATCAATACCACTTCCGAACCGGCAAGGTGAATCACATGAAACCCGATGCGCCTGTCTCGGATGATGGTTGCGTCTCCATCGGAAACGGCCCGCTGAAAGATCCGTCATCGGGAGGCGTAAATCACGTTCCGGCCATCTATCTGCCCGGGCATCTGGCCGAGGTGCGGCCCGCCGGATACGATCTCAAGATTCCCGCAGGTTCCTATCTGCAGTTTCAGATACACTACAGCAACCGCTTGGGCCAAGCCGTGACGGATCGCACGAGCATTGGCCTCGTCTTTGCGAAGAATCCCGTCACGCATGAAGTGGCTCAGTATGAAATCTGGAACAATTGGTTCCTGATTCCGCCCAAAGACGGCAACCACAAAGTAACGTCTTGTTACACCTTGCCGAAGGACGTTCTGGCGGTTGCCTATACCGCTCACATGCATTTCCGGGGCAAAAGCATGACAACGGAGGCCGTCTATCCGGACGGCCATCACGAAGTGCTCTTCAATGTTCCCAAGTACGATTTCCGCTGGCAGGAGACTTACTTTCTGAAGCGCCAGTTCATACTGCCCAAAGGCACGAAACTCGTAACAACGGCTTACTTCGATAATTCCGCCAATAACCCGCTGAACCCCGATCCATCGAAATCGATTCGCTGGGGAGAGCCGAGCACCGAAGAAATGATGGGCTTTTGGCTGGCTTATGCGGATGTGCAGCCAATCTCGGAACATATGGAAACAGCCGCATCGCAATCACCAGGAAAGGGGCGTAAATGACACCGGCATCCCGTCGCGGATTTCTTACTCGCTTTGCCACTGGATTGAGCGCGCCGCTCATTCTTGGAGCAGCCAATAAATCAGGCAGCCGGAAGCCGATCCTCGGCTCGGGTGAGCACACCTACGAGGTCACGCACGACTGGGGCGAATTGCCGCGCGATATTCAATACGGCAACACGCATGGCGTTTGTGAAGATTCCCGCGGCCGGATCTACATCCATCACACCGTTTATGCCACCAGCGAGAAGCAGGACAGCATGGTGGTTTTTGATCATAAAGGCAAGTTTGTCAAAAGCTGGGGCCGCGAATTCAAGGGCGGAGCGCACGGTCTTTACATCCGCCGCGAAGGCAAAAACGAGTTTCTCTATCTCTGCGATATCAAGCGGGGCGTCGTCGTGAAAACGACCCTGGACGGCGAAGAGGTGTTCACCCTCGGCTACCCCAAGGAAGCGGAACCATATTCGAAGCCGGGTCCCGACGGCAAACAGCTGAAGTACAGCCCTACTAACCTGGCCGTCGCTCCGAACGGTGATTTCTACGTCGGCGATGGTTACGGTTCCAGTTACATCAATCAATACAACAGCAACGGAGAGTACATCCGCACCTTCGGCGGTCCGGGCAACGCGGCGGGACAACTCCTTTGCCCTCATGGCATCATCGTAGACGCGCGCGGCAGGCAGCCGGTTCTGGTTGTAGCTGATCGCACAAACAAGAGAATCCAGCGTTTCACGCTACAGGGCGAACACATCGATTTCTTGTATGGCACGCTTGCGCCTTGCCATTTCAACATCTACAAGAATGGCGACATGGTTGTGCCCGATCTTTTCGCCCGAGTCACGCTCATGGATTCGGAAAACAAAATCATCACGAACCTGGGAGATGATTCGCACAGCCAGTACATGGAGACGCGCAAACTGACACGGGATCACTTCAAGCCGGGCAAATTCGTCTGCCCGCATGGCGCGTGTTTCGATCACGCCGGCAACATTTTCGTCGTGGAATGGGTAGAGGTGGGCCGCGTGAGTAAACTTCGCAAGGTATAGATGTCTGTTCGCGCGTTCAGCCGTCGCGCCTGCATCCAGATACTGGCCGGCTGCGCTTCCGCTTTTGCGCTTCAAAAGCCCCAGGACGCGCCCGCTCCTAAGGATTGGGTTTGTCCGATGGATCCCGATTACCGCTCCAGCAATCCGGGCGTGTGCCCGCGCTGCGGCATGACGCTGGTCCTCCGGGTTCCGGAGCGAATTGAATATCCGCTCCAGGTTTCGCAGTCTCCCGAGTTGCTGAAACCCGGCGACACCGTAACCCTACTGTTTCGCGTTCTGAATCCGGCGACCGGCCACACAGTCAGGCATTTCGAGCTTGTACACGAAAAGCTGATGCACCTGTTTCTGGTAAACGAAAACCTGCAATTTTTCGCGCATGTACATCCGGTCCTTCAAGCCAACGGCACGTTCGTTCTGAGTGTACGGCTGCCATATGGAGGCATGTACCGCATGCTGGCCGATTACTATCCTTCCGGCTCCGTCCCCCAACTCGCGGTCAACACGCTCTTCGTTTCGGGCGTTTGCGATCACCCTAAAATTAGTCCTTCTCTTGCTCCCTTTGCCGCGGAAAATCTCACGGCCTCACTCCGGCTCGACCCACAGGCGCCGATTGCCGGTCTGGAAACGAAACTCTTCTTCACGCTCGATCCCGCGGCCGGCTTGCAGCCCTATCTCGGCGCGTGGGGACACATGCTGGCGGTCAGCGATGATTTGATAGACCTGCTGCACTTGCATCCGTTTCTCGCCAGTGGCGGGGCGATCCAGTTCAACATCATCTTCCCGCGCAGCGGCATTTATCGAATCTGGACGCAGTTCCAGCGCGAGGGAGTGGTCAACACCGTGATCTTCACCGTGCCTGTCAAATCGCTATAGAGCAGTTTCTTCCATAACTTTGTCACATGCTTTGAATGAACTGCTTTAGGTTCCTGCCTCAGAAGCTGTTCAATAGAAATTGTTTTGTGCTCGCCAGCATTCTTTTTCTTCCGAGTGGATCGGGTATCATTCGAGCAATTTCAACTGCGCCGATCATTGTGGAAAAGATCACAAAGAAGGCGCGTTCCTTGTCCGCTGCGCGCCTGCCAGGCATGAATGGGAACATCTGGTCTTTGTAGCTGGCCATCTCCGCCAGAATCTGGCCTTTCATCTCTTGATCAACTCGCGCCAATTCGGGAGCGAGCGCCGCTAAAGGACAGCCCCGCTCCGGATGATCGCAGTGTTCTGGACTCAAATATGTCCGTACAATCGTCTTCCACGCGGCCGATCGCGATTTCCCTGTCGCCCGGACCAGACAGTCCTTTATTTCGCTAAATGCTGCGCGGAGCGACTCCAGCAACAAATCGTCCTTGCTATGGAAATGCTTATAAAAGCCGCCGTGAGTCAAGCCCGTATCCCGCATAACGGCTGCAACCGCTGCGCCGTTTAATCCTTCGGCGCGAACACGCCGCGAGGCATCCTGCACAATCTTTCGATGAACCTCCGCCTTGTGCTGTGGTTTGTAACGCATGGCTGCTTATAGGATGCCGGAAATCATCCCAAAGCGCAAACGCGAACAGAAAAGTTGCACCCATTGGATGATGTAGGCCATCCCATTCTCAGAAAAGGAGACACTCACAATGTCACAACTCTACTTTTTCGTGAGTATCGCATTCAGTTTCATCGCATGGGGGATCGTGGCCGCCCGATACATCTGGCCGGAACTCCGCTCGCGACAACGGGCCGAAGCGTTGCGGCCGCTGCTTATCCTGCACAGCTTCCGCTTTATGGGGTTGGCATTCCTGGTCCCAGGCGTCGTGTCGCCCGATCTGCCGGCTTCCTTCGCGCATTCGGCCGCCTACGGGGATATCGTTGCGGCGGCGCTCGCGTTGCTTTCCCTGGTGTTGCTGCCGCGCGCGGCCGGCCTTGTCCTCGTATGGATCTTCAATGTCTGGGGCTCAATCGATCTCCTGAACGCCTTCTACCAGGGCAATAACGCCGGGCTCTTGGCGGGGCAGTTAGGAGCCACCTACGTCATTCCGACTCTCATTGTGCCGCTACTGCTAATCACGCACGGACTCGCTTTCCGGATTCTTCTGCAACACCAAAATGAACCCGCAATGCAGGAAAGCCGGCAGATGCTTACGCCAACCTTGTAGACTAGTTTCGCGAGTTTCTCGGCACTTCCAGCGCGAACCGCACTGGCGCCGAGGATTCAATCGTCGTGCCCTTCGGCAGGGCGAGCGGTTCGCGGAAGAAGAATACACGGTTCCATTTCGCGTTGAATTGGTACAGCCAGACCAGCGGCTGGATTCTGCCGTCCGGCAGATGCGCCGTGATTCGAGCCGAATTTATCGTGCCTTCTGGCAGCGGCCGAAGACCGGCAAGCGCAATCGGTCTGTCGAGTGTCGCGGGCGTTGAGACCGTTTGGAAATCCCGCACCTCCGGGTCGGTCGCAGAAGTGGTTTTCGCGGCCGCTCCAGGTGGGGGGGCCGGATTGCCCTGCGGCGCTCCCCCAATCACCCAGGCGGAAATGATGATGATCTCCTCCTGTGTCAAGGCGTGATCCGGCTTCAAATCTCCAAAGCCTTTTACCGCGCCCCACGGCGGCATAGCGCGTGAAAGGACCTGCTCCTTGATATCGACCGCCCAGGGACGCACTTCCTCATACCGGGTGAGCGGAATGGACGCATCGGAACCGTGGCACGCAAGACACCGACGAACCAGGATGCCGGAGATATCGTGCGCGTACGTCAGGTTGGTGGTGATGATGTCGTGCGCGGCAGCCGAGACAGCGCAGCCCGCCGCGGCGATCATCAGGATCGCCAGTTTTACGTTCAGGACCAAAAACCAGTTTTAGCAGGCTGCGCGTGTGGCGAAGGCGGCATGCCTGCGCGTAACGGGTGCAGCCCAGTGCAGTCGGAGTGCCGAGAAGATGTCCCTGGAGACTTCGTCCGGTGTGCGGCTCGCTCGTATACGATGGTAGCCCCTGGGGCGGTAAAACCGGACCAGTTCCCGGGCATTCTGCTTGTACGCCAGCAGCCGCTCGCGTATCGCTACCGCATGATCGTCGGCCCGCTTCACAAGAGCCGCGCCATCTACCTCGCAAACCAGTTGCCCGTGCCATCCGGTTTCCACACTGAAAATCCGGCCGCAGTGCGTACACTGAAGCCTCCGCTCAAGCCGCGCGACAACGTCTCGCGCCGGAATGGAAAAGTCGATCACGGTTGGCCCAGGCATACCGAGCTTTGCGAGTAACTGGTCCAGGCACCGCGCTTGCGTGACGGTGCGGGGATAGCCGTCCAGAATGTAGCCCGCGCTACAATCTGCGGCTTGAATCCTTCGCCCCACGATTTGATTCATTAAATTGTCGCCAACTAATTGGCCGGAGGAAAGCGCTGCGGAGAGCGCGCGCCCGAGTTCGGATCCCGATTCGCACTCGTGCCGCAGAATCTCGCCCGTCGAAACGGCCGGAATTCCAAGTGCCGCAGACAGCCGGCTTGCTTGCGTTCCTTTGCCTGAGCCGGGCGGCCCCAAGAAGATTAGAACCGTGCGGGTATCCATAAAGGCCGTTAATCCCCCCGATTCAGTTTGCGCGATCAGGCGTAAGCTTTTCAAACTAGGTAGTCCGCCGCGGACCACCTGTCCGCGATGCGTAGCCCTATCTCTCTTCCCGGTGCACAAATTTTTACAATGGCGTGTTTCTCGCACGGGGCTAAACCCCTTTGAAACAACATCTTCGCTCTTCAAATCCAGTTACTATAGGAATGGCACGTACACCTGCCTTAGCAGGAGGTGCAACAGCGGGACAGGTGGGATCTTTATAATCAGAATCGCAGGACCGGCCTCATGCCCCCGTTCTGTTATCGCGCTGCGAAAGAAAAAGGGAAAACCACGTGGAAAAGCTTGCGCAGAACATTCAGGAGGCGTTTCTCAACAACGCCAGGAAAGAGAAGACGTTTCTCACCATTTACTTGATGAGCGGAGTTAAACTGTCAGGCCGGATCAAAAGTTTCGATAAATATTCGGTGATTCTGGAAACCAACAACCAGGAACAGCTCATTTTCAAGCACGCCATTTCCACAGTGGTCGTATCCAAGCCGCTTCACGCCGCTGCCGCCGGACATGGCGCGTTGGGCGGCAGTGCGCCCGGCACGCCGGTTCCTTCTGAGCCTCTCGAAAGCACGCATTAGTGGAGCAGCCGCGGGAGCGTACGCTGATCGTCGGGATCGAACTCACCAGCCGTTCGCATGTCAGACCGGCCGGCGTCGACGGGGAAGCCACTACCGAAGAGTCGCTTGAGGAACTCGCGACCCTGGCTGAAAGCGCCGGAGCCATTGTTATCGATCGCGTTATACAAGCCCGGCCCGCCATTGATCCGGCCACACTGCTTGGTTCCGGCAAAGTCGATGAAATCCAGAACCGCATCGGAGCCGACGCCATCGATACGGTCGTCTTCGATCATGAGCTCACTCCCACACAGTTGCGAAACCTGGAACGGCGGTTAAAGGTCAAGACGCTGGACCGGACCCAGCTCATCCTGGATATTTTTGCCCGGCGCGCGCGCACCCGGGAAGGGCAGTTGCAGGTCGAACTGGCGCAGCTCAATTATCTTCTTCCTCGCCTGGCCGGGCGGGGCACGCAGATGTCGAGACTCGGCGGCGGAATCGGGACCCGCGGTCCCGGCGAAACACAGCTTGAAACAGACCGGCGGCGCATCGGACAACGCATCGCGAAGCTCAGAACAGAGATCGAACGGGTCCGCTCCAGCCGCGGCGTGCAGCGTTCGCAGCGGCAGGCTGTCCCGCTTTCAACCATCAGCCTGGTGGGATATACGAACGCCGGGAAATCCACCCTCTTCAACCGGCTGACGGGCGCCGACGTTTTGGCCGACGCGAAAATGTTCGCAACGCTCGATCCGATCGTGCGCCAGATCCGGCTTCCTTCCCAGCGCCGGGTTTTGTTGAGCGATACGGTTGGCTTCATACGCAATCTGCCGACCACGCTGGTGGATGCCTTCCGCGCCACGCTCGAGGAGGTCACCGCAGCCGCGCTGCTGCTGCACGTGGTAGATGTTGCCTCTCCCAACGCCGCGGAACAGACCGCTCACGTAATGAAAGTGCTTACCGAAATCGGCGCCGAAACTACTCCGCAGATACTCGTTTTGAACAAGAGCGACCGGCTTGCCGAAGCCGATCGTCTACTGGACCTCGCGACCCTGACGCATCGGCTGCTCGGCGAAACTGCGCGTCAGAACGCCACCCAGGCCGCCCTGGTTTCCGCCCATACCGGAGCGGGAATCGACGCTCTCTTGGAAGTTATCGACAAGCAGTTGACCCACGACCCCGTAGCGCGCCAGCGCTTCCGGTTACCGCTGGGCGAAGGCCGCGCACTGCATCTGCTCCATGACCGTGCCGCTATCGTGTCGAAGCACTACGGAGAGAATTACTGCGAAGTGGTGGCCGACGCGCCTCAATCCATTCGCCATAAGTTGTCGGAGTTTGCAGTGCAGGACGGCAAGCCGGATGTGCACCGCCAAAGTTGACACACCGGAGTCGGAAGCATGGGCCTAATGCCATTTACTTAAGCAAAAGTTGGGAATACCGCGTCATCTTCCGTTTCTGCAAAGCGCTGAATCCGAGCCCGGAGCGTGAGCGACCATGACCAGGCGCAAGATGGCAGCAACGCAATCTCGATCGCTCCCCCAAGCGGTTGTGATACTGTAACGCCCGAATGCCTGGAAACTTGCAAGCGGGAACACGCGAAAGGACCACCAGCCGACGGACGTTCTTCCAGAGCGTAGCCGCGCCGGTTGCCGGTGTCTTTGCGCTGCCTGCGCTATCGGCCGCCGTTCAGGAAAGAAGCACCGTTTACAATCGCCCGAAGCTGAAGATTACCGATATCAGCACCGCGGAGGTGATGGTCCACGGGCTTCAGACTCATGTCCGCGTCTACACCGACCAGGGCCTTGTGGGGCAGGGCGAATCGACCGATGCGGCGGTCGGCACTGCTGCTCTCGTCCGCTCCTTCCGGCGCTTTCTCATCGGTAAAGATCCGCTCAATATCGATGCTCTCTGGGAATCCATCCGAACCGGCGGCATTTTCGCCGGGGCGCAGGGCGGCCAGTACATCACAGCTCTGACAGGCGTCGAGATTGCCCTCTGGGATTTAGCCGGCAAGGCCCTGAATCTGCCGATCTATCAGCTCATGGGCGGAAAATTCCGCGACCGCATACGCATGTACTGCGATTCGGACATGCAGGATCCGATGGGCGCCGAAGCGGACAAAAAGCTTCCCTGGATTCAATCGGCCGGATTTACGGCAATGAAAATAGATATCGATGACGCCCGTGATCCCGCCCGCTTCGATCGCGTGAACTGGACCGCCAGCAACGGCGAAATCGACCGCATGGTCACTTGGGTAAAGCGCACTCGCGAATCGATCCCGAAAGAGATGGACCTGGCGGTCGATATGCATGGCCGCTACGATGCCACAACCGGCAAGCGCGTTGCCATTGCCGTCGAACCGTACAGGCTGCTCTGGCTCGAAGAGCCCGTGCCGCCCGACAACATCGACGCCATGGCCGACATCCGCCACTCCACCAAGACACCGATTTGCTGCGGCGAGAATCTTTACATGCGCTGGGGCTTCCGCGAGCTGCTGGAGAAGCGGGCCGCGGATATCGTCATGCCCGATATTCAGAAAGTGGGAGGGCTATCGGAGGCGCGCAAGGTCGCGAACCTGGCCCAAACGTACTTTGTTCCCTTTGCGCCCCACTGCGTCGTATCTCCCATCGGAACCATGGCTTCGGCTCACGTATGCGCGTCGGTTCCAAACTTTCTGGTCTGCGAGTGGCACTGGATCAATCACCGCGAGCTTTGGGCGAGCTGGGTAAAGGAAGGCGAGATCATCGTCAGGGGATATGTCACCGTTCCGGACAAGCCCGGCATCGGCGTCGAGATGAACGAAGAAACCGCGCGGAAGGCGCAGGTACCCGGGACTCCCTGGTTCGAAGGGAATACCCGGTCATGAATTCTGCTCTAAAGTCCGCAATCATCTGCATCGGTATTGTATTTACTGTCTCCGCCCAGGAGGGATTCTTCAATCGGCAAGAAGTGATGAAGTATACGCCGGAATGGAAGGGCCAGCGTTTCGCGGATGGCCGGCCGAAAGTACCCGACACGATTCTGGACAGGATGAAAGCTGTAACTCTGGAAGAAGCTTGGGCCACGCTCCGGGAGGCGGGCTACAACCACCAGTATGAGGACGGCTGGCTCGCCATTCATCCGGATAAGGTGCTTGTGGGGCGGGCGCTGACGGCGGAGTGGATGCCGGGCCGTCCGGACGTGCAGCGGGTCGTCGAAGAGCAGGGCCGGAACGATCAGCGCATCGGCGGTCAGAATGCCTGGCCCGTCGATATGCTGCAGCCGAGGGATGTGTATGTTTGCGACCACTTCCGGCTGAAGAAGGACGGACCATCTATCGGCGATAACGTAGGAAACGCTATCTACGCGCGAACCGGCAATGGGATCGTCTACAACGGCGCAGTTCGGGACATCGAAGGCCTTGAGGAGTTGCCTAATTTTATTTCGTACGTCAGGTCGTACGATCCTTCTCATCACTTCGGTTCGCTGGCATCCGGACCCAGATTGAACTCCACTATGGTTGGCATTAATTGTCCGATCCGCATGGGAGGCGTCATGGTGATGCCCGGAGACGTGGTGCTCGGCAAAGACGGCGGAGTGATTTTTATCCCGCCGCAGTTGGCGGAGAAAGTTGTAAAGGACTCTGAACTCACCCGTTTGCGCGACATTTTCGGGCACCAACGCCTGCGGGAGCGCAAGTACACGGCTGGGCAAATCGACGCCCGCTGGTCGCCTGCTATCGAAACCGACTTCACGGATTGGCTCCGCCGGAACCAGGCACATCTGCCGGTTTCAAAGGAAGCGATTCAGGAAATCTTACAGCAGCGATCGGCACAGATGGAGCACTGACCTTGGCAAACGCTTCCTCTCCACTCTCGAGGCGAACGTTCATCCAGGCCAGCTCGGCGGTGCTGACCGCCGCCACTGCCGGAAGCGCCCCGGCTCGGCAAGGCGTAAGTGAACCGGCAGCGCGAATCACTGGCACGCGGGATTACTGGAACGATCTGCCCAATTCCCTGATCGCGAAGGTGAATGCGGCCCGTATTAAACGAAAATCCGATTTAGCCAAAGTGCGGTCCGCGTCCGACGTAGACGAACGGGCCTCATTCGTACGTACAAAGGTGTGGGAACTGATTGGCGGCGAACTTAAAAAGACGCCCCTAAACGCCAGGACAACGGGCATAATCCACCGGGCGGACTATCAGATTGAAAAGCTGATTTTTGAAAGCCAGCCAGAGTTCTATGTAACCGCGAATCTGTACATTCCCAAGTCGGGCGCGAGGCCTTTGCCGGGAATCCTGGCTCCGCTCGGCCACACATCCGATGGCAAAGCATACCGAAGCTATCAAACCGCGTTCCAGAACCTGGCGCGACGCGGATTCGCCGTTCTCACGTGGGATCCACCCGGACAGGGCGAGCGCCTTCAGTACGTAGATCCCGCCACTAACCGCTCTCCCTATGGCCCGACCGGCGAACATGATCGTTTTGGCTGGCCGGCGCTGCTGGCCGGATCGACAACCACTCAGTTCGAGGTCTGGGACGGCATACGGGCGCTTGACTACTTGCTCAGCCGGCCGGATATCGACGCGAAGCGAATCGGCTGCTGCGGCCATTCAGGTGGCGGTACACAGACCATGTTTCTTTGCGCGCTGGAGCCGCGCATCAGCGCCGCTGTGGTGGTGGAAGGGAACACAGAGAATCTCGCCGGGGCCGATTATCAGCCACCCGGCGCCTTCGCCGATGCGGAGCAGAATCTCATAGGAAGCCTGAAAGTGCCGCTCGACAGGGGAGACCTGCTGTGCGCGTTTGCGCCAAAACCGCTGCTGGTTTGTTACACGCCAATCGACGCGGGGACAACGTATTCTCCTACCTATATAGAGGGCGCCACCGAGATCTTCGATGAGTTGTCCGCTGCATACAACGCGTGTGGCGCTCGGAATAACGTTGCGCTCTTCAGCTCGGCTCTTCCGCACGATTACGACTATTTCCAGCGCCGGGAAACGTACCGCTGGTTTGGCAAATGGCTTCTTAACGAGCAGGCGGATACGGAGGAAGCGGAATTCGATGATGCACCGGAATCGAGCCTCTGGTGCACTCCCACCGGGCAGGTTCTGACATCGCTCGGCGGCCGCGCGGCCTTCCAGGTGAGCTTCGATCGTCTTCGCGCTACAAAGCCCAATGCCGCACTCGATAAACAACAGGTTGAGCAAGGCCTTCGCGAAGTTCTCGCGCTTCCGGACGTCTCGCATCCGGTCCACGCGGCCGTACTGTCGAGCAAGACGCAGCGCGCGCTGCGAATCGAAGAGATTGAATACCGATCGGAGCCTGACATCCGCGTACCTGGCTGGTTTCTCAGTGCGGCGCAGGGCGGCTCCAAATCGCCTGTCGTTGTAGCGATTCAGGACGGCGGGCGAGATGCCATATTTAACGACTGGCCGCTTGTCGAGCGGCTTGTTCGTGGCGGCGTTTCCATCTGTTCCGTCGACCTTCGAACATGCGGCGTCACAAGACCTCGTCTGCCATCCGGGGGACCGTTGTTCTACGGTTACGGAGTCGATCTCGCTTACTCGATTGTGAACCTGAGTGCGGGTTCGCCCATACTCGGCCAGCAGACATGGGATCTTCTCAAGTGTCTTGACTATCTGGAAAGCCGCGGCGATGTCGATGCCGCCCGCATCGGAGCGTTCGGCTCTAAAGTGACAGGCTTAGCGTGCCTTCTGGGAACGGCCCTCGATCGGCGCATCCGGACGGTACTGCTGGATGAAACTCTGATCGATTTTGAATCCGTCGTCGCTTCCGAGAATTACGAACTGCCGCTTTCGGCCGTTGCATTTGGTTTCCTGCGAAAGTTCGACCTGCCGGAGATTTGCGCAACCATCGCACCGCGTCCGGTCTGGCTGCTGAATAGCGTTGGGCCCCAGGGAAACAAACTTCCGCTCAGTGCCGTTCGCGAGAGGTACAAAGCTCTTGAAACGAAATCACTCGTATTCCGTGTCGAGCCGAACCCGATCGATAACGTCGTGAGCGAGTGGATGCAGAAGGCGCTTATCTAAAATTGCTAATCGCAGGTGCTAATCGCGCCAAACGACCATGGCCCGTTTGAAAGGCGGAATCTTAGCCACCAATTTGCCGCCCGTTCGTTCGACGGGAACCTCGGAAACCGTGCTAAGAAACGGCAGCATATGGACGCGGGAGCCGGCGTCCGCTGGAAACTCAACAGTGGCGCCGCTTTCGACACTGCCGAAATTATCCAGAAAGGCATGGATCTTGCCGTTAACTCTGGCGATCTGGGCGATCGTGAGGGGAGGCGCGGAAACCGCTACTTTTTGTGGTGACACTGCCGGAACAGAGCCGTTAGCCGCAGCAAGATACAACTGAAAATGCCGGGGCGACTGCGAGCGCAGAGTCGCCATTTCCCTGTCGGCGATCTGTTGCGAAGCGGGAACGATGAGCACGCGGCCACGAAAGCTCGAGAGAGTCCGTGGCGTTACAATCTGAAATTCGCGATGCGATGCCAGCAGGAGATTCATCGTGCCTTTGAACGATTTCATGAACTCCTTCGGATAATAGTCACGAGTCTGCGGGGAAAAGTAGACCCCGATCGGGTCCACCGGCGTGCGGGGATCGTAAAAAATATGCTCATACTGCTTGATCCAGCCGAAAACTTCCCTACGTGTTTGTATGTCGTTTGACCCCGACATGACGTGGCCCTTCGCATCCCACGAGTTCGCGCCCGCGGTTAGCTGCGCCGCAAAGAGCGTTTTCATAGCGGCGGGAATGCTCACGCCCTTTTCGCCATCCCAGGAATAATTCAACATCCAGGTCGGTTTGTCTCCTGCAAAGGCCCGGAACGCGAACATCCCGATCATCTGGTCGAACCAATCGGAGGGTGACTTCGCTGCGGCCATCGAATCGGCCATGCCGTGGTATTCGTGCGCGACGGCGTCAACCACGGTATAGAGTTGGTACACGTCGGCGCCCACGCGCGCGACCGGCTCCTCGATTCCCGGATAGATCTCGGCAATCGTAATGCAGCGGGGGTTCGCCGCCTTCACATTGGAGTCGATCTCTTTCATGAAATCAGTAATGGCCCGTATGCGGAAATCGATCCAGCGTCGGAAATGCGGATCGGAGATGTCGCCGATCCGGACGTCGTGGCGAGCATCCAGGCCCGTTTCGCGTCGAAACGCGGCAACGGTGTAGTCGTCGAAACTCGCCCAGCTCTTCTCCCAACCTGTGAAGTGCGTCATCCAGTACGGGATGTCCACATAAACGCCGTCGATACCGGTTGCGGCAATCTGGCGGACGAGGTTCATGTACCGCTTGCGCCATTCGGGAGCGAACGGCGAAATCCAGACATCCTCGTCGCCGTGTTTGATCCAGAAGGCAGTACCGCCGCCGAACACCGCCGGAGTTCCGTCCAGTTTCCGCTGCACCCAATCCGGGTGGTCTTTGAAAAAAGAATGCGGAACATTCGCCGCATTCGCGGTGATGCATTCAAGTCCGGCGATGTAGACGAACGCCTTGTTGCCTGCACGATGTGCAGCGGCGGCAACCTTACGGATGGCCGCTAGCTTGGCCGAAGGATCCAGGAAGCTTTCGTAGCGGCCAGGAATGTCGTTGTCCACCTCGATGCCGAATACGTTACTGCTTTCCGACTCAGCTACGATGGCTGCTGCATTGTCCGCTTGGAGCCCGTGTCCGGCAATGCGGACGTAGTGAGCCCAACTCTGGGCCGCCATGGCTGCCTGCGCGGCGAGGAAGCCAGCGGCCAGGAAAGTGAGACGGAGCCGCATTCTAGAATTCAACCCGCGCCACTACCTGGATCCGCCGTGGCGTGAACCCGCCCGCGAGTGTAGCAACGTTGCCGAATAACGGATCTCCATACGCGATGTTGGGCAGCCCGAAACGAGTGCTGTTGAACACATTAAATGCTTCAAAACGCACCTGCAATACAAGCGGTTCGCGTATGCTGAACTGTTTCCGCATCGCTGCGTCCATGGTCCGGATGCCGTCCACGCGGAGATTCGAAAAATAGCGCGGGGCGTTGCCCAATTGTTGATCGCCCGGATCGGCAAAGCAGGTGACATTGAAATAAGGAGCGCCAGTGGCGGCCGCCGTGTGATAGCTGATCCCGCTCGCGGGATTCGGGCAAGTCACGTTCGGGCGCTGGTTGCCGTCAGCCAGGCGTGGAATGCTCATACCGATCGGGATCGGCTGGCCCGATTGGATAGTGAACGTTGAGGACACGGACCATCCTCCGATGACCGCGTCGATCCAGCGGTTCATGTTGCGCCCGACCACGAGCCCTCGTCCGACGGGCACCGCGGCGGTAAAGATGCCGGTCAGCCGCTGCGGCGTGTCATTGGCGCTCACGCCGTACTCGCCCTTTAAGCGATCCAACGCCTGGGGTGCTCCGTAGGTGTAGTAGCCGATCCAGCTGTTTGCGCCGGAGGAGCTGTCGTCCGTGTTGCGCGAGAACGTGTAGTTTCCCTGAAAGGTAAAGTATTTCCCGGCATTCTTCTCGAAACGTAACTGGAGGGAATCGTAACGCGAATTGGCGGCGAGTTTCGGAAGGCCGTCGAATTCTCCATCGAATTGCGGATATGGCCGCAGGAGATTTAGCAACGGGATGGTGGAGCTGTTATAGATAGAATCCGGCTCATGAAAAATCGCCTTTGGCCCCGCAAACAGCGGCTGAAACGGATTTGGCACCAGTGAAGAAAGATCGTCGCTCGTGAGCTGGCTGCGTATATCGGTGGAAATGAAATTGCGGTTACGCGTGAAACCCCAACTGCCCCATGGCAGATGCGTGCTCCGGTTGGCGGAATAATCTGCCGCGACCACGATATTGCCGGGAAGAGAATGTTCAATTCCCACGCTCCACTGATAAATCTCCGCGTTTCGGTCATCCTCATAGCTCAAGTCGCTTGGATTCGAAAAACCCCACAGCGCGAGCGGCCCGTATCTTGTGCCTTGTGCGGCAGGAAGCCCCGTCGGAAACGGATTGGCCAGGCTCGCGTACTGGGTCTGATAACCGTCCAGCGAGAAGCGAATCGGCTCAGACTTCGAGAAAGCCGGACCGGCGTATTGAAAGTTCGTTGCGATGTTGTTGCCGTAGTAGACGCCGCCTCCGGCGCGAATTACGGTTTTCGGCGTCAATGCGAATGCAACTCCCAGCCGCGGAGCGAAATTGTTCAGATCGAGAGGAATCGATCGCAGCGACGAATTAGGAAAAATGGTCGTGCCTGGCAGCGGACCCGAAGTCAGCGGCAAGCCCGGAACCGTGATGCCGCTGTTGCCTGTGAAATCGGAAAACTGAACGCGGTTGTATCGCTCGGTGTATGGATTGCTCCATTCATAGCGCAGGCCGATATTCAGCGTCAGCCTCGGGCTGATCTTCCAGTCATCCTGGATATAAAAGGCCGTTTCGGTGGACTTGTCTGCGACTCTCGGGCGAACCGTAATATACGAATTGTTATCGCCATAACCGGTCAGCAATCCCGCGATTGGATTGCCCTGGGTGATGTCCCCCGCCAAAGGATCGTTCGCCGTAGTGATTTGCGAAAAACCGAACGTGCCTGTAGCGGAGTCCGGCTGCCAGAAGTTGTTGTAGAAGAGGCGCTGTTCCGCGCCCGCCTTAATCGAGTGGGGGCCGCGGACCCAGTTGATCGATCCGGCGTATGTGAGTAACGTGTGCGCGAAGTCCGTATCGACGCAGCACTGCGTGTAGAGGCCCGTGTAAGGCCCATCATCCATGTCGATCATCGGCATGCGGTTCAGGCCGTTGGCCGCGAGTACGGACGGGAAGCCTGCGGATTGCAAAGTCGGATAATTCGTGAACCCGGGCGCGGACACGCGGTCGAGCCCGGCGCGGAGATCCATCAAAAGATTTGGCTTCATGGTCCAGACATAGTCGATCGCGGCGTTATGAACCACCGTTTTGTAGTTTGTTCCGTCATTGAAATCGCCGCTGCCGAGAACGGTCGGCGTGGTTGAGTCATTTCCCAGATGGCTGTACCGCACCGAGAAACGCTGATTGGCAGTGATCTGATGATCCACCTTGGCATCCAGCTGATATCCGTGAACAGCGCTGAGCACATTCGTCCGAAAATTATTTGTCTGGAGCAGCGGGTCTCCCGGCAGATTCGGCGCGGGATAGAGAGCGGCAACCGCTGCGCCAATCGGGCTGATCTGCGAGGCGGGAATAATATTGCCTTGGAACGGAGTGCGCGACCCGGGCGGCCCGGAAAGCGGGTCGAAAATGATGTTCGGCACCGGGTCGCCATTTTCGTCCGCGTAATACGCTTGTGAAAAGTCTCCCGCGCGCTCGGCGAGCGTCGGAACCGTGGTCGCTATCTGCACGGGCGACGAATCCGTCAATCGTTCCAGATCGAATAAGAAGAACGTCTTCTCCTTCTTAATAGGCCCGCTCAGCATGCCGCCATACTGATTGTGCCGGTGAGCGGGGCGGGGAAGCCCGGCGGCATTACTGAAGAAATCGTTCGCATCCAGGCCGGAACGTTGTGCAAACCACCATCCGCTCCCGTGAAACCGGTTACCGCCTTGTTTCATGAGTACGTTGATCACCGTGCCGCCATTATTCCCGAACTCTGCGGAGAAGCTGTTGTTTTCAACTTTGAACTCCTGAATGACTTCGACGGAAGGCTGATAGTAGACGTTTGTATTGGCGCCTTCGCCCTGTTCGGGAGCGCTGGTGAGTGCTCCGTCTAATCGCACTTCGGCGCTTGCGTTCCGCTGGCCGTTCGAAATGAAATTGGTTCCAGACGGGTAATTGTCCGCGATTCCCGAGCCCGCCGATTCGGTTACTCCGCCGGCAAGAAAAACGAGCCCGAAATAGCTGCGCCCGTAGAGCGGAATGTTGCGCGTCGAAGCGCCGGAGATAGTGGTACCAATCGCCGCATTTCCTGTGTCCAGCAGCGGAGCCGCCTCATTTACTTCGACCGAGGAAGTGACCGTGCCGATCTCGAGTCCTACATTCACGACGCTCTTTTGGCTGACAGAGAGAACCAGGTTTCTCGCCTCGTAGCGTCGGAATCCGGTCTTTTCCACTTGCAGGTTAAACGTGCCAGGCCGCAGCCCGTTGAAGGTATATCCGCCGCCCGTGTCGGTCGTTTGGACGATTGGAATGTTCGTGGCAACATCGGTTAGCGTGACGGTCGCACCGGGGACCACTCCCCCGGCCGGATCCGTTACGGTCCCCCGCATCTGCGCCTCGTAACCGGCTTGCGCAAACGCTGCTTGTGCAAGCAAAAACGGAATGAGAAGTACCGGAATAGCAATCCGATTCAGCACTCGCATGAGAACCTACCCCTGGCTGAGTCTAAGAAGGAAGCGCCGCCGTGTCAAATGTTTTTTGAAGTTCAGGCCTCCCGGCGGGCTGTCCGGAATCAATTACCATGTCAGTGTCATGACTTTCCGCGATATACGCGCACGCTGCCTTGTTGGTGCCCTGCTGCTGGCGTTGCCGTTGTTGTGTTCCGCCCAGGAGAAGCCGGAGAAGGCCGCCGAGAAGTCGGCTGAGCAATGGCTCGCTCTGGTCGATGCCGGCAAGTATGGCGAAAGCTGGGATCAAGCTTCCGAGTTCTTCAAATCCGCCGTTACAAAGGACGCCTGGAATCAGCAGGTCGCGTCGGCGCGTAGCCAAACCGGCAAATTCAAATCGCGCACGCTGAAGAGCTCGCAATATTCCGAATCTCTGCCGAACGCGCCCGCCGGGAAATACGTCGTGATCCAGTACGACTCGTCCTTTGCTACCGGCCCGTGGATTGAGACTGCCGTCATGATGCAGCAGAAGGACGGTAGCTGGAAAACCTCCGGCTATTTTGTGAAACCCGCCAAATAGCGGTGAAACGGGACAAGCGCACCTTCTGGAGATCGCTGCCGCGAGCTTCGCTTTTCAAGCTATCGCTGGCTGTCTTTTTTACTTTTGCTTCGGTCGGCTTTATTGTCGATCTGTTCCATCCCGATAGCGATCCGCTCTCTTCGCTTATCATCTGGGCAATTTTCGACGGGATTTGCGCCGTAGCGTTTCTGTTGGTGGGCACGCGCCGTCCGGGACGGCTGGTCATTCTTGTTCCCGCTGTGATTGCCGGAGTAGTGATCCTCTTCTTCTTCCTGCCCTCGTATAAAGGAATGCCGTCGCTGACGGATGTGTTGCGCCGCCGCCTCATCCTGGACGCCGCTCTTATCCTGAGCCTGCTTTACGTAGGTTACAGCCTGTTCCTGATATTTATCGAAACCGAGGGTTTCCGGCATCTGCGCAATCAAGCCGAAGTGGAGTTGGCCGAACGGCTGCAAACGACTCTGGTTCCGCCGCTTTCGCTGCGGACAGCATGGCTGGAAGTGGAGGCGCGCTCTATCCCGAGTAGCGAAATGGGCGGTGATCTCGCGGATGCGCTGGAATCGGGCAACTCAGTGACTTGTTACGTCGTGGACGTTTCAGGACACGGGATTGCGGCCGGGGTGCTCATGGGAATGGTGAAGGTTGCGGTCCGTATGGCTCTGGCCCGCGGCGAATGCCTGGACGGTGTTCTGCGATCGCTCCACAACGTCCTGCCGGGTGTAAAGGAGCCGAGCGCCTATGTCACGGTGGCTGGCCTGCGGTTTCCCGGGCCAAATATTGTGGAGTATGCAACTGCCGGCCACTTGCCGATTCTGCATTACCGGAGCAGCACACGGACGATCGCGCGGCTGGCTGTCGAGCAGTTTCCCATCGGCATGTTTCCGGCTGCCGAATATCGTGCGGCAACCGCGGAGTGCGGCCACGAAGATCTTTTCGTAATGCTGACCGACGGGATCGTCGAAGTTGTGAATGCGCAAGACGAGGAGTTCGGACTGGAACGAGTGGAACATCTGTTCTTGGAGAATGCCGCCCGGCCGCTCGCCGAAATCGCGGACATGATCATCGGCGCATCGGCCGCACACGGGCGTCAAACGGATGATCAAACGATCCTGTTGGCGAGAATCAGCGTATGAGAGGCTTCTACTCAGCGCGGCTTGGATTTCATCTCTTGCAAAAACCGCAGGCCCTCCACCGCTATATCTCCGGCCGTAGGGGCCAGATCCCGCCAGATGGATGCGGCCGCCGAGAGCGCGCCGAGTGAGAAACCGAAGCTTTCGATCGTGAGCCAGCCTTCGTAATTCACTTCCCGCAAAGCGCGGAAGACGCCCGGCCAATCGATATGGCCGGTTCCGGGGATCCCGCGATCGTTTTCACAGGAATGAAAATGCCGGAGGAGCGGCCCCGCTGCGCGGACCGCCATCGCGATATCCTTTTCTTCGATGTTGGCGTGATACGTGTCGAAAAGGATGCCAATGCGTGGATGCCCAATCTCCCGGCAGAGTCGAACGGCATCCGCGGCTGTATTCAAAAAGTACGTCTCGTATCGGTTCAGGGGTTCTATGGCGAGCGTCACGCCAAGTTCGTCCAGCGTTGGTCCAAGCTGCTGAAAGCACTCCACCGCTCGAGACCATTCATCGGTGCTCCGCCGGTGCCCGGAGAAGTATCCGACCGGAGAATACAGCGGTCCGGCGATGATTCTGCTTCCCATTTCGGCTGTGGCCACAACGCATGCGCGCAGATGCTCAACTGTCCTCTTGCGAACCGCCGAATCGTCGCTGATTGTGCTGAATCCCGCGGGTAAAACCGAGCAGATGGTGCACTCCAGGCCATGCTCTTCAATAGCCAGCCGGATCTCGGGATCTCGCGTTTGTTCCGGCTGAATCAGCGGAAGTTCGATTCCATCGAAGCCGGCACGCTTGATCGTCGCAAGCAGCGGAATCTGGTCGGGGCCGAAATGATCGGCCCAGATGAATGTGTTAGCGCCGAACTTCACGTTTCCCTCCGCTCCTGGTCAGATTTTCGAAAAGAAACAGGCCGGTCTTCCCAGGCGTGACGAAATCCGAATCGCCATCGCCATCCAGGTCGGCTATGGGAATTTGCATGCCCCCGCCCGTGCGAGTGCTGTAGTCAATCACGTGCTTCACCCAGGCAACCTTTCCATCATCGCCTTTAAGAAACTCGTACCAGTAAACTCCAAGCGGTTCGCGAGCGCCGGGGTCATGCTCGTGCGCCATGTACCGCTTGCCCGTCAGAAAATCCGGTTTGCCGTCGCGGTTGAGATCGATCATGGTCATTGCATGGCCCTGTGACCACGTATCGTCGATCACGTGTTTCGTCCAGTGGTGATCGGCTCTCTGTTCCATCCAGAACATGCCGTAATCGTGCGCCGCGGTGGTGACCAGATCATTGCGCCCGTCGCCGTTAATATCAAGCGCGTAGATAAATCCTGTTGTGCCGAGATCAAATTCAGGGTGCCAGGTCCATTTGCCGGAGCGCGGATCTTGCGGCGCTTCGAACCAACCTTTCGGCGTGATGATGTCCGTGCGCCCGTCTCCGTTTACGTCGCCCGCGCCTATGCCGTGGCCGTAGCTGGCGTTGCTGACCACATGCTTCATGAATTTGCCGCCGTTCGCCTCAAACCATGCCAGCGGCGCCTTCGGGTCGCCAAATTCCGGGAGAACCTCCCGCGCCTTGCCATCGTTATCCAGATCCACCAGAAACGCGAACTCTACGGGATAGCCTTCCTGGATAGAATGCTCCTGCCAGGTTCCCGACTGTCCGGGATTCTGCCACCAGCGAAGCGACTTGCGAAACCAGGAACAGCTCACGATATCCACCCGGCTATCCCCATTGACGTCGAGGGGCAGATCGCTAAAGTTGTCGATATAACCGTTCGAGTACGGCAACTCCCGAAAGGAATGTTTCTTCCAGTCCGGAGCCTGATACCAGTTCTCGCCCGAAACAATATCGAGTTTGCCGTCACCATTGACATCGGCGAGCGCGCAGGTTTCACTCGCACCGATATCGATCTCATGTTTTCGAAAAATAATATCGCTGGGACGCCGGATTGCCCAGAGCGCGGAGGCCAGCAAGAGAAGTCCCCCCGCGAACAAAACCGTTCTAGATATTTGCATCAGAGTTGGCTGTTGCTGAGACCCTTCGATTCATCTCTCATCTGTCGCGCCGCTCGCACCGCCAGCGCCATAATCGTCAGCGTCGGATTCTTTTCCGGGAAGGTCACGAAACAACTGCCGTCCACCACATACAGGTTTTTCACATCATGGGACTGGCAAAACCGATTCAGCACGGATGTCTTCGGATCGTTTCCCATGCGCGCGGTTCCTACCTCATGACTCGCGAATCCGGTGGGCGCTGCGGCGGTATCCACCACCATGCGCGCCTTCGCGGCGTGCAGAATCTCCTGCGTTTTCACCTTCATGTCTTTCCAAAGAGCGATATCGTTTTCTCCGAAGCGAAAATGCACTACCGGAGTGGGAATGCCGTACGCATCGGGCCGGTTGCGATCGACGGTGACCCGATTATCGGGACGCGCCAGCACTTTTCCGAACACGCCGGTCTGGAAGAAGGCCGGTTGCAGGTCGCGAACCTGCTTCTTAAAATCTGCTCCGAAGCCCTTCAAATACCGGGCCTGGTAGGGATAACGAAAGCCATAAAACTGATTCTGAAACTGGAAACCGCCAACATACGGTTGGTTCTTGCGGTCCATATTGAAGCGCGGAATATACGTATGATCCAGTGCGCCGTCATTGTTCACCGGCTTCGTGCCGATCAATTCATCCAGATAGGAGAGGAACTGAGCAACCACATGGCCGGTCAAATTACGTCCGACCATGCCGCTTGAATTTGCCAGTCCGTTTGGGTGCTGAGGCGAACGTGAGTTCAGCAGCAGGCGGGCCGATTCCACGCTCGCGCAGCAAACGGCGAAGCGGCGCGCCCGAATCTCACGTTCCTGCCGCGTTACCGTGTCGATCACCGATACCGCGCGAGCGCGTCCTTCCTGATCCACCAAAATTTCGCGCGCCATCTGGTTCTCAAGGAGAGTGAAATTCCCGGTTTTTCGCGCTTTCGGCAGCATAGATGCAGGAACGCTGAAAATCGCATGGACATCGCAGCCTTCCATGCAATGCCCGCAATAATGGCACGGCGGCCGGTTGTCGTAAGGCTTGGTAAGCAGAGCCTTGCGCGTAACGATGAATGGAATGCCCAGTTTGTCGCACGCGCGCTTGACGATCCGGTCCGAGCAGCGCATCTTCAGCGGCGGAAGAAACTCGCCATCCGGCAATACGGCGAGCCCGTCGCGGGATCCGCAAACGCCGATCATTTTTTCGACATACGAGTAGTACGGTGCGATCTCCTGGTACGTGATCGGCCAGTCTTCTTCGACTCCGGCGACGCTGCGCTCTCGAAAATCCCATTCGGCGAACCGGAAGCATCCGGCGTTCCAGTGAATGCTGCGGCCGCCGACCGCTCGAATCCGGTCAATGGTGACTGCGTCGCTATCTTCGTAGTGAATGGATTCGACCACTTCCTTCGGATATCCGGGGCTGGGCTTCACTCGTTTCGGAAAGTCGTAAGGCCACGCATGAAAATGAAAATCCTTATATGCGAGCTGGCGTCCGGCGTCCAGCAGGACAACCTTTGCGCCGGATTCGGCAAGTTCCTTTGAGAGCACGCCGCCGGCGGGACCTGACCCGATCACGCACACATCGTAAATCTCGCTTGTGCCGTCCTGCCTCACGATGCCTCCGTGTGCTGGCAGCCGGGGAAATCGCGCATCGCCTCGTTGCCCTGATATTGCAAGTCCTGATGAATGCCGATTCTCGACGTGTAATAGCCGTCGATGGTGGCGCGTTTGAGCGCGTGGAAGAATCGCTCCTGCATCGTTCCGTGCGGATCTTCGCTGCCTGCGAGTTCGCTCAGGATTGCCACTTGCCGCTCGGGCGAACAGTCCGCGTAGGGCTCCCCGAAGCTATTCGCGGCGAGTTCATTGGCCGCGGCGATCCCTTGTTTCCAGAGTGATTTCGTATCGGGCGCGGCGTCCGCAATGAGGATGTCGAGGTACTCGGATACACCGGCGGCCTTTGCCCCGGGGGAGTGCTCGTCGCTGGGAATAATCGTTTCGCCCAGCGCATCCAGAGTTCTCACTTCTTCGGGATCGAAGCACCGGTATTGATGAGGGGCGGCCTCCTGTTTCGTGACCGGCGCCGAACTGTGGTGACTTTCCGGCGGTGGGTTCTGCCCGACCGGCAGCGCGGCGCTCGCGGCGGTACCCGCCAATCGCTTCAGCAGCGCGCGCCGGCTAGTACCTTCCAACTGCATATGTTCCTGCATAAGTAAAACAGTTGCGATTATATTTCGCCGCAACGAAGCGGTTCTCAGTGAAGCTCGTAATACACTTTGTTTTAGCCCATAAATGAAAAATTCGATGTACTGCACCAGGTCTGTTTCGGCAGTCCTGACTCTCTTGCTTGGGGCATGCCTGCAGATACCCGCTCAAACACAGAAGGCCGGCACGGCGAACAATACCCAGGCACGCCCTCCGGCCCGCCGCGGATTGGCCGGCGGGAACGGCCAGTACAAACAATACCCTCCCGAGGTGCTTGAGAATGGCCACAAGATCTTCTCGCAGAATTGCGCCTTCTGCCATGGAGCGAACGCCAAGGGCGGCGAGACCGGCCCCGATCTGCTGCGCTCCGTCATCGTTCTCGACGATGAGAACGGCGAGAAGATTGGCCAGGTAGTGCTGAATGGACGCCCTGACAAAGGCATGCCGAAGTTCAACATGACGCAGGACCAGATCTCTGAGATTGCTGCCTTTCTGCATGACCGTATCCGCGCTGCCGCGCTGCGCGGGACGTACCAGATCCTGAATATCGTGGTGGGCGATGCCAAAGCGGGCGAGGCTTACTTCAATGGCGCGGGCGGTTGCACCAGCTGCCATTCCGTTTCAGGCGATCTCGCCCATATCGGCTCCAAATACGACCCGGTAACCATTCAGCAGAAGATCGTTATGCCGCGCGAGCAACGTTATCGTCGCGGCGTCGCCCCTGCGCCCGAAACGGCGCCGGTCACGGTGACTGTCTCGATGCCCTCGGGCGAGACGTTCTCCGGAAAACTGGACCACATCGACGACTTTACGGTGGCTCTCACCGATGCCAACGGCGATTATCATTCCTTTCCTCGCGATGGAGATGTTCCAAAGATCGAGACGAAGGATCCGCTCAAGGCGCATACCGAGATGCTGACGAAGTACACGGATTCTGACATTCACAACCTCACGGCTTATCTGATTACGTTGAAATGAACATCCGCCGAATTCTCCTCTTCTTTTGCTTTGTTGTTCTTCCGGCCGCGCTGGCCGCCCAGATGCTGGATCCGGCGCTGCTCCTTAAACCTCCTAAAGACGCCTGGCCCACTTATAACGGCGATTATTCGGGCCGCCGCTTCAGCCCGCTGACGCAGATCAATCAATCGACGATTAAGACCTTGAATCTCGCGTGGGTCTATCACGCGATCGGCGGCGAGACTCCGCGATCCGTCGTAGGCGGTGAAGGACCGGAGCCCACGGAAGGCGCGGGGGCACGGAATCCTTTTGGCGCATCCATCAAATCAACCCCGCTGATGGTGAATGGAATTCTTTACTTCACCACTCCCGACAACACCTGGGCTGTCGATGCACGCTCCGGCCGCGAACTCTGGCACTACTTTTGGCGCACGAAAGGCGGCATTCACATAGGCAACCGCGGCGTCGGCATGTACGGCAACTGGCTGTTCTTCGAAACGCCGGACAACTATTTGGTTTCGCTCGACGCAAAGACCGGTAAGGAGCGCTGGCATGTCGAGATCGCGGATGTGAAGCAGGAGTATTTCTCGACGCCCGCTCCAATTGTGGTCGGTAATCATGTGATCGTCGGAACCGGCGGCGACTCGCTGGATGTTCCCGGCTTTCTCGAAGCGCACGATCCTGAAACCGGAGCGGTCCAGTGGAAATGGTGGAGCGAGCCTCTGAAGAAGGGCGATCCAGGTTCGGAAACATGGCCGGATGCATACGCCATGCGGCACGGCGGCGGCATGACCTGGATTCCGGGAACTTACGATCCCGAGCTGCACCTGTACTACATCGGCACGGGCAACCCGAACCCGGTCATGGCCGGACAGAGCCGCAAAGGAAATGATCTCTTCACCTGCTCGATCGTGGCTTTGAACGTGGATACCGGCAAAATGGCCTGGTACTTCCAGGCCTCGCCGCACGATACGCACGATTGGGATTCCGCGCAAACCCCGGTTCTCTTCGACGGAGAAATCGAAGGCAAGCCGCGTAAGCTTCTGGCGCAGGCGGACCGCAATGGCTACTTCTTCGTGCTGGATCGAACCACGGGTAAAAACATACTCACGAAATCGTACTTGCCGACTTTGAACTGGTCGAAGGGCGTGAATTCAAATGGCAATCCGATTCCGAATCCCGAGAAGGAACCGCAAGTCGCAGGCGTCCTGGTTTCTCCGCCCTCGGGTGGCGCAACGAACTGGCCGCCTCCCAGCTTCGATCCGGAAACCGGCTTGTTCTATGTGAACTCGTCGGATGCTTTTAGCATGTTTTATCTGACCGATACCGATCCGCATCCGGAAGGCTACGGCGCAGCGGAACGAGGCGCGGGCTCGCTGGGCCGTGCGCTCCAGGCCATTGATTACAAGACCGGCAATACCGTCTGGAAGCACGAGTATCCGGGTGGAGGCGGGGGCGGAGGTCTTCTATCCACCGCCGGAAAACTGCTTTTCTCCGGCGATGGTTCCGATCATCTCATCGCCTTCGATCCCGCCAACGGAAAGATTGTTTGGCACGCCGGTCTCGGCGGAAATGTCAGCAACGGCCCCGCGACCTACATGCTCGACGGCAAACAGTATCTGGTTGTCGGGGCAGGGGATTCGCTGTACTCGTTCGCGTTGGCCGAGTAGGGGTCGGGCCTGCCCGATCCTGTTGTTATTACGGAAGCATGGCAGCCAGCACGAACACCAGCGGCGCGTTCCAGTTAATCGCAACCTCGTTGCACGCGTACGCGCCGGTTTCGTCCACGTATGCTTTCGCTGGAAGCACGCCGGGGCCGACAAGTCTCTTCATAACCGGATCCTGGCGGCCGGGATTCGGACCTCCGGAAAGCAGCCCAGGCCACGGCAGATCCAGACCATCGGCCGCGCTTGGCCGGTGATGCGGATGCCGGAATGCGTTTCCGCCCACCTGCGTGACCCAAGACAATGAAAAGGTGTTCCTGCCGAGCAGATAGTGCAGATTGTCCATCGCGGCATTCACGAAGCGGTGATCGGGATGAAGCCGATTCGCAATCAGCAACTGCATACTGTAATTCGCAGCTACTCCGTTCGATCCCCAGACGTAATCGCGTTTCGTCAGCGTGATCCGGTAGCCGTTGCGGTTGGCGCGGTCCACAATCTGATTGGCCGCTTCGATGGATTGCTGGCGGATCGCGTTCACTGCTTCCTCATTCTTGCCGCCTCCGAGCGCGTAGGTCCACAGCGCAAGCGGCGCAACCATAGACCAGCTCTGCGGTCCGGACGGCCGGATCGTATCGAGATACTCGCGGTAGTGCTGCAGAAAATAGCGCGTGTAGGAATCTTTGCGCGCCGTCCTCGATAGTTCCGCCGCGGCCCACAAGCGTTCGTCGCCGCAGTGCGGGTCCCCATATTCTCCGGTTGTAATGCCGTCAGGATTTTGAAATACCACATCCGGATGCTGATCGAGCCATCCCCACGCCTTTTCAGCAGCCCGCCGGCAGCGCTTCGCGTATCGCGTATCGAAAGGATGATATGCGCGTGCGGCAATTGCCATCACGGCCGCAAAATCGGCCGTAGCGCAGGAGCTCTTGAAAGGCGCTTGCCCGGTGCCGATCACATAGCTGACCAGCGCATCCTTCTCCGGCATGACGAAGCGGGCGAAGTGACTGCTCGTCTGTTTATGCCACACGCCGCCATCGCGATCCTGCATTGTGAGCATCCAGTCCAGGTTCCAGCGGATCTCGTTCAGGATGTCCGGCACACCGTTTCCCGATTCCGGTAGATGCAGAGAGATGTTCTTCAGGCGATCGGCATAGAACTCCCAGGTCCAGAGCAGCGTGCCGGTGCTAATGCCGGAGTTTACGATGTACCGGCCATAATCGCCGGCATCGTGCCAGCCGTGCGTCGACATGCGCGGGCCGCTCTTGCCGGAAGAGAGATGCCACGCGCCATTCAGATGACAGGTCGCATGCTTGTATTGCAGAAATTCTGCGCCGAGATCGACGGCCGTTCCACAACGCTGCCCATAATACGAGCGCATCGCGAGATAGTAAACGCGCCGGAAGACATCCGGGGCAATGCGGAAATGCCAGCTCGTTCCGACGCCTGGCACGTCGAGATAAAACTGGCCGGCTTTGTCGAGTTTGCTGAAGTCTGCTGTCCGGACGTTGTCACCCGAATCGGCATCGAACGCAGCCGGGGCCAGAGTGCCCTGAAACGCCGCCGATCCATCCTCGACGCGGCGGACAGTAAAGCGTCCCGCGCTTGATCCGCTCTGTTCGACAACCATTGCGACCTTCGGCGCGCCGGGCAAATAACCGGCCTGGTCCACCTTGATTGCGACGGTTGCCGCGCTTGCGTGGCTTTCAATTCCGGCAATTGCCAGGAACAGCGCACCAATCAGCCTTTTCGTGCAAACCCTCCCACCATGAGAGGAGCGGGGCAGCAAGCGTTGAGGGAAACAGCCTCTTCCCGGAGGCGCTGAGCAAGAGTTTCGCAATCCAGGTTCAGTCCATCTACGATGCCCAGCGCCTTCGCGCGCGGAAGGATGCTCCTCAAAGCTTCGGCAATCCATTCATAGAACGGACTGTCAGGACCACCATCAATGGGATATTCCACCCGGCAATCGGGCGTTGCGAATCCTGCCTCGACGAACAAGTGAAACAGCCTGGTCCCAATGTCGCCATGAGTCGCGCTGCAGAAGAAGTCCCGGCACAATCGAACTAATTGTTCTCTCAGTGGCCATGCCGGAAAGGCGGGCTGAATCACAGAGAAGTCATACTCCTGAAACATCGCAACACCTCCTTTCCGCAGAATCTGAAGCGTGTTTTGAAGGATGCTGAGCGGCTTAGGCGTGTGGATCAGGATATGGCGGCCGATCACCGCGTCGAACGCTTCGTCCGGCCGGTATTCGTCGACGTTACTCTGAAGGAAGATGATGTTAGCAAGGCCTTCCTCGCGGGTCCTTTCCCGCGCAATCGCAAGTGCTGCTTCATCGATGTCAATCGCCCATATTTTTCCGTGGCGGCCCACCAGCCGCGCGGCAATCATGGAAAGGTCCCCAACACCGCAGCCCAGATCGAGAACACGCATTCCGCCTGCAATACCTGCCCGTCGCATGAGCTGCTCGGTAAACGGGTTCAGGATCGATCCTTGAAGGATAAGGCGGCGGCGCTCGCGGTCGTCATGACCCATGACATAGTGGGTGCCGGCGGCTTCGGACATGGGGACGAGTATATCCGATGAGAATGAATACAGATCTGGGCCGGTGGCGCGGACGATCGCGGAGCGTCGTCTGCGAGGCTTTCGCACTGCGGTGGAGACGAACCGCCCGCGATTGCTAACATTCACTCGAAACCGGCTATGACCCTGGTGAGAACGGCAACTGAACTGGATCTCTCCTCGATAACAGAGATCTACGCGCATTATGTCCGGCATAGTGCCGCCACGTTCGAAATCGAGGCTCCTGATTGCGTCGAGATGGAACGTCGTAAGGCTCAAATCCTATCGCAGCGGCTCCCCTATCTCGTCGCTGAGATCAATGGCCGTGTGACCGGATATGCGTACGCGGGTCGCTATCGGATGAGGCCGGCGTATCGCTTTACAGTTGAGGATTCCGTCTACGTCCATCCTGATTTCCTTGGCCGGGGCTTGGGCCGCCTGCTGCTCTCCAGGCTGATCGAAGCGTGCGCCGCTAACGGTTGCCGCCAGATGATCGCCATAATCGGCGATTCGAGCAACACCGGCTCCATTCGTCTGCATGAGAGTCTCGGGTTCCGGAGAGCCGGCACTCTTGAAGCGGTTGGCCGCAAATTCGGGCGCTGGATCGACACGGTGATTATGCAGCGCCCCCTCGACGGAGTTAACCCAGAGTTTGGAACGGAGTTAACTTAGGTGAAGCGAATGTTGAACTCCGGTGGAACCCGGGACGAGTCTTACGGCCCTCCAAACCCGAACTGCGTGAAAACCGCCTGTCCATCCGGGCTGACCAGGAAATCCAGGAATTTGCGCGCGGCCTCGACATTCTTAGATCCAGCCACAATCCCCGCTTTCTGAGTGATGGGCTGGTGCCACGCGGCCGGTATCAGTTGCGGGTTCTTACCCTGCAGCAGCGAATCGGATGTGATTGCCGCGTCCGCATTTCCGCTTTCGAAAAGCTGCAGCGTTTGACGGACGTTCTCCCCGTAAACCACTTTAGGCTGAACCTGTTTCCAGATGCCGGCGTGTTCCAGGGCCTGCTGGGCGGCCACTCCGTAGGGTGCCAGCTTGGGGTTGGGAAGCGCTACGAAACGAACGGTGTTCTGCGCTAAGTCATTGATGGGATGATGTTTGCCGTCGCGCCAGAGGATCGCGACCCGGCCGGTCGCATACGTCCGGATGGAGTCGGAGGCCAATTTCCCGGACGAACTCAGCCGGTCCACGTACTGCGCGTTCGCGGAGAGAAATACGTCGTAGGGAGCGCCGTTTGCGATCTGCTGCGCCAGGATGGCGCTCGAGGCTGTAACGAACCGCAGCCGGTTGCCCGGGTGGATTTTACCGAACGAACTCGAAAGCAGCGGCTCCAGGTCGGTCAGATCGGACGCGGCGGCAACAGTGAGAGTAGTCTGTCCCACACAAAGACCCGGAAAGAGTGCAATTCCGATCGCCAAACAACTTGACAGTCGGAGACTCATATTCGATACTGAGAGTGTGCTAAGGCAGCCCAGTCGCCGCGGGCGGTGGGCGGAGGAATGGAACAATACACATGAGTAAGATTATCGGAATTGATCTGGGAACCACAAATTCCGTGGTGGCCGTCATGGAAGGCGGTCAACCTGCGGTGATTCCCAACCAGGAGGGCGGACGCACAACCCCGTCCGTGGTTGGTTTTACGAAGAACGGCGAGCGCCTGGTCGGCCAGGTGGCCAAACGCCAGGCGGTCACCAACCCCGAAAACACCATCTATTCGATTAAGCGCTTCATGGGCCGCCGCCTGAATGAGGTCGGCGAAGAGATGAAGCTGGTGCCTTATAAGGTGGTGGCCGGCGAGAACGGCGATGCGCGCGTCGAGATCCAGGGCAAAAAGTATTCCCCGCCCGAAATCTCCGCCATGATTCTTACCAAGTTGAAAGAAGCCGCCGAGGCTTACCTGGGCGAGAAGGTCACCAAGGCAGTGATCACGGTTCCGGCTTATTTCAACGACTCGCAGCGTCAGGCCACGAAAGATGCCGGACAGGTTGCAGGGCTCGAAGTCATGCGCATCATCAACGAGCCCACGGCCGCGGCTCTCGCCTACGGTCTCGATAAGAAGAAGGACGAGACCATCGCGGTCTACGATTTCGGCGGCGGCACGTTCGACATTTCGATTCTGGAAGTGGGCGACGGCGTGGTCGAGGTGAAATCGACCAACGGCGATACGCACCTCGGCGGCGACAATATCGACCAGCGCATTATCGACTGGCTGGTTCAAGACTTTCAGAAGACCGAGGGAGTGGATCTTTCCAAGGACCAGATGGCCTTGCAACGCCTGAAAGAAGCGGCGGAAAAGGCAAAGATCGAGCTCTCGACTCTGCTCGAAACCGAAATCAACCTGCCCTTCATCACGGCCACGCAGACCGGCCCTAAACACCTGACGGTGAAACTGACGCGGGCACGGCTGGAGCAGATGGTAGACGATATCCTGCAGCGCGCTGTCGGGCCGTGCAAACAGGCCTTGCAGGACGCCGGTGTAACGCCCCAGAACATCGATGAAGTTGTTCTGGTGGGCGGTTCCACTCGTATGCCCAAGGTGCAGCAGATGGTTCGCGAGCTCTTCGGCAAAGAGCCGAA
>JAICXK010000349.1 GCA_025980435.1 Bryobacteraceae bacterium
GCCGCAAGCTCGTCTAGCGTGGGATAGCCGGTGTTCCAGTTACCCCAAAGCTCGTTCCCCAACTCCCAAAGCAGACCTCCACGATGGTCGCCCCAGTGGGCGTTCACGTAGCGCACCCAATCGGCCGCTTCTTGCGGCGTGCCCGATCCCATATTGACCGCAATCTGCGGCTCCGCCCCGATCAGCCGGCAATATTCCAGAAACTCATCCGTCCCGAACTGGTTGTACTCCGGAATGCCCCAGGCCAGGTTCAGCATGCTCACTCGCTTATCACGGGGGCCGACGCCATCCCGCCAGTGATAGCCGGAAGTGAAGTTTCCGCCGAAGCGGAGGACAGACGTCTTCATGTCGCGCGACATGGCGATCACTTCCGGATCCATGCCGTCGATATTGTCGCTGGGCATCAGCGAGACTTCATCCAACAGAACCCGCTGGCTGCCGGAGAGCGAGATGACGAAATCTACAGGCTCAAGCGATTCGACGCTGCCCGGCTTTAATTTCAGATCGAACCCATAGCGCGTCCAATCCTTCGAAGCGGCATTCACTTTTGTGCCGGCAAGGACAGCTCCGGAGGCGAGATTGCGAATCGAAACCTCAAGCGGCGCAGGACCGTGCGGAGCGCGTGCGTACAGGCTTCCGACATACGTCGCGACCCGGTCGACCGGCAGGTAGACCTTCTGCTTGATTCCGGTCTGCTGATCGGGAAGGCCCATAAGCAGCAGCGACTGATTCGAGTTCGCGGCATCTCCCTGGTGAGGTTCATACCGGTTACCCTGCTTCGCATTGAGCGGCTCCCAGGGAAGGGGCAGCCCGAGTTCCGAGGCGCGGACCAGTTCCGGCTCCTGCTGCAGCATGTTGCGAACGTTGCCCGCGCTCCATAGGTTCGCCTCCAGGCTGGGATTCTGCAGAACCTCCGACCAAAGCCCGCCATAAATGGAGCGGCCAATGGGCTCCAGAAATGTTCCGAAGATGGTCGCTGGAATCTCATGCTGGACCTGTCCCGCGTTCACGTCAATCGAGGCGGGAATATTCGCGCCTTCGGGCGCCGATAGGCCCGGCGCTAGAAAAAACGTCAGGATGCCAAGCGAAGCGGGCGCGTAGAAACGTTTTCGGATATGCATTTCGGGCTCTTGCAGCTTACAAGGTACACCCTCGTTCAATTGCTTCCCGCTCATGAGCTAAAGCCGAGATTGTGCGCTCTGATAATCTTCGGCTCATGTTCCGACCTTCGGTCCTGATATTGGCGGCGCTTTTGACTTGCCACCTTGCAAGAGCAGCCGCGGAAGCCAAGAAAACAAGTCAGGCGAGCTGGTCTGCCAGCAACGAATTTGTAGAGCGAAAAATCGTTTTCGACAAAGAGACCGGCCTGGAAACGGAGAGCTTGCGATATAAGCCCACCGGGCGAGAGTTCATATCCGCTAAGGGTCCGGACGACCTGGCCGGGGAGTTCAGCTTTCAAGCCGATGGTCAGCAGTACACAGGAAAGAAGTCGTTTGCGCTGCGAGGATCAGACATATCGGCGATTAGCGGCGGGAAGCTGTTGAGAATCGATCTCTCAAGCCTGGATGGCCGCCTGGATGTTTCCGTGCTTTACGCCGTGTTTGACGGTCACCCCGCGATACGCAAATGGCTGACGGTAGCGAACCGGGGAGCACACACGCTCTATCTCAGCCATTTTTGCTTTGAAACCCTGCGTGCGGGACCGGGGGCCGCGGCGGATCTGCAGGTCTCGGCCGGTTACGGCGCGACTCCTCGCGCGCTGTTCTTTACGGGTAGAGTATCGGATCCCGCTGTCTTCGTGCGCAATGCGAAGACAGGCGAGGGGTTCGCGATCCTTAATGAAGCGCCCGGTTATTTGAAGCGCACCGAGATCGGATCGAGCTGGTCGGAGAGGTTCAGCGTGATGTATGACACCGACCTGTTTCCCTTCGGACGCACTCTCAATCCCGGTGAGGTTTTCGAATCGGCCAAAAGCTCGTTGGTTTTCTTTCTAGATCGCCATGGCCTGGAAGATTCGCATTGGGTTGTTCCGCGATACGCGGCCGAAGTTCTGAGGCGTCGCCACGGAACAGCGCAGCCGCCCTGGATTTACAACACCTGGGAGCCGTTCTTTCGCGGCATTAACGAACAGACCGTAAAAGAGCTTGCCCCGGTCGCCAACAAGATCGGGATGGATATCTTCACCATCGACGATGGATGGCAGAGCGAATACGGTTCAAACGATTTCGCTCGCACGCGGTTTCCGACGGGTTTCGAAGGCGTCAAGGCGATTCTGGACGGTAAGCACTTGCGGCTCGGCCTGTGGGTGCCGCTCGCGGCTATCAGCACAGAGGCTCCGGATTACCGCGCGCACCCCGAGTGGGTCTGCCGCGATCAGAATGGCAACCCGAAGTTCACCGGAACAGCGGCTGGAAGGCGGGCTGTGATGTGCCTGGCCAGCGGCTACCGGAATCTCGCCTTAAAACGCCTTACGCAATTGATCGAGCGGTACCACCCGGCGTATATCAAGGTGGACCTCACAACGGTTTTCAACGCATATGGCGAGCAGCCCGGCTGTTATGCTTCCGGTCATTGGCATCGAAATTGGGCGGAATCTCTCACGCGCATTTATGAAGCTCTCGAATATATTGGGAATCAACTCTACCGTACGCACCCGGAAGTTCTGGTCGATTATACGTTCGAGCTGTGGGGAGAAAAGCATCTGATCGATCCCGGCCTTCTGGCATGCGCCGACCTGGACTGGCTCAGCAACGTAAGGGATACGGAGCCCGACGATGGCGGATCTCTCAACGCGCGGATGCTGCTGTACTCACGCTCGCCTTCCATCCCCACCGAAGCCATGCTGATCGGGAATCTGCGCGCCCCCACGCCGCCGG
The DNA here is from genome assembly GCA_025980435.1 of Bryobacteraceae bacterium. Taxonomy (GTDB): domain Bacteria; phylum Acidobacteriota; class Terriglobia; order Bryobacterales; family Bryobacteraceae; genus Bog-105. Next base: position 2,877 of record JAICXK010000349.1, read on the forward strand.
TCGAAGAACGCTTTGCGACGGAAATCGGCGCCGGGCCGCTCTTGTTAGGCGATCTGCGCGGCCTGTCCCAACAGGAGCGCGAATGGTACTCGCGGAACATCCGCTGGTTCAAAAATTTCCGAAGCCGGACGTCACTCAGCGATTCGTTCTTTCCACTTGGGAACTGGGAACAGCCGGGCTCTGCAACATGGGATGGATTTGCCCGCCTTAGCCGCGATTCAGGGGGGATCATTGTGCTCTTCCGGAATCAGAGCGGGGCGGAATCTGCGGAGGTTCGGTTGCCTGCGCCGCCCGGCGTCGCATATCGGGCGCGATCGGTCCTGGCAAATCAGGTGGTAGGCAATGTGAGCGCCGGCGATCTGGCGCGCGGTTGGAAAGTGCCGTTCCCTTTCGGCGAGGCGGTCCAGATAATTGAACTTGATCGCCGGATGGGCAAGTCGCAGTAGGTCGCCATGAAAGCCAACATCAATATTCGTTACGTGATCTTCCTGGCCGCCACTGCCGCTTTGGGCGGCCTGCTTTTTGGGTTTGATATCGCCATCATTACGGGCGCCGGCCCGTTCCTGGCGGAGACATTTCACCTCACGGACTTGAGTCTTGGATGGGCGTTCAGCTCTCTATTGTTCGGCTGCGTTCTCGGCTCCGCTGTGGCGGGGCGGCTGACTGACTTCTACGGCCGTAAGAAAATTCTTCTCATTGTTGCCGTCTTGTTTGCGATCACGTCGCTTGGAACCGGGCTCGCACCAACGTTTTCCATGTTCGTTGTGGCGCGCTTCGTAGGCGGCTTGGCGGTCGGCGGCGCATCCATCCTCTCGCCCATGTATGTGGCGGAAGTCTCGCCGCCTTCGCTCCGGGGGCGGCTGGGGACTCTGTACCAGATGTCGATCGTCACCGGCATTCTCATTTCGTACGCGATCAACTATCTTTTGCGCGGCGTCGGCCCTGCCAACTGGCGCTGGATGTTCATGACGGGTATCGTTCCCTCCGTGCTGTTCTTTGTACTGCTGCTCTGTGTGCCCGAAACGCCGCGCTATTTGTTCATGGCCGGCAGGGAACAGCAGGCATTTTCGATTCTGGAGCGCATCGCCGGCCGGGAAAGCGCCGAATTCGAAGCCTCGGAAATTCGTGCCGGCTTGTCTCGAAAACGGAGGGCCTGGCGCGAATTGCTCCGCCCCGGCGTCCGCCGTGCTGTCCTGGTGGGTTTCTGCCTGGCTATCCTCATCCATGTTTCCGGCATCAACACGATCATTGATTACGCTCCCGCCATTCTCAAATCCGCGGGATGGAAGATCGATGCGGCCCTCTTCTCCACCCTGATCATCGGCGTGACCAACTTCGCCTTTACATTTGTGTCCTTCTGGGTCATCGATCGCTACGGACGCAAGCCGCTCTATATCGTTGGCTCGCTCGGCATGACCATCGCGCTTCTGCTGCTTCTCTCGGCAGTCTTGTTAGCGCGTTTCCAGAGCACTGCCATTCTCGTCTACATTCTGGCGTACCTGGCGTTCTTTTCATCCTGCATCGGTCCGGTTTTTTGGACGCTGGTTGCCGAAATCTTCCCGAATGACCTGCGCGGCACGGCCATGATTGTTCCTGTCCTTACGCAATGGGTCGC
>JAICXK010000217.1 GCA_025980435.1 Bryobacteraceae bacterium
CCCGAATACGCGTCTATCTACAACGACGCCTACCGCCCAATCCTCGGTATGAAGCACCCGAGAGCCCTCGGCCAGCCCGTCCGGGAGTGTTGGGAGGAGATCTGGCACATACTACAGCCCCTGATCGATACACCTTTCAACGGCGGTCCCGCCACCTGGATGGAAGATATCCAGCTTGAGATTAAACGGCACGGTTTTACCGAGGAAACGCACTTCACGATCGCCTATAGCCCGGTTCCGGACGAGACGGCTCCTCGCGGCATCGGCGGTGTGCTGGCGACGGTCCACGAAATTACTGAGAAGGTTATCGGCGAGCGTCGTGTCGCGGCGTTGCGCGATTTGGGGACGCAGCCCGCGGAGTCCAAGACCGCGGAGGAGGCTTGTGCGTTCGCAGCCGACACGCTCGCCAACCACGCGAAGGATGTTCCCTTTGCTCTGCTCTATTTAATCGACCCCGATGGCAAGCGCACGCGGCTTGCGGGCGCCGCGGGGATTTCCAAGGGCGAGCCGGCTGGCCCGCTTATCGTGGAACTCGATGCCGCAAGCGAACCCGTCGCAAGCTGGCCTCTTCAGGAGGCGATTCGCTGCGAAGAGATTGTCATTCAAGATCTTCAGGGCCGCTTCGACGGCGTGGCGTGCGGCCCTTGGTCCGATCCGCCGCGCTGGGCCGTGGTCGTGCCCATCCGATCGAACAAGGCGCACCGGCTCGCCGGTTTGCTGATTGCAGGTGTGAGCCCGCGCCTGCGGCTCGATCATCTTTATCGCAGCTTTTTCGAACTGGTCGCAGCGCAGATTGCTACCATGATCGCCAACGCGCGCGCCTATGAGGAAGAACGGAAGCGCGCGGAAGCGCTGGCCGAGATCGATCGCGCCAAGACCGCTTTCTTCAGCAACGTAAGCCACGAGTTCCGAACTCCGCTGACTCTCATGCTGGGCCCGCTCGAAGATGAATTGGCAGGAAATGCTCTTGGGCCCGCAACGCGGGAGCGTCTGGACCTGGTGCACCGAAGCGGACTCCGCCTGCAAAAGCTGGTCAACTCTCTGCTCGATTTCGCGCGCATTGAAGCCGGCCGCATCCAGGCGGTATATGAGCCGGTCGACCTCGCCGGCCTGACGGCCGACCTTGCCAGCAGCTTTCGATCGGCCATGGAAAAGGCCGGCCTTCGATTCATCGTCGATTGCCCGCAAATGCCGGAACCCGTTTATGTCGATCGCGAGATGTGGGAGAAAATTGTGCTGAATCTCCTGTCGAACGCTTTCAAGTTCACCCTCGAGGGTTCAGTTGTCATTACTCTTCGGCCCCACCATCACGGTGTTGAACTTTCCGTCGAGGATACGGGCATCGGTATCCCCGAGCGCGAGTTGCCGCATATTTTTGAGCGCTTTCACCGCGTTAGGGATGCGCGTGGGCGCAGCGTGGAAGGAACCGGTATAGGGCTGGCTCTCGTGAGCGAACTGGCGCGCCTGCACGGCGGATTGGTCCAGGTGGATAGTCAGCCAGGGAAGGGGAGCGTGTTCAAAGTTCGCATCCCGTTTGGCGCGAATCATCTTCCAAAAGAGCAAGTCAGCACCGGACCGGCGCACTCGTCCACGGCCATTCGATCCGAGGCCTATCTGCAAGAGGCGCTCCGGTGGCTGCCGGATCATGCATCCGTGAATGAGATTCCGGCCATCTATCCCGGCGCGGCGAGTGCGGAGGTGCGGAAACACGTGCTTTTGGCGGACGATAACGCCGATATGCGCCGATACATCCAGCGGCTCTTAAGCGCTCACTACCAGGTAACTGCTGTTTCGAACGGAGAAGAGGCCCTCCGGGCAGCCCAAGAGCGCCTGCCGGATCTCGTGCTTGCCGATGTCATGATGCCGGGACTTGACGGATTCGGCCTCTTGCGCGAGTTGCGTGCCGATAGCCGTACGCAATCGGTTCCTATCGTTCTGCTCTCGGCCCGCGCAGGTGAAGAATCCCGTATTGAAGGTTTGGAAGCCGGAGCGGACGATTACCTCATCAAGCCGTTTTCCGCGCGCGAGTTGACCGCCCGCGTAGGCGCCGCTTTAACTTTGGCGCAGGTTCGCCGCGAGGCCCAGGTCGGGCTGCTCAAACGAGAAGCCCAGCTTAGGCGCGCGAATCAGGAGCTGGAGCAATTCGCCTACGCAGCTTCGCACGATTTGAAGGAGCCGTTACGGATCGTAATGGCCTATAGCCAACTCCTCGGTAGACGCGCCGCGGGGAAACTGGACGCCCAGGAGAACGAATTCCTGGCGTACGTGCTCAAAGGCTCCGAGCGCATGGGAGTCCTGATAGAAGATCTTCTCCGCTACGCGAGGTCGACCAGTGAGCCGGAGCAGCCCCTTGAAGCGGTAGAGCTTAACGCCGTGCTAAAGAAAGCTCTCGCCAATCTTCAGGCCGCCATCGAAGAGAGCCGGGCACAGATTACGTGCGACCCGCTTCCCTCTCTGTTCATCGAGCCGATTCGAATCCAGCAGGTATTTCAAAACCTGATCGGCAACGCGATCAAGTATCGGCGTCAGAACGAGCCTGTATTTATCCGGATCTCGGCGAAGAAGAACAGCGATGAGTGGATTTTTTCCTTAGCGGACAACGGCATCGGTATCGAGCCGCAGTATCGGGAACAGGTGTTTGGCCTTTTCAAGCGGCTGCACACGGATAAATCGTCCGGTAGCGGGTTGGGGCTGCCGATTTGCAAACACGCTGTCGAAGGCTACGGCGGCCGCATCTGGGTTGAATCGAACCCGGAGCACGGATCCACCTTCTTCTTCTCCCTGCCAACCACCCTGGAACGTCAAGTAGAGGCCGATACAGAACCGCGACCGTAAGGAAGCGGTTTCCATGTCATGTGCTAGTGTTTCGGAGCAAACCAGGCCACGATTCCGGCCGTCACGGTGTTTTGCGATCGCGCAGCAGCCGGAACTGTGCCGCGATCGAAGAAATACTCATTCGATCCGTCGTGCCGGAATTCCAACCGGCCGAGGAGGCCTTCGAAAACCTTATACTCGCCCGTCACCGTCACCTCATGAAGCCTCTGTACCGTGCCGGTTGTAAATCCGGTGGAATCGTTGTAGTATTCGGCGCGTGGGCTGATCGCTATGTGCTTGGTCACTTGGAAACGAACAGCGCCCGCGAATCCGTTCCAGTGATCCAGCCCCGAAAAGGGGCGGCGCTGCTGGCCGTAATCGAAATTTAAATACGCGTTCACTTTGTCATTCGGCGTGAGCAGCAAAACTGTGTCATAGAGCGCGCGATTCCGGTTATTCACTGCGGTGTATTGTGGGCCGATATAGTAGGTATTGGTCCACGTGAACTTTTTTCGCGTTACCGCTCCGGTCAGCCCGATAGTTTTCATATTGTTCCCGTGATCGTCCACAATCGCGTTCCAGCCATTGATGACCTGCACGCCGGCAGTGAAACTGCTGCCGATCGGCATGGAAGTCCGTACTCCGAAGTGGTAATACGGGATCGCGAAGGAGAACAATAGCGATCGCGAATAGTTCCAGTTATCCTTTGTTTCGATCACTTCAGCCCCGGCTGAAGTAACGAAGTCGCCAAAGTCCGCTTCAAAACCTTTCCATCCCTTCGGCTTCACGCTTACATACGCCTGCTCCACGTACCGGAAAAAAGCGGGGTCCGGGCTTGGCGTATGGAAAATGTCAAAAGCCCGCCCGAGCCCTAAGTCGATTCGAAAACCAATCGGATCCGGATCATGACTGACGGTCAGTTTGATCAGATTCAAATCGAATTGGTTCGTCTTGTCGTCGAAAGTGTAAAGCTGGTTGAACCCGGCGTCGGGATGATTGTTGTTAAAGCTGTAGTACACATCGGCCATGCCGCTGAAATCCACTTTGCCGACTGTCCAAATGGATTTTCCGGGAGCCGTTGAAGCGGCGGGCGCCTGGGCCGGTGCATCGCTTGCCTGTTGTCCCCATACCAGGGGCGACACAGATAGCCAGATTCCGAATAATGCCGATCGTGCGGTGCGTGCTCGCATGTTTCCTCGCGAATGTGAATTTCGACACGGAAACGGAGTGCCGGGGCCACGACGAGGTGGGCACAAACTGACTGGTTGAATCCTACGTTAGCTTCAAAGTTGCTTTATCGCCAATCAATTATTTCGATGAGTCTCATTCCGCCGCATGTTTTGCGCGCAATTGCGACACACAGCTTACGGAATTTCACCGGTACTGTAAGGCACCGTGGTTTTTCCTAGTACTTGAGGTTGCGATTTGAAAAACAGAATCGGTAACGCATATAGGATTTTTGCGCTCGAACAGAGCGAGCTACAAACAGCCCGTGATTTGTGTGTCATTGGAGGATTTTGATTACCGATGAAACCCGTTAGGATGGTTTTTCTGTTTGCGCTGAGCTTTACCACCTGCGCTTTTTCCGCGGTGGTGGTAAGTTATGACGCGCCGGGAGTTCAGACGACCGCCGTCGCGGGCGCGTCCATCGATTCGTTCAACAGCATGTCGCTGAATCGCGCGATTACGCCCGCGGCAGCTTTCGCCACCTTCAGCAAACTTTATGTTGTAGACGCAAACCTGTTTGGAGGAGCAATGGGAAGTCAGTATGCCGTCGTTGGCGATCCCACGGGCGCGGCTAGAGTTCAGACTTCTACCGTAACGTTGGCAAATCCGGTTTCCTATCTTGGCTTCTGGTGGTCTGCCGCCGATCCGCATAACTTCTTCACTCTTTATTCGGGGAACAACGCGGTTCTGACGATGACCAATCAAACGCTGCTGCAGGCGCTCGGATCGTGCGGCGGCGCGAACCCGTATTGCGGAAATCCGAATACCGGTCAGGACCCGGCCGAGTTGTTCGCGTACGTGAACATCTGGGGAACCAAAGGAACTCTGTTTACCTCGGCGACTTTCCGGCAGTTGAACGATTCGGGGGGATTCGAGTTCGATAATCTCGCGACCGCGGGCGACCCGCCCGGTGATGCCCCGTCCATTCCCGAGCCCTCCACCTGGGCGTTTGCGGGCATCGGCCTCATTGGCTTCTCCTTGCTGACGAGGTTTGCTCGGAAGGCGCAATAGCGCTTGCTAAATTTGTTGTGTCTGAACCGCTAGCGGCTCATTCACAACATGAATTTGCAAATTGCAGCAATAACGCTGTCTATCTTCGTTCTGACCGCCGCGGCCGAGCTCCCCAAAGCTCCCTCCCTGCTTCCCCCCGACACCCGCTACAAAGCGGATCTGCTCCTGATTGTGGCCCATCCGGACGACGATGTCGTTATCGGAGGCTACCTGGCGCGGGCAAGCCTCGATGAACACAAGCGGATTGCTGTAATTTATTGCACGACCGGCGACGGCGGCGGCAATTCAGTTGGCTTCGAAGCCGGCCGCTCGCTGGGTGAAATGCGGATCATCGAAGCGCGCAGAGCCCTGCAGTCGATCGGAATCGAGAACGTCTGGTTTCTGGATGGGCACGACACCCCAGGCCAGGATGTGCTCTGGTCGTTGGACAATTGGACCCACGGCCGTGCGCTGGACAAGATTGTGCGCCTGGTGCGGCTGACGCGGCCCGATGTGATCGCGACCTGGCTGCCGGATTACGTCGTCGGCGAAAATCATGACGATCATCAGGGCGCGGGAGTCCTGGCTACCGAAGCTTTCGACACCGCCGGCGATCCCACCCGTTTCCCCGAGCAGGTTGCCCCGCCGCGCAACCGGCAAGGGATGATGAACATGACCGAGGGCCTTCATCCCTGGCAGCCGAAAAAGCTTTATTACTTCACGGACGCCTTTGAAGTCTTCGGGCCGTATTGGCACGACCGGCAGGAACTGTCGCCATTTCGCAAGAACATCGTCGACGGCGCCGGACCCGCTTACTCGCAGACCGATATCTCTCCTTCCCGCAAAATCTCTTATGCGAAACTTACGGCGGATTACCAGACCTTCTATCTCACCCAGGAGGGCTATCTCGGGACGGACGCGATCAAGAAGAACGACTTTCGATACTTCGAATATCCAACGCATTTCATATTCGGCAAATCCGTTGTGGGAGGAAGTGTTGCAGGAGACATCTTCGAGAATGTTCGGCCGGGCGATGCGTGTCCGTTCGCGCCGGTTCCGGGGTACCGCGCCGCCAAGCAAGATGAAGTGACATTTAGTCTCGGCGAACCGTGGGCCTTTTATCGCGAGTTCTGGAAGGCGCACGACATTGAGCATATTTCCAACCTGTTGCCGGTTCCTGAAGCCGCGGTTCGCTTTGGGAATACGTTGCATATTCCGCTGACAATCCGCAATGCAACCGCGGGTGCAACAGATGTGACGTTAACATCTCACCTGCCCGCCGGCTGGGCAGACAAAACCCGGTTCGCCGTCTACCCTGTGAGGGCTGGCGAAGTGTACCCGGTGCAAGCCGAGATTGCGGCTCCTGCGGCGGGAAAGCGCGGCTGGCACGAGCTTACTTTCGATGCTGAAGCCGCCGGACGGCGGGTCGGGACCGTTAGCTTGCGCGTCTATCTCAGTAACAGCGGCGCTTTGCCGCAATAGCAAATGGGCAATGCGTCAACCTGCCACTTGCTTCAGATCGGCGCGGATGGTCTCATAGGTCGTGTTGTACGCGAGAAGTTCGGGATCCGGCGCAATGCCCCAATGCGCGCACGCCGCGCGATAAACATCAGGCCACCAGTTCCGGTGCTGCGTCAGCCCTTCTTCTACCCACTTCGACCAGTCAACCAGGACTCGTGACCATACTTCGTTTCCGTAGGCCTGCGCTTCTGCTTGCGACCCCAATTCCGGCACAATCCAGTCCCGGCCGATTCGCGCATGGAGAACTTCATCGGCCCAGTCGTAATCCTGAATCAAAGCGGTCAGCCGGTTCGTTGTGGCAAGGGCCACTCGCCATTCGTATTCTTTGCCGGCTTTCTTAGGCATGAGGCCCTGTTCGATGGCAAACAGCACTGCATGGCGGTCCTTCGGCGTGAGTTTCGTGTTTAATCCCAGGGACCAGGTGAAGTTCAAAGGAATTTTCGTCCAATCGATGCCCATCGAAACGAAGCCGATCTCGCCCATCATGGCGTGGCGGGCTTCGTCCCACAGTTGCCGCGTCATGTCGCGGTAATATTCCCACGGCTTCCCGGCGGTCTCGGCGAGAATGCTGGCCATCATTTCGGGAACGTCGATTTCGCGCATGCGCTTGAAGTAGAGCATGATCGTTTTAGGTAACGGCTCGACGTCGGGATTGAATAGCATCGCCTCCGCATTCACGCCCATGTTGTAGCAGTCCTGAAAACGTTCGTCGCGCTGCGGGACCGGATCGTACCTGTACGGCGCTGCGGAATAATGGCGATCCACTGGGCCGGCCACCGGCGCGATGGTTCCATCCAGATCGCCGGCCGATGCCAGCGCGCGATCCAGCAGCGATAACCAACCCGATAATGACGCGCGTTGCTCCTCGTCCACAAGACACTTAATTGCCTCGTTGCCATACTGCTGGATATCTTTCATCTCCAGCAGCGCGAAGCGGCTGATCCGCCGGCTCGGGTGATCGAAAAGTTTGTTCGTATCCGTCAGCAGATGCTCGAGAGCGCGCACGATAGCGGGTAAGGCGTGCTCATAAAGGCCGAGCAGCAGGCTTTCGGTGCCAGGCGTCGCCAGAATTTCATCGAAGAAGATGTCAAGACCAGGGTGAGGCGATACGTCAAGACCGTGCGGCGGCTGCCTCATCTCGCGCACACGCGCCGCAAACGCCCCGACATGTTCCGCGCAGTAATGCGCGTGCAGGCTGAACGCCATCTTCAGCTCATAAACAGCAGTTGCGGTGATACGCGAAATAAAAATCGCGTGCAGCCGCTTCAGCGCCCAATGGATCCGCTTTAAACGGGCGACCGACTCCTGTACTGTAATGCCTTCGGTGATCGCATCGTGCATCGAGCAGAGCCCGGCAACGGGCGGCAAGCCTGCATAACCCCTGTACGGGATTTCGTTCTTTGTTTCTTCAGCGCTCATTTGTTCAAGATGCATTGCGTTACCCCGATCACCTCAGTTTCAGCATACTCGTGCGAGAATGAACGCTGAATCGAATGCCGGTGCGTACGGGACGTCAGATCCTTGCACGTGTTCTGCGCCGCGCCTTTGCCGGTGTAGTTTTAACGACCGCGCTCGTGTATGCCATCGATTATGCCGTGCTGCGATATCGCATCGCCACGAATCACAGCCCCTTCGGCAAGATTACGGTTCGGCCATATTATGCGGTACCGGAAAAGAATCACAAGACCGAGTTTCTTTTCAACGGCCCCGAAGACCAAACGTGTGTTCATTCGCTGTTTCCGCAGGAAGGTGATAGCCCGTGCTGGTATCTCAGCAGGCACCGCGACCAGCGGATAGACCTGTAAGATGAAATAGATGGCGAGCCTACCGGCTACCTATATCAGCCCGGAAGAGTACCTGGAACGGGAGCGCAAAGCTGACACGCGAAGCGAGTACATACGCGGGGAAATCTTCGCGATGGCCGGTGCGAGCGTGCGGCACGGGCGTATCGTGAGCAATATTGCACGCGAGCTAGGGAATCGTTTGATAGATGGCCCCTGCGAGGTGTTCTCCACCGACCTGCGATTAGCAGTCACGGAAGCATCCATGTACACCTACCCGGATGTGATGGTTATCTGCGGAGATCCGGCTTCCCCGGAAGACGATATGGTCAGCAATGCCGTGGTCATTATCGAAGTGTTCTCGCCATCGAGCAAGAATTATGATCGCGGCCAGAA
>JAICXK010000140.1 GCA_025980435.1 Bryobacteraceae bacterium
CCGGCCGCCACTTTCTTTGGCCATCTGAAGAACTGTATTCAATTTCGAAAGCTCGCATCGTCTCCCGACGGTGATGCCACGCGCCTCAATTGGTAGTGGTTTAACAGGTGTTCCGGCCACTGGCGAAGAACCGGACGGCGGTCGTCCGTCGATCGGCATCAGGAATCGATATCCCCGGCGTGGAATCGTTTCGATGAAGCGCGGATTGGATGCGCTGTCCCGGAGCGCCTCTCGAAGCTTGCGAACCGCTTGGTTCAAACTGTCTTCGAAATTAAGAAATCGGCTGCTCCCCCAGATATGTTCTTGTAACTCTTCCCGCGTTACCAGCTCAGAGGTTGGCTTTCCGAGTAACAACATCAGCAGTTGAAGCGGCTTGTCCTGAAGTCTGACGGTCCGCCCCTGCCGGCGCAATTCTCCCGCCTTTACATCGAGATCAAAGCCGCCAAAACGAATAATGCTCCCTACAGCGGTCTTCTCGGACACCTTCAGCCTCCAGCGTTAGTGAGGAATATCGTATCGCCTTCGCATCATGAAGATTCGCAACTTGTGTCTTTGCAGGCAAGTAGCGGATCAGAAATTGATTCGAATCCGTTCATGGCGGCGGCAGGAACTTCCGTTCATAGTCGAAGACAAATTCAATGTATTCCGAAGGAGGAATTCACAATGCATGATCGTAATCAGAACGAATCGAGGAGCCGTGCTACTCGAATGAGATTCTTCGCTGCGGCCGTCGCGCTTACCTGCGTGTTCGGAGGAACTGGCCTTCTCTTAGCGCAGGACGATTCTGACGCGAACTCGCCAGACCGCACAATGGGAAGCAAAGGCGCGCAAGTCGCTGCGCTGTACGAATTGCAGGCGGCGTTTCATCGAGCCTCAACCGTTCGCGATCCGGTGAACGGCGATTCGGACGATGCGATTCGCCAACGGCTTCAGGCGATGCTGTCGCTTTGGACAGACAACGGCTGGATCTTGTTCAACATTGGGAGTGCCCGCGACGGTTACTATATCGGGAACGGCAATCCTGCCAACCCGTCCACATGTCCGGCTCCGTCGGGCAATTTCGCGAACCGTGGCACGCTCTGCACGTTTTTCAAATATGTAGCCGCGCCTTTTCAGGCTGCAAATAAGTTCGTCTCACTCGCGCCCAGCTACAAAACCGAAATTCACGTCTACGGCAGTGATGCAACGGTGTACTTCCAGTGCCACTTTTTCAACGTAGCCGCGGACCCGACTACCGGCATGCCACTCTGGGCCTCCACGGGCCACCTATCGTTCGATGGCGGCGCGACCAAGGCTCGGGACCGCTGGTTGTTTTCGCGCGCCAATGTGGAGGTAGTGGGTGTGCCGGTGCCGTAAGTCAACAGCGCTCCGCGGCATGGGCTAAAGGCAAACGGGCGGTAACCAATGAACAGAAATATTTTCATTTCGCTCAGTCTGTGCGTATTCGCCTGCTGCGGCATGCTTACAGCACTCGACAGTTCTCAAATCGGCAGAGAGGTCGCGATTCCGGTCCATCTCCAGGATGGCGAGGAGTACGTCCTCTCTACGCGCGAGCTCATCGAGTTCGGCAAAAAGCTATTTACCGCAAGGTGGACCTCGCAGGAGGGCGCTGGTCGGCCGCTGACGAAAGGCACCGACAACCCGCTTAGCGATCCGCTGGCGCCTCTCGTTTTCCCGCGCAACTTTAACCGCATCTCGGGGCCCGATACGAATTCATGCGCCGGTTGCCACAATCTGCCGGACATAGGCGGCGGCGGGGATATTGTAAGCAACGTCTTCGTGCTGGGCCAGCGCTTCGATTTCGCAACCTTCAACCAGACGGATACGCTGAATACGAAAGGTGCACTGGACGAGCGCGGGCTGCCGGTTTCGCTTCAGAGCATCGCCAATTCGCGTAAAACGATTGGCATGTTCGGCTCCGGCTTTATCGAAATGTTGGCCCGCCAGATCACAGCGGATCTCCAGGCAATCGCCGCCGCGACTGTGCCCGGAACAGCGCGCGCATTAACGTCAAAAGGCATTTCATTCGGCCAGATTGTGCGCCGGCTCGATGGCACTTGGGACACTTCACTGGTACAGGGAATTTCCGCGCCCAGCCTCGTAACTTCCGGGCAAGCGCCGCCGAGTTTGATCATCCGCCCTTTTAATCAGGCAGGCAACGTCATTTCGCTGCGTCAATTTACCAACAACGCTTTCAATCAGCACCACGGAATCCAGCCGGAAGAGCGATTCGGCATTGGCGTAGACGCGGATGGCGATAGTTTTGTAAATGAATTGACGCGCGCAGATGTGACTGCTGTGACGCTGTTTCAGGCGACTCTTCCGGTTCCGATCCAAGTGATTCCGAAAGACGTTGATGTCGCCAACGCGATCAGCAACGGCCGCAGAGTGTTTCTCGACATAGGTTGTGGCCGCTGCCATATACCACAGCTTCCGTTGCAGAGGAAGGGCTGGATCTATACCGAACCTAATCCCTATAACCCAGCGGGCAATTTGCAGCCGGGGAATGCGCCGGTGCTCGCTGTCGATCTGACCAGCGATGAACTCCCAGGACCGCGCCTCAAGCCGACCGGCGATGTAGTCTGGGTTCCTGCGTTCACGGATTTCAAACTTCATGACATCACATCGGGTTCCGATGATCCGAATCGCGAACCGTTGGATATGAACCAGCCGGCAGGCTCGCAGGCATTCTTTCTGGGCAACGGGAAATTCATTACGCGGCGGTTGTGGGGCATAGCAAACCAACATCCCTTTGGCCATCACGGGATGTATACGACCATGCGGGAAGCCGTGCTGGCGCATCATGGAGAGGCCGAAAAGCCTTATACAGCCTTTCAGAACCTGAGTAAGTACGATCAGGATTGCGTGATCGAATTTCTGAAGTCACTGCGCATCGTGCCTGATAAAAGACCGCAGCATTTCGCTGCCGAGCCGAGCACGTAGCCGAGGTCATCAATCCGAGCGCGTGGCGGCGGCTCGCGACGGTCACGTCGATGTTTTTACGGGCGAAGGCGTGGGCGAGTGCCTGGCCTATCTTGCCGAATCCTACAATTGCATAGCTCATAGTACTTCTCCGATCCATGTTGATATTGATTCCCCCGCCTTTCAGATGGCCGAGAAGCCGCCGTCGACAGACAACTCCACCCCATTCACGAAGCTCGAATCGTCTGAAGCAAGAAACAGCGCGACCGTCGCAATTTCCTCGGAACGACCCATCTTTCCCCGCGGGATCAGGGATTCGAACATCCGCTTCGCCTCCTCAGTGAGAACTTGGTCCTGCATCGGTGTGGCGATCGGCCCCGGGCTCAGCACGTTCACCCGGATATTCCTGCCCTTCAGTTCGTTGAGCCAAGTGCGTGCGAAGGAGCGCAACGCCGCCTTGCTCGCCGAATACACGCCGTAACCAGGAAAACCTTTCACCGAAGCAACTGACCCGGTCATGAAGACCGATCCGCCATCGTTGAACAGCGGCAACGCCTTCTGAACCGTAAACAGCGTGCCGCGCGTATTCAGGCCGAACGCCGCATCGAAGTGCTGCTCGGTAATTTCGCCCAGTTTGGCGGCTTCGCCCATGCCGGCGCTCGCGTACAGGACGTCAATCTTGCCCTTTTCCCGCTTGACTGTGTCGAACAGGCGGTCGAGGTCGTCGAGATTGGCCGCGTCGCCGCGCACGCCGGTCACGTTCCGGCCAATCAGCTTGACGGCCTCATCGAGCGCCTCCTGCCTCCGACCCGTAATGAAAACGTAGGCGCCTTCTTCAACGAAGCGCTTGGCGCTCGCCAGCGCCATGCCGCTCGATCCTCCCGTGATGACTGCAACCTTACCCTCGAGCTTTCCCATAATTACTCCTTTCGGTAGATGTGTAGAATTCACTACAGAAGAGTAGATGTCTTGGACTGTGGACGAGACCTGCTCGGGAGTCCTAACCTTTTGTCTATGCGTCCAAAAGAGGGAGGCTGAGTTGGACCCGATAACCGACATCTTCAGAACGATGCACGTAACCGCTTTTGGTCAGCACAGGCTGGAAGCTACGGCCCCGTGGGCTTGATACAGGAGAAGCAGGCCGAAGAAAAGGTCGCGCCTTCCCGCAAAAGGATTTCGCCCACAGATTTGGCGCACTTCGCGATGCTTTCGCGCGGCAACTGCTGGCTGAGTGTGGAAGGGATTCCGGAGCCGATTCCCCTAACCGGTGGTGATTGCTTTTTGCTGGCCCGGGGGACTTCGATTGTTTTGCGCGACAGCCCGCGAACACGTCCGAGGTGGAGTTTCCGCGAGATCGGGGCCAAGGCCAACAGCAATGTCGCTCATTGTGGAGGTGGTGGCGCACCGACAACAATCGTCTGTGGGTCCTTGAGTTTCGATCGCGCCAGCCTGAAGCCGCTCACTCAGTTATTGCCGAGCTTCATTCTGATTAGGGCCGATCAGGCACGCACGCTTGCTCTTCAAAACACAATGCAAGCGCTGGCGTCAGAAATGTCAGAACAGTCGCCGGGATCTGAAGTAGTCGCGACTCGGCTAGCCGAGGTTTTGTTTATCCAAGCACTCCGGGCGCATATCGCGTCCCGACCGGAACGCAACAAAGGATGGCTTCGTGCGATTTTCGATCCTCAAATGGGCACTGCCCTGAGTGCCATTCACGACAGAGTAAATACACCCTGGACGGTCGAATCCCTGGCCAAAGCGGCGGGCATGTCTCGCTCCGGATTCGCAGCGCGTTTTAAAGAGCTACTCGGACAAACACCGCTGGAATATGTAACCGAGTGGCGGATGCAGAAGGCGATGCAGTTACTACACCAGCGTGACAACAAGCTCATAGACGTCGCTCGGTCGGTCGGTTATGAGTCCGACGCTGCGTTCAGTAAGGCGTTCAAGCGAGTGGTCGGGGCCAACCCTGGTGAATACCTCAAACGTGGTCTTGAAGGCCAGGGCAATGCCCGCATGGCAGAGATTCCTGAAGCGGAGGATGCGTAGGTCCCCTGCGTCTGTACGCATACCTCCGCCCTGCTCCCGGAACGATTCCCGAGATGCGACTCGATTTATCCGGTCTGCGGCTACACCGTTGCCATCAGCTAGAAATCGTGAAGGGCGGCGTTCCATTCTCGGACACCTGAACCCCGAAAATCGACCACCGACTGACCTTACCGTTAAATAGAATCAAGCACCTACTTAGGAAGCCAACCTGCATCCAAAGGGCAGGAAACCACATGCGAGGCGTCCTTGAAGACCTCCGGTATGCGATGCGTGTCCTCCGCCGGACCCCGACACTGACCGCGGTCGCAGTGCTTACTCTGGCGCTAGGTATTGCCGCTACCACGACCGTCTTTGGCTGGATCGACGGAATGGTCCTGCACCCGTTCCACGGCGCCAGGGACGACGGACAACTCGCCGTGCTTGAGTCCGTCAGTGCCAACGGCATGCAGAATCAGGTTTCGTACGCCGACTTCCGGGACTTCCAGGACAGCCTCCGCAGTATTTCCGGATTGTTGCTGAACCAAAAGGGCCCCGCCTCAATCGGCGAGGGAGAAAAGGCCTATTCCGCGTGGTACGAAGGAGTCTCCGGAAACTACTTCGACGTCTTGGGCGTAAGGCCGGTCCTGGGTCGCGCGTTCGCTCGCGACGAATACGGCGACCGGGCCAAAGCGTTCACGGCAGTCATCAGCTATCGGTTGTGGAAGAGCCATTTTCATGCCGACGAGTCCGTCCTCGGCCGCACCGTGCAGATCAACCGGTATCCGGTCACCATCGTCGGGGTAGCGCCTCCGGAATTTGGCGGCGATTTCCCGGGAATGGCGCTCGACATCTGGGTTCCAGCGCCGCTCACCGGAGAACGCGAGCGCGATGCGCGGCACTTCCATGCCATAGTCAGGCTCAAACCCGGCGTCAGCGTCTCGGAGGCAAACGCCGAGGCGGCGACGGTTGCCGCGCGCCTTGCCCGTGACTTTCCGAAGACAAACCGGGGAATCGGCGCCCGGATCGTACCGATCTGGAAGGCGAAGGATTGGGGGGCGTCGAGCATTGTGGCATCGCCGCTGGCCATCCTCGGCGTCGCCTGTGGACTGGTGCTGCTGATTGCATGCGCCAACGTCGCCAATCTTCTGCTGGCTCGTTCCGCAGCCCGGCAGACGGAGTTCGGCATCCGCGCTGCCCTGGGCGCCAGTGCGAGTCGATTGAGCCGCCAGTTGATTTTGGAAAGCCTGCTTTTGGCGGCACTGGCAACGCTTGCCGGGTTGGCGCTGGCTCTGTCGCTTGAGAATGTGCTGACCTATTTCGTACCGCCCACAGGAGTGCCGGTGAATTTCAACGTACACCCGAGCGCCCGGGTGTTCCTGTTTGCCGCCCTGGTCTGCCTGGCTTCCGCGCTGATTTCCGGGATTCCGCCCGCGTTTCAGTTGGCGCAGCGCAGCCTGGTGGATTCACTGAAGCAAGGTGGAAGAGGCGGTACGCGGAGCGGGCACGCGCGGCGCATCTCCGGGGCGCTGGTGGTAGCCGAAACGGGGCTGGCGCTCGCGGCTCTGGTGACGCTCGGACTGTTTGTTCGGAGCCTTTACGGGTTAGAGACCACTCCGGCCGGTTTCAATCACCACAACGTGACGGTGTGCCGTCTTTTTCTGTCGACGAACAACTACACGGCCAGCGAGGAGCAGGAGTTCTCGCGGCGCCTCCGCGACCACCTGCTTGCGGCGCCAGGGGTGACAAGCGCCGCCTATTCCGACTCCATCCCGCTCGGCTTCGGGCTGGGAAAGTGGAACAGTGTCGTGGTAGAAGGGTATGCGTCGCGGCCCGGCGAGAACCTGGATGTGCATCACGCCTCGGTGTCGCCCGGCTACTTCGACTTGCTGCGGATCCCGCTTCTCGCCGGCCGCGATTTCCGGGCCGAGGATAACGAAACGGCGCCGCGCGTCATGATCGTCAACCAGTCTTTCGCACGGCGCTTTTTCGACGGGCGCGACCCCGTGGGGCACCGGGTGCAGATTTACGGCAAACCATACAAGATCGTAGGAATGGTCAAGGACAGCAAGTACTTCAATCTGTCGGAGGCGCCGCAGCCATACTTCTACATGTCCTTCGACCAGGTGCACTATGGCAGTGGCGAAAACGGAGTGGCCCTCTACGCCCGGACCGATCGTGACGCGCGCGATTTAGTCCCCGTACTCCGTCGCGAAATGTCGGCCATCGATCCGAATTCCGCCGGCCTCACAGCCATGCCCTTGTCGGATTACATCTCGGCTGCCTGGTTTGGGCCGCGGATCGCCTCGTCGTTCCTCGCAGTGCTCGGCGCCATTTCCATGCTGCTCGCCGGAGTAGGTCTTTATGGAGTTATGGCTCACTCGGTAAGCCAACGGACTCGGGAAATCGGTATTCGCATGGCGCTGGGGGCCGACCCTGGTGGCGTGCTTCGGATTGTCATGCGAGAAGGCTTGCTGCTGGCTTTATTGGGGATCGCCGCCGGCCTCGCCATCGCCCTGGCAGCGACCCCGCAGATCGCGCCTCTGCTTTACCAAGTCAGTCCAGCCGACCCTGTGAGCATAGCGGGGGCAGCGCTGTTCCTTATTGTGGTCGCGGTACTCGCGAGCCTGATCCCAGCGCTGCGAGCCACGAGGGTTGACCCGATTCGCGCGCTCCGCCAGGAGTGACCGGCTGCGCGCTGGCGGCGCCAGCCGGCATTTGGCCGGTTGATCAAGAGAGCGCCTGCTGTGTGCACCCGGTTGCGTAAACGCCCGACGATGAGAAGTGGCCGACGCTGGATTAATCGCCGGTAACGGCCATGTGTGTTTACCTTCCCATTGATGCACGGGATCATCGGACCCGCTCAACTCTGCCGCAGCGCCGTAGCCGGATCCACGCGGGTTGCTCGAAGAGCCGGCCACCAGACCGCCAAAGTCGCGGTTATGAGCAGCACGATCGGGATGATGCCAAATACCAGCGGGTCCCATGGCGTAACGCCGAACAGGAAGCTTGCAATTTGCTTCGCCAGCGCTAGAGCCAGGCCGATTCCCAAAATGATGCCCACGATGGCAAAAATCATTCCTTGCCGCAGGATCATCCCGCGGACATCGCTCTGCTGCGCTCCAAGCGCCATGCGAATCCCGATCTCCTGGGTTCGCTGCTCCACCGAGTACGCCATCAAGCCGTAAATCCCGATGGCCGCCAGCAGCAGCGACACGCCGCCGAACACCGTCATCAGGAGCATATGAAACCTCTGCCGCGAGGTCGACCGCGAAACCACTTCGTCCATTGCCCGAATGTCGGAGACCGGGAGTCCGCTTACCTGCCGCAACGTCTCTTCCACGGGTGCGCGCAATTTCATCGGTTCGCCGCGCGTTCGGATTACCCATGCCAGCGGCGTCAGCTTGACATTCAGCGCCTGGATCGCGTCGGTGGCCTGCCCGTTCGGAATGTACATCTCCGGTCCGGGGTCTTGATTGAGCGCGTCGTCCCGCTGGTCCGCGACAACGCCAATGATCTGCCGCGGTTGTTCGGCCTCAAGCTGCGGCATCACGCCCTTTCCAATCAGAATGCGATCCTGCAGAGGATCTCCTTTCGGCCAGAAGCGCCGGGCCATGGTTTCGTTGATGATCACCACCGGGGCGCCCGCGTGGTTGTCGCGCTCCGTGAATGACCGGCCCCGAATCACCGGGATATGAAAGACTTCAAAAAATCCAGGCGAAACCGTCTTCCACCCGCCGCCGCCATGAAACGGCCCGTCACGCAAGGGGCGGCCAATGATTTTGAATGGCAGCCCATAGCCGCCCTCCAGCGGCACGCAGCATGTGGCGCTTGCCAATTCGACTCCCGGCAGGGCGTCCAGGTGATCTACGGCTCGCTGCACCAGTTGCTCGATCGCCGCGCTCGTATCGTATTTCCCGCCCGACAGCGACATGCGCATCGTAAGCACGTTCTTTGTATCGAAGCCCGGCTTAACCGCGTAAATCGCAATCGCCGTCCGGATCAGCAGTCCCGCGCCCGCCAGCAGAATGACTGCCAGCGCTATCTCGGTCACAACCAGAATCGTCCGTGACTTGTTCTGCCGGAACCCGCTGCCGGACCGGTTCGCTCCCTCCTTTATCGTCGCGTTCAAGTCCGTGCGCGCCGCCTGCCAGGCCGGCAGCAGTCCGAAGATCAAAGTAGTCGCCAGCGTGATCAACAGCGCGAACAGCAGCACTCGCCAGTCGAGCGACACCATGTCGCCATCCGTTCCGACCCGCGGCAACCCCGCCGTGTTGACCGAAAGCAAAGCATGGATTCCGATAAAACCCAACGCTACCCCCAGAACCGCTCCAGCGGCGGCCAGCAGCAGACTCTCGGTAAGCAATTGCCGCACGATTCTGCGGCGGCCCGCGCCAAGCGCTGCCCGGATCGCCAGTTCTCGTTTACGAACCTCCGCGCGCGCCAGCAGCAGATTCGCGACGTTCGCGCAGGCGATCAGAAGGACGAATCCAACCGCCGCGGCCAGCACCCAGATAGACTTCTGCGCGCCCTGTACCAGCGAGTCCCGCAAACTGGCTGCGTCGAACGTCTGGCCGTGATCCAGCGCATCCGGAAATTTGTGGCGGTAGGCCGACGCGGAGGCATCCAGCCGCGCCTTCGCCTGCGCGAGAGTTACGCCGTCCCGCAGACGCCCCGCAGCCTGAAAATAGTGGCCTTGGTCCCGCGAATTCGGGTCAAGCTGGAACGGCACCCAGACTTCCGGAGCAGGCCCGAAATCCTGAAAATCGAAGCGCGAGGCGACCACGCCCGTAACAACCGCCGGCTGGCCTCCCAACACCATCGTCCGCCCCACGATTTTCGGATCGCCGCCGAAACGGCTGCGCCACAGTGATTCGCTGATCACCACCACGGGTGAAGCGCCCGGCGTGTCCTCCTGCGCGTTAAAAGCCCGCCCCATGATCAGCGGTACGCCGAATAAGCGGAAATAGGCCGAACTCACCCGCTCCGATCGAAGCTGCTGCGGGAACTGCCCCCCGGTCCAGTTCAGAACGCCTCCGCCGAAGGCCGAAACATCTTCCAGCACTTCCGTCTGCTGCGCCCAATGCGCAAATTTCGCCGGAGACGCCCCGGAGAAACTACCCCGCGGCGATTTCGTTTCCAGAATCACGATCCGATCCGATTTCGGGAACGGCGGCTCTCTCAGGAGCACCGTGTTCACCAATGAAAAGATGGCGGTGTTAGCGCCGATCCCGACCGCCAGGGCAATAATGGCGGTGATAGCGAACGAAAAGCCGCTCTGGCGGTAGATACGCAGAGCGTGTCGAAGATCGCGAATAAGAGTTTCCACAAGAACCATGTAGACGTTCTGGTTCCGGGAAAGTTCCCCGCTCAGCCGTGCGCCCGCTTCTTCTGCCCCAGCAAGAGCTTTCGCGGTTGGAGTGCCAGCCACTCACGCGCCGCTTCGGGCGGCAGAGGGCCGGGGACAAAAAGATGCCCTTGCAGAAAATCGGCGCCTAATAAGACCAAGGCCTCTGCCTGCGCCGGGGTCTCCACGCCTTCGGCGATCGCCTTGAAGCCAAACGCCTGGGCCGTCATCAGTATGGCTTTCACAATCGGGCGCGAATCGCCGCCCGCGCCTTCAATAAACGAGCGGTCGATCTTAAGGCTGTCTATCGGCAGGCTTCTCAGATAGGACAGGCAAGAGAATCCGGTGCCAAAATCATCCAGCGAAACCTGGATTCCGGCGCTTCGCAGTTCGGCCAGTACGGACGTGGTGGCGGAATCGTCGCTCACAAAAACGCTCTCGGTGAGTTCCAGTTGCAGGCGGCTGGCTGGAAGGCCGGTGTCGGCAAGAATCGCAAACACATCCGAAACGAAGCTGCCGGAGAGGATCTGAACCGGGGAAACGTTCACGGATACGATGGGCGCTGTATCCTCGGGCCAGGTCATCGCTTCGCGGCAGGCTTCGCGCAATACCCAGCGGCCAAGGGCGATAATGTCGCCCGTCCGTTCCGCTAGCGGAATGAACTCACTGGGGGCAATCTCTCCCAGTTGCGGATGACGCCACCGTAGCAGCGCCTCCATGCCATGGCAGAGACCCTCCGATGCGGACATGATCGGTTCGAACACCAGTGAAAATTCTTCTGATGGGATCGCTTTATGAAGCGCGTGCTCCAACATACGCCGTTCCGTCAGTTTCCGGCTGAGAGATGGATCGAACAGCCTTACTTTCGAACGCCTCTCTTCCTTGCCTGTATACATGGCAACATCGGCCGCCCGGATCAGCTCATCGTAATTCCGGCCGTGCTCCGGAAAGAGCGCCACACCGACCGTCGCATCCAGATTCACGGTTTCGAGATCCACCTGGATCGGCTCGCAGAGGGCCAGGCGCAGAATAGTTCCCAGACATTCGGCTGCAGCTCCATGCTCCAGGTCAGGCATAACAACCACGAACTCGTCGCCGCCCCAGCGCGACAGGTGGGCATTCGCCGGGAGGCCGCTCGCCAGGCGCTTCGCCGCGAGCTGGAGCACACGGTCTCCGGCATAATGGCCCATGATGTCGTTCACTTCTTTGAACTTATCCAGGTCGATAAACAGGATCGCGAGCGTGTAAGCGCTCCGCTCGGCATCCACCAGCCTCGCCTTCAGGTGCTCGATGAGCTTCGCGCGGTTACAGAGCCCGGTGAGCGGATCCGTTGATGCAAGCTGGGCAAGCTCCTTCGCGTAGCGCTCTTTCTCGCTCACCTCGCGCTGCAGGTCCGAGGTGCGGAGCTTTATGCGGAATTCCAGTGACCGGTTTGCTTCATGCAGCGCCACCTGCGCTTCTTTCAGGTTGCTGTTGGCCGCTTCGGTACGCTCCTGTTCTATCGTGACGGTCGCCAGCAACTTCTCATTTGCCCGGCTCAGGCGAATTGCCCTCATGGTGGCCCCATGGGCCAGGCGCGAAGAGATCGCCATGACGGCAAAGAACACGCATCCCAGCGCGCCCAGAATCCTGTTATCGAAACCGCTCGAGAAAAGAAAAAACAGCGTTGCCGGCCAGATCAGCGCAGAGCAAAAGGTAAGGGCGAGCGTTTGCGACGGTGCCAGCACCGTGGCGCTGCCTCCTGCCATGCCGCACAAGATAATCGTCGCCACAGCCCGCCCGGTCTCGTTCAGCGTGGAAAAGAAACTCGCCGGAAACGCCGCCCACAAAATTCCCGCCGATAGAACCCCCGCTCCAAAATGCCGGATCTCACGCGAGCCGTTCCGGGGTGTCCTGCTCTTGTGCCAGCTACGCACATCCAGCATTCGCAGGATTAAAACCGCCATCATGAGACCCCACCAGGTCCACAGCGGGGCCTGCGCGGTTTGCCTCCAGGAAATCAGAACCAGAAATGTGGAAGCGACAACCGAAACCCCGATGCTGCCGGTCGCGTGCCGGTAGAGCAACTCGGCGGCATCGTTCGCTGCAAGATCTCTCCCTCCGGCTGCTTTCGGATTCTCTTCCGCGCTGTCGCTTTGCATCAAAAAACGAAATATAGGTCTGGCTTTCTGGAAATTCCACGCGAATCTGGCGAATTGTCTCGTGGGTAGCTCGATTTATACCCTTTTCCGGCAACTAAATCAAGCGTGGGCGCAGACGATCGGTTTTTGTCTACCCTGCGAAACTCTGCTAACGTAATTCCTGAATCTAAGTCACCGGAATGGAAAAACCCCGCCTCGGCTTCTGGCAGATCTGGAACATGAGCTTCGGCTTCCTTGGCATTCAGTTCGGCTGGACTCTCCAGATGAACAATATGAGCGCCATCTATGAGTACTTGGGGGCGCGGCCGGGACAGCTTCCCATTCTCTGGTTAGCGGCCCCGCTCACCGGCCTGATCGTTCAGCCGATCATCGGCCACTGGAGCGACAACACCTGGGGCCCCCTCGGTCGCCGGCGGCCCTTCTTTCTGGCCGGCGCTCTACTGAGTTCCTTCGCTCTTGTTTTGATGCCGCTCAG
>JAICXK010000274.1 GCA_025980435.1 Bryobacteraceae bacterium
GATCAGGCTTTGATCCAGGCGCACCACGCGTCCGCGCCGCAAAGTCCACGGCGCGTGGTCGATTTGTGCAAATCCGATGCGTTCCCGGCGGACAGCATAGAGCCGGTAACGCGCCGTTAAGAAGTTGTCGAGATCGCCGGCATTGAAGGGATCGCCGGGTGCGATCACGATGTCGGTAAATCCCTTCCCAAATGAGCCACGTCGCAAACTGTGATACGCAACATTCGAAGCATGCCGTGAAATGCTCATTCGGGCCCACCTGTAAGGCAAGTGGTACGTCAGCCGCGCGCCGACCACGGCTGCAAGCTGATTTGCCTCCAGGGTAAAAAACCAGACGCCGCGCTCCCCATCCGGGCCGCGCACGTAGGTTCGAACATTGGTTTCCGGAAACCGCGAGATCCATGGAAGCGCTGGCGCCCATGGCGGTCGTAAGTTCGCCAGAAGAAATGGTGTGAGACCCACCCAGGCGCTCCCGTCGAAGGTATCGAGCGTGATCCGGCCAGGCAGCACCCGCTGGATTATTTCCGCTTCATAGCGCCAATGCAAGAACGTCAACCATCGCCAGCTCTGAAACATCAGCGGCCGTTTTACCGGCCTTGGAGGATACGGACTGATCTGCTCCATAGCAATTGGACTACTTACCTAAGGCGGGCGTACCGTAGGAGTATGAAGATCACTTCTTCGCGCGAAGTTTTCAAAAATAAGCTCTTCACGGTCGTTGACGAAGTGGCGCAGGATCCTGACGGCTTCGAGATCCACCGGTCCATAGTCCGCCATCCCGGTTCGGCGGTGATGCTGGCCATTGATGACGATCAGCGCATCCTGCTCGTAAAGCAGTTTCGCCTTCCTGCGGAGCAGTATCTCTGGGAACTGCCGGCCGGCCGGCTCGATCCGGGTGAGTCTCCCTTGCAGGCGGCCAAACGGGAATTGCGCGAAGAGACTGGCTATCAGGCAGCGAATTGGACGGACCTGGCTTCATTCTGGGCGAGCCCCGGCTACGTTGGCGAGAAAATGAACGTTTTTCTGGCCACTGGCCTGACCGAAGGGAAGCCGGAGGCAATGGAGGACGAGCGCATTGAGATCCGCTGGTTTTCGAAAGCTGACGTGCAGAAAATGATTCGCGATCGGGAAATCAGCGATGCGAAGACAATGATCGGCTATTTCATGTATGCAGAACGTGGCTCTCGAAAGGAATCTGCGGCTACTCATTCGTGAGGGGGCGTTCCATCAGATCGCGAATGGCGCGGCGCGGATCTTTCCCTTCGTAAAGAACCTCATGCATTTGCGTGATGATCGGCAGATCCACCTTCTGTCGCAGTCCGAGCTGATATGCTGCGCGGCAGGTCGAGACGCCTTCTGCGACCATCGTCATACCGGCAAGCACCTGAGTTAGTTCATGCCCCTGGCCAAGTTGGATGCCAACGTAGCGGTTGCGTGAAAGATCTCCGGTTGCTGTAAGCACCAGGTCTCCGAGGCCGGCAAGCCCGCTCAGGGTACGCGAGTCGCCGCCCATCGCGACCGCCAAACGTGTGATTTCCGCCAGTCCGCGAGTAATCAACGCGGCGACGCTGTTGCTACCCAGACCTAATCCGCGGCAGATACCGGCGCCGATCGCGATGACGTTTTTCAGCGCCGCGCCCAGTTCCACGCCGATGAGATCGGTACTGGCGTAAAGTCGCAGGGCCGGTGTTGCGAAAGCGTGCTGGACGCACTCCGCGCCTGTAATCTCTTGGGCCGCAACCACCACGGCGGCTGGCTCCCCGGCTGCAATCTCCTTGGCAAAAGCGGGACCGGACAACGCAGCGATCCGGCGCTGTTCCGAACCGGCCAGGGTCTCCGTGATCACCTCCGACATCCGAAACAACGTATGCTCTTCGATGCCCTTGGTTGCGCTGACGATTACAGCCTCCGGAGAAATGAATTCCTTTGCAGCCAGTAATACGGGCCTTAGATGAGAAGAGGGAACGGCGCTGAGCACCATTCCGGCGCCCGACAGAGTGGGCTCCAACTCCGAAGATACCGAGACAGTCGCGGGAAGTGAAAACCCGGGCAAATAGCGGCTGTTTTCCCGCGACCGCGACATTTCCGCGGCGCGTTGCGCTTCCCGCGCCCAAATCCGGATTTCCTCGAAGCGCGTCGCTAGTGCGATGGCCAGCGCAGTTCCCCAACTGCCTGCGCCGAGTACCGCGAGGTGCTTCACGCCGCTTTGCCCTTGAGCGAAAAGGAGTGTTCTGTGCCGGCGCGCAAACGCTCGATATTTGCCCGATGCCGGTAAATGATCAGGGCCGCGGCGAAGAATGCGGATAGAAGTAGCGGAAGCGGGGGATCACTGATCCACCAATAGACGAAAGGAAGCAGGAATGCTCCAATCAATGAGCCCAGCGAGATGTACTTGCTGGTGAAAACCACAATCAAGAAAGCGGTGGCGGATACCAGAAGAGCAAGCGGAGCGATGTAGGCGAACGCGCCGATAAAGCAGGCTACCGCTTTGCCACCTCTGAACTTTAGAAACAGCGGATAGCAATGGCCGAGCATTACAGCGGCCGCAGCCAACGCCATAGCGGCCGGGTTCCGGTGGGTCAGCATTGCCGCCGCCCAGACTGCCAGGAATCCCTTGAAGATATCGAGTAACAGAACGACCAGGCCGGCCTTCTTCCCGGCGCTGCGGTGGACATTCGTTGCGCCGATGTTTCCGCTCCCCATCGTCCGGATATCGCGGCCCAAAGACAGCCGGACAAACCAGTAGCCGAACGGCAGCCCGCCGATCAGGTAGGCGAGCAGTGTCGGGACGGCGAATGTAAGAAAGGAGGGGCCGGTCACCTTTCGATGTTACGAAGCCGCCATCGCCGATTCGAACCGGTAATCGCGCAGCCTGCGATAGATGCTTGCGTTTGATCCCGGATCGCTGCGAAACAGGCAGAAGTGTGAAACGGGAAAGCTGCCCAAGGCAGCGGGTTGCAGCTCCTCCACCTTCTGCCGCAGCCGGCGCAGCGGGACTGGATTTTTAATACGCGCCAGGGTCAAATGCGGAGAGAACCGCCTCTCTTCTCGCGCAATCCCAAGCGACTCCAGGCACTCTTCGGTTTCGTGCGCTAGCGTCGTAAGCGCGTCTCCCCCGTGCACACCCAGCCAAAGCACACGCGGTGACCGGTCATTGGGGAACCAGCCTAGATCTTTCAACTCGATCCGAAACGGTTGTCTTGGTGCAAGCGCGACGAGAGCTTCGTGCAGTTCGTCCAACCGGGCTTCCGGCCACTCGCCAATGAACTTCGTTGTTACGTGCAAATTATCCAGCGGACTCCATTTGATGAGCGCCTCCGCTCGAAGCGCGCTCAACAGGCGCTCCAGGCGAAGCAAAATCTCGGGCGTCAGATAGATAGCTGTGAAGAGTCGCATGAAAGTAGGCCCGTGTTAATGTTCTAGCGTACTTTGATCGAGCATGACAAATCGGCAAATCCTGAGCAGGCTCGGGACTCTCTGCCGCTGCGCCGCCTGCTGCGCGAAACCCGGGCGATCCATCTGGGCTTCTTTGAGCGCCCGGCGGCCGAATTGGCGCGCTTGCTATTGGGTTGTGCGCTTCTGCATGGTGATACCGCCGGGATGATCGTGGAAACGGAAGCCTATTTAGGATTGACCGATCTCGCAGCGCATGCTTCGCGCGGCAGGACGGAACGAACACGGGTATTATTTGGACCTGCGGGCCACGCATACGTGTACTTCATATATGGTATGCACGAATGCCTGAACGTAGTCGCCGATCGTGAAGGCGAGCCTGGGTGCGTGCTGATACGCGCGCTTCAGCCGTTGTGCGGTGTTGCGCAGATGTACGAACGCCGCCGCTGGCGCGGGCCAGTGACGGGGCTGACGAACGGTCCGGGCAAGCTGACACAAGCCCTTGCCATCACTCGCGAGAATTATGGCCAGCGGCTCGATCGTGGCAACCTCAGGCTTCGGCGCTGGCGCGAGCAGCCGGATTTTAAGATCGCTGTTACTCCGCGAATCGGTATCACGGAATGCGCCGATTGGCCGCTGCGGTTTATTTGGGCGGGGAACCCTTGTCTCAGCAAAAAGTAGAATATCGGCAATGACCTGTAAACCATTTCTACTCTTTCCGCTAGCGTGTATGTGCGCCCTCGCGCAGACGAATACCGCGTCCACTGCCTTGGATAAGATCGTGCAAGCCAAGATTCAAGGCTTTGCCGGACGGGTGAGCATCTACGCCAAGAACCTGGATTCCGGCGCTACCTACACGCTTCGCGCGGATGAGCCTGTGCGGACCGCGAGCACCATCAAGCTTCCAATTATGGTCGAGTGTTTTGCGGAAAGCGCCGAAGGCAAGCTGAACCTTTCGGAATCCCTCACGTTGACGCAGGGAGAAAAGGTCTCGGGCAGCGGAATCCTGCAAGACCTCTCGGACGGCGATCGGCTTCCCATCCGGGACATGATCGATCTGATGATCGTGCTGAGCGATAACACCGCGACGAATCTTATTTTGAATCGTATCGGAGGCAATGCCGTGAATGCCAGCATGGCGCAGCTCGGCCTCCGCCAGACGCGCGTCATGCGTAAGATCCTTGGCGACCGCAATGACCTGAAACCGGTTCCCAGCGGCATTACCGATGAAGGAGCAAAACCGGAGAACAAGAAGTGGGGAATCGGACGCAGTTCGCCGCATGAAATGGTGATCATCCTGGAGAAGCTCTATCGGGGTGAATTAGTGAACAAGAACGCATCTCAAGAGATGATCGCCATCCTGAAAAAGCAGCGCGATCAGGACGGCATGGGCCGCGATATGAAAGATGTCGATATCGCGCACAAGTCGGGAGCGCTGGACGCCCTGCGGAGCGATGTCGGCATCATTTTCTCCAAGCGCGGCCCCATCGCTATGGCGATCACGGTAGATGATATGCCGGAAGCCAACTGGACTCCTGACAACCCTGGCAATCTGCTGATTTCTTCGCTTTCAGAGATCCTTGTGGACGGACTTGGCTCGAATCCGTAGCGGTCAGTATCGGTAGTGATCCGCCTTAAAAGGCCCTTCGACCGGCACGCCAAGATAATCGGCCTGTTTCGGCGTGAGCGTAGTCAGCTTTACGCCGATCTTCTCCAGATGTAGCCGCGCGACTTCTTCGTCCAGCTTTTTCGGCAGCGTGTACACGCCTACCTTGTAGGTGTCGCGGTTTCTCCACAGGTCGATTTGAGCAAGCGTCTGGTTTGAAAAGCTGTTGCTCATGACGAAGCTGGGATGCCCGGTTGCGCAGCCCAGGTTAACCAGCCGGCCTTCGGCGAGCAGGAAAATGCTGTGGCCGTCCGGGAAAGTGTACATATCCACCTGCGGCTTGATATTCGTGCGCGTTACGCCTTGGGCGGTATTGAGGCGGTCTACCTGAATCTCGTTGTCGAAATGACCGATATTGCAAACGATGGCCTGATCCTTCATATACCGCATGTGTTCGAGCGTGATGATATCCAGGTTCCCGGTACACGTAACGTATATGTCGCCGCGGCCGAGGGTGTCTTCAATGGTCGTGACTTCAAATCCTTCCATGGCGGCTTGCAGCGCGTTAATAGGATCGATTTCCGTAACCACTACTCGTGCGCCCATGCCCCGGAGCGAGTGAGATGAGCCCTTACCCACATCGCCATACCCGCAGATGACGGCGACCTTGCCGGCCACCATCACATCCGTCGCTCGCTTAATGCCGTCCGCGAGAGACTCACGGCAGCCGTACAGGTTGTCGAACTTCGATTTGGTGACGGAATCGTTCACGTTAATGGCCGGGACCAGCAGCTTGCCCTGTTCCTGCATCTTGTACAGGCGGTGAACTCCGGTGGTGGTTTCTTCGGAAACGCCTCGCCATTCCTTTGCAATCGCGCGCCATCGCCCGGGACTCTCTTTGTTGACCTTCTTCAGCAGGTCCTTAATAACCTTTTCTTCATGGCTGCCAGAAGGTGTGTTCACCCAATCGCTGCCCTCTTCGAGCTCGTATCCCTTATGGATCAACAACGTCACATCGCCGCCGTCGTCCACAACCAGTTGAGGACCCTTGCCATCCGGGTGGCTGATGGCTTGGTACGTACACCACCAGTACTGTTCGAGGCTCTCGCCCTTCCAAGCGAAGACCGGAACGCCCGCTGATGCAACCGCGGCCGCTGCGTGATCCTGGGTCGAAAAAATGTTGCAACTCGCCCAGCGAACATCCGCGCCCAGATCGACCAGCGTTTCGATCAGCACCGCCGTCTGGATCGTCATATGAAGCGAGCCCGTTACGCGTACGCCTTGCAGCGGCTTCTCTTTCGCGTATTTTTCGCGAATGGACATCAGGCCCGGCATCTCGTGCTCGGCGATGGAGATCTCTTTCCGGCCCCAGTCGGCAAGCCCTAAGTCAGCAACTTTGTATTCGTTCGCAGTTCGATTTAATGTGGCAGAACCCATGCAGTACTCGTCCGTTATTATCGCAGCACGGTGCGCCTCGGCACTTAAGGATCACTTCTGTGAGTGAGATCGCCAATCTGATCAGCGGTTGACGGATCGCAGCGCCCGTGCGCTATCGAATACCTTGCACCATGACCAGATCGCTCCCATCCGCGTCCCGAACCGAGTAAAGAAGGGATCGCTCATCGGGAGAAAGTGCGAGTCCGAACCACCATCGTTTATCGACATCCTGCACGGCCCTTCCTACGCGCGTCGCGGGATCGAAAAATTTAAGGGCCGAATGACCCGAGTTGGGCAAAGAAAGATAATAGATTCCGCGTTGC
>JAICXK010000002.1 GCA_025980435.1 Bryobacteraceae bacterium
GTGTTCGAGGCGGGCCGAAAGAGTTGTGCCATAGGGTAGGGCTACCAGTTAAAGTGCGAGTACCAAAGGGAGATTATAGAACGGTTGTTTCCAGAAATCTTCTGTTTTCGCAATAATAACTCTCGCGAAGGTATAAAAATTGCTCCTCCGGCGCAAGAGCTCGTGCGACGAGGACTGATAGCCCTCGATCTAGAGCAATCTAGTTAAGCGGTTTGCACCCGTTTTGCGTCGGCGCATATTTTCACAAATCACCCGTAGAGCAAAGCCTTGTGAACCAGATACTTGTTACATGTAACCGTGCTATCATTTTGCAGTGATGGTATGAAGGACAACGTAGCGAAGCGTGTACAAAAGCATCGAAACGCGCTGAGAAAGGCCGGACTTCGGCCGATTCAAATTTGGGTGCCCGACACGCGAAAGTGCGGTTTTGCCGCAGAGTGCCGGCGTCAATCGGAAGTTGTCCGGAACAGTCCACATGAGGCGGAAACACTGACGTGGCTTGAACAAGCAGCGGACCATGAGGGCTGGAAGTGGGAGTAAAGCGCGGCGACCTGGTTACCGTCACGCTACAGGGCGCTTATGGCAAAGCCACGACCAGGTCTTGTGATCCAGTCGAACTTGTTTGCGGAACATCCATCCGTAACACTTCTGCCGTTGACGAGCGATCTCGTGGATGCCCCCTTGATTCGTATTCATCTACAGCCGTCCGCGGAAAATCGTCTGCAAAAACCCTCTCAAATCATGGTGGATAAGACTTCCACCCTTCCGCGGACCAAAATCAGTGAACCTTTCGGCCACATAGATGACGAGACGATGTTGGCCGTCACTCGATCATTGACGGTCTTTTTGGGCTTTGCCTGATATGCCGGACAAGACAATCCGCCCGTGACCGAGTCACTTGCGTGAGCATGTGCATTCGGGACTAGATGGTAGCAGCATTTTCGCATGCGGTCCAAAAATGGAACTAAGCCTGGCACGAAGCACTCGGGATTCCTGCATTGTAAACAGCAGTTGGCCTTGAGCGATGTTCACAAGGTCCTGTTCGTCGTAGACCGATTTCATCACGCCAATCGCAGCATGAGTGTTCGATGCAAGAAGCAGATGCCCGATCTCATGCGCAGCCACGCGACCGAGAATCTGCCCTGCAGACACGCCGACAGTGGATGCGCGGGCCATCTCCTGAGCACGTTTGTATTGAATGGTTGTCGCCCGGGAGTCGGGGATGGTCCAGGCCAGCACGTGAACCGTACCGCGGTCAAGGCGATCTACGATCCGCAACCGGACTACCGTTTGCGCCGGTCCGTTCAGTTGGGCCAAAGTACTGCATTGAGCGCAGGTGGGCCAGCAGTTCAGCCAGATTATGTCAATACCCGCGTGCCTGAAGATTTCGGCCGCGCTCCGCTGCAGATCGGTTAGGTCGCGTTCGCCTGCGGAAGCGACGCTATCAATGCGAATTGTCACGGTCGGCCTAGGGGCGGTTTCGAGCGGTGCCTGACCAGCACAGAACGCAAGGAAGGATCCTCCGAGCACGAACCGTAGCCAAATCGCTTGCCTGGAACATAGCAACATACCGGAGATCTTGGCTGTGGTCCGGCGGTATAGCTATGACTGAAACATGCCTTGTTGATGGAATCTGGATGGCCCGAATGTGTCCCCGGCAATCACCTGCAAAGTTCGTGTGCTCAGCACCTTCCGAGCGGTCACC
This sequence comes from Bryobacteraceae bacterium, assembly GCA_025980435.1. GTDB lineage: Bacteria > Acidobacteriota > Terriglobia > Bryobacterales > Bryobacteraceae > Bog-105. Next base: position 1,706 of record JAICXK010000002.1, read on the forward strand.
TCGGCCCTCGTCTTGTGTTACCTTCATCTAAAGCCTGGAGGTTAAAGTGGCCGCCCGCAAACAGGAGAAGGTCGGGTTTGGTGCTTTCGAGGTCGATCTTGGTACTGGCGAAATACAGAGGCATGGACGCAAGGTCACGCTTCAGGATCAGCCTTTCGCGGTGTTGGCGCTCCTCCTGGAGAGGCCTGGAGAACTCGTTACCCGGGAAGAGTTGAAAGCACGGATCTGGGGTACCGAGACGTATGTCGATTTCGATCAGGGGCTGAACAAAGCCATCAAGAACATTCGCGCGGCGTTGGGCGACTCAGTCAGGCAGCCGAAATACGTGGAAACCCTTCCGAAGCGGGGATACCGCTTTATCGCGCCGCTGAACTCCTCTGACCAGCTCGGGTCCGAAAGCAACCAGGCCGCACAGCGTCCCCAAGTTGGCAATCTGAGTCGGTCCGGACAGCCCGAACACCTGAACGCAGAAGTTCCGATGCGGACCAGCGTGCGTCGCAGAGCTTGGAACGTACGCGCCGCTCAAATCGCCGGAGCGCTGGCACTTGTATTAACGCTGGCGTTTTTCTTAGCCCGGCACAACTTCAAACCGGAGCGGAAACTCAGGCTCCGGGAACTCACAACGAACAGCGCTGAAAACTTCGTTGGCAGTTCTGTCGTGTCGCCGGACGGTCAGTATCTCTTATACGGAGATAAGATTGGGATCCACCTCCGGGTCGTTACGACGGGTGAGACCCACACATTTGAGAAGCCCAAAGCCGTGTCAGGCGAAGATTTCTGGTATCCCACAGCATGGTATCCGGATCAGACGCACTTCATTGCGGTGAGCGCAACCTTAACAGCACAGGGCCTGATCCCAACCAGTTGGATCGTGAGCGTCCTTGGAGATGGTGCGATCAAGCTTCGTGAGAGAGCGATCGCTCGGTCAATCTCGCCCGATGGGTCTCTGGTGGCCTTCACAACCGGCGGCATCGATAGTAATCAGGACATTGGGACTATGGGGGCACGCGGTGAAGACGCGAGAATCGTCACGAGGGGCGACGACGCAACTGCGTTTCCGGAGGTGCAATGGTCACCGGACGGACGCCGCCTCTTCGACCTCAGGACCCGCTGGTTAGGCGGCCCTTAACGAAAATTCGAGGGTGCAGTACATCATAGAGAGCCGCTCTCCTCGCGGCGGCGCAGCAACTCTGACTGCTTCTTATGTGCTCGCGTCGGATTTCCCGGACTGGCAAGGAGGCGGCAGTTTCTGTCTTCTGGTGGACGGGCGGGTCATTTACACACGGAATGAGTCCGCCGAGTCGCTGGCGGGAAATGATGACACGAACCTGTGGGAAGTCAGGATCAAGCCGGAAACCGGCGAACCGGTGAGTGAATCCCGTCCGCTAACCAAATGGTTCGGCGAGCACCTGGATCGCCTTAGTGTTTCCCGCGATGGGAAAACGCTAGTTCTGCAGAAGAGCAATTGGCAACTCCACACTTACCTCGGCGAAGTCGGTTCCCCGGGCCATCTGGAACCTTTACGCCGTATGACTCTCGAGGACAGCGACGATTTGCCGTATGCATGGACTCCAGACAGCAGAGCAGTAATCTTCATATCGAACCGGACGGGAGCGTACCGGCTCTACAAGCAGTTCAGCGACAACAATGTCGCGGAGTCGATTGCGACCGGCCCGGACGAGATAGAGCTGGCCCGATTGAGTCCTGATGGACAGTCGATCATATACAACACTAAAGCCCGGAACGGCCACCTCCCGCGAGTGATGAGGGTCGGGATTTCGGGCGGTATACCGAACGTCGTCATGGAAACTGGAGTTACTGCCCAAGTTGGGTGTCCTCGCACGCCTGCCACACGATGCATCACGCTTGAAAGAGGGAGAGCCTCAGATTTTCAGAAGCTTCGATCCAATGAATGGCAACCCCCGTGATCTCTTCAATCTTTCCTTTTGGCATGGCGGATGGGCAGTCTCTCCGGGCGGCAGCATCGGCATCCTCCGTCAGGATACGACCGGCGGCAGGATACAAGTACTTTCCCACTCAGGGAGTGTCGAACGCGAGATCAATCTTGCACCCTGGAGCAACTTCAGCGGCCTCGACTGGTCCGCTGATCCCAGCGAAATGTACACGGCTTCAGTGGGACCCAGCGGAGCAACTGTTTTGCGCGTAAGCCTCTCGGGCGAAATTCAACCACTGTGGCTCATGAAGGGCAGCCGGATCACCTGGGCAGTTACTGCGCCCGACGGACGCCACATCGCTGTCCTCGGGAAATCTTCTCACAGCAACGCCTGGATGGTGGAGAACTTCTGAGATCGCCACGTCGCGTGCGCTCACGACCTGGGCTCTGTAGGTCTGTCCGCGCACTACAGAGTTCCGCTGCATCATTTGCATATACTCAAGAGCATGTTCGGCGGCATCGAAGCAGGTGGCACGAAGTTCGTCTGCGGAATTGGAACGGGTCCGGAGGACATTCAGACCGCGCAGTTCCCTACGTCATCGCCGGACATCACGCTCAGAAGCGTCCTCGATTTTTTCAAAGCTGCAGGTTCGCAGGTTCAGGCGATCGGCATCGGCTCATTCGGACCGATTGACCTTCATCGCGCTTCGCCGGGATACGGACGGATCACTTCCACGCCGAAACCCGGGTGGGCGAATTTCGATCTGGTGGGCGCAGTGCGCAAAGAATTGCACCTGCCGGTTGCGTTCGATACCGACGGAAACGCGGCTCTGTTGGGCGAAGTGCGCTGGGGAGCGGCGCAAGGACTTTCCGATGCTGTTTACATAACCGTGGGCACCGGGATCGGCGGGGGAGCGCTGGTTCATGGCCAGCTTGTACACGGGCTGGTTCACCCTGAAATCGGTCATCTGCGGATCCCGCACGATTGGACGCGCGATCCGTTTCCAGGCGTCTGTCCGTATCACGGCGATTGCCTGGAAGGACTCGCGTCCGGCCCGGCGATGCAGGCGCGGTGGGGCGTACCGGCGGGGACACTGCCGCCCGGCCATCCCGGATGGGAACTGGAAGCGCAGTATCTTGCGCTGGGACTGGTGAATCTCGCGGTAACGCTATCCACCGGACGCATTCTGCTGGGGGGCGGAGTCATGCAGCAGCCACACTTATTTGAAATGATCAGAAAAGAATTTGCGCGTCTTCTCAATAAATACGTTCAGCACGACGAAGTAATCGATCACCTGGGCCGATTCATTCAGGCTCCGGCGCTGGGGGGCCGGGCGGGTGTGCTCGGTTCACTCGTGCTTGCAGAACAAGCTGTCTCGGCAGAAGCGCACGAGTGGGCAGGTGAGCGCGCATGACACTTACCGGCGCGCTGATAAAGAGCACCATCGTAGCGGCCCTGGGCGGCCTTCTCTTCGGATTCGATACCGCGGTGATTGCCGGGACGACTTCGGGGCTGACGCGAACGTTCGATCTGACACCGGGCGGGCTCGGCTTAACGGTTGCGGTCGCGCTGGTGGGGACGGTAATCGGGTCCATCCTTGCGGGCATTCCCGGAGACCGATGGGGCCGCCGCGACAGCCTGCGCGTTATGGCGGTGCTGTATCTGATATCGGCGATAGGCTGCGGGCTCGCCTGGAATTGGTACTCGCTGGTGATCTTCCGGCTGATCGGAGGTCTTGGAATCGGCGGATCGTCGGTTCTCGGGCCCATGTACATCGCCGAGATCGCACCGGCCCGATGGCGCGGCAGGCTGGTCGGGTTCTTCCAGTTCAATGTGGTGGCCGGCATCCTGCTGGCGTATTTTTCGAACTATGTGATCGGGCTCGCGGAGTTCGGTGTGCAGGACTGGCGTTGGATGCTGGGTGTTTCGGGCATTCCTGCGCTGCTGTTCTTCCTGATGCTGTTTACTATTCCCCGCAGCCCGCGCTGGCTGGTGCAGAAAGCGCGCGTCAATGAAGCGCGGAAGGTCCTGGTAACGATCGGAGAAGAGAACGTCGACGAAGAACTGCAGGACATCGTCGCCTCGATCGACGTGGAGCATGGACACGGCAAGGAGCGGCTGTTTCAGGCGAAATACCGCCTGCCGATCTTTCTCGCGGTGTCGATCGCGATGTTCAACCAGCTTTCCGGCATCAATGCGATCCTCTATTACCTGAACGACATCTTCGCTCGCGCCGGCTTCAGCAAGGTTTCGGGCGATTTGCAGGCAGTGCTGATCGGATTCACCAACCTGGTCTTTACCGTGATCGCTATGTCGATCATCGATCGCGTGGGACGCAAGACGCTGCTGCTGGTGGGTTCGGTTGGCTGCGCCGCGTGTCTCGCCGGCGTGGCATCGGTGTTTCTCAGCGGAGCGCACGAGGGTTTCCTGGTGTGGCTGCTGGTCGGCTTCATCGCGTTTTTCGCGTTTTCACAAGGCGCGGTGATCTGGGTCTACATCAGCGAGGTCTTTCCGAACCGGGTGCGCGGGCACGGCCAGAGTCTGGGCAGCTTCACGCACTGGATCATGAACGCGGCTATTTCTTGGACGTTTCCCATCTTTGCTTCGCACTCGCGCGGAGCGCCGTTCGTTTTCTTTTCCTGCATGATGGTTGTGCAGTTTTTCGTGGTCCTCTTCGCGTATCCGGAAACCAAGGGCGTGACGCTCGAACAGATGCAGCGCAAGCTGGGAATCGCTTAGACGCTGATGCACCCGCTGCTCTGGAACGTCATGACCGACGCCTGGATTGTGGCGGGAATCATCTGGCTGGCCATGGCATTCACCACGAAACGGGCCATGAGAAGGCAGCCGCCTGTTTCCAGGCTTTTACAAATCGGTGTGCTGGTAGCGGCTTTTTATCTGCTCAGCCGAGCCAGCCGTTCCGGAGCGCTCGCGGGGCGATTTTTACCCGTTTCGGCCGACGTTGCGTACCTGGGGTTCGCACTCACGCTCGCCGGTATCCTATTCGCGGTCTGGGCGCGTTTCTTCCTGGGCTCGAACTGGAGCGGAACCCCGATGATTAAACAGGGTCACGAACTGATCCGTTCCGGCCCGTACGCGATCGTGCGCCATCCGATTTACACCGGCTTTCTTCTGGCGATTCTGGGTACGGTCATCTATATTGGCGAGATGCGCGGACTGGTTGCCTTTGCGCTCGCCATCACCGGGCTGAAATGGAAATCGTTGACCGAAGAATCCTTGATGCAGGAACAGTTCGGGACACAATATGCCGACTATAAGCGCCACGTCAAAGCGCTGGTCCCGTTTGTCTGGTGAGGGTCGAAGCTGCATGCGTAAGACTCCTTTCAAAGCAAAAGGGCCTCTTCAGGATGCTATTACGGTTAGTCCGGGGATCATCTGAAAGTGGCGAACGTTCGAGGTTGCCACTCCGAATCCAAGTTGCAGAGCCGTAGCGGCGATTAGGAGATCTTCGAAGGGAACGGTGATGCTTTGCCGTGCCCGGTCGCCCTCGATTCGTCCGGCAAGCCTCGCCGTCTCGATTGTGACCGGATGCACGGGAAGATCGCGAATGAGTTCATCAACGAAGGCCTGCCGGCGAAGGCGCCTGTTGCTTATCATTGGCTCGCTGAACCCCGTGGACGAGTTCGACAATGGTCACAACCGACACGCCCATTTCAATTTCACCGTGATCGGCCTGAAGCTGTTCGAGGATTTGGCGGACTGTCCGATCCCGGCGCTCTCCAGCAATGATTACGCTGGAGTCGAGCATCAATCCCACGAAGGTGGGTTCCAAGGCTTCCTGTTACGGACAATTTCTTCCACGTCAGCGGCAAAGTCCGCATCGAGCGTGGGGGCCTCGCCTGTTTCCTGTTCGTGGGCCTTAGCCAAGGCGATGCAATCGGAGATTGTACGACGTACCGGAGATGCGGCCCGGAGCACAGCAACCGGCTGTGCGTCGCGTTCGATAATCACTTCAGCGCCCGTTTGCACCCGCTGCAGGATGGCATACACATCCCGAGCAAGTTCGGCTTCCGTCACGCGTACGGTCATAACTTCGATCATAGCGGCTCCCGATCATCTTCGCGACTATAAGCGTCAAAGCGCTGGTCCCGTTTGTCTGGTGACTTCGGCGCCGGCTTTTTCCCAAGGCCATTGCGCAATCTGGCGGGCGCGCCAGAGATAAGCCACGATCCCCAGGAGAACCACTCCGATTCCGCTGATTACATAGATCCGGCCGCTGGAGACTAGGATAAAAATCCACCCCGCGAGCGCGATCAGCACCGGCACAGGATAAAGCGGCATCGAGAACGGCCGGCGGATATGCTTGCGAACCCGACGGATCAGAATGACCGCGATGCACTGGGCGGCGAATTGCGTCACGATCTGAATGATGATAAGCGCCTTGATCAGCGTCTCCAAGGGAAGCAGGCAGGCCGCCGCGGACATGAGGCCCATGAACACCACCGAGAATGAGGGAAAGCGGCGCTTCGGATGGACGCGGGCGAAGGCCGAAAAGAAGTGGCCTTCGGCAGCGGCGGCGTACGGCACACGCGTGTAACCGAGCAGGACGCAGAACACCGAGGCAAACGCGACCCACAAAATGAGGCCGGTCATCAGCGCCGCGGCGTTCGCTCCATACAGGCGCTCCATGAAATCCGAGACGATTGCGGTGGAGTGAATCGCTTCCTGCCATGGCAGCACGCCGATAATCGAAAAGCTCATCGCGAGATATAACACGGCCAGAATGCCTATTGAGAGCAGCACAACGCGCGGAATATTCACGCTCGGATTTTTAATTTCACCGCCGATGAGGCACACATTGAAATAACCGCTGAAGTCATACATGCTGATCAGCGTCGCGCCGCCCAGCCCCATGAAGAAGGCAGGGGACAGATGAAACGCGCCGGCCGGAAAGTTGAACGCGATGGATGCCTGGAAGTGCCCTGCGCCTCCCCAGATAATAATTCCCATTGCGGCGATCAATCCTATCCAAAGCACAGCCGATATTTTTCCGATTGAGCGGATGTCGCGATAGAGCAGGATGGTCGCGAGCAGACAAACTCCAATGGCAATTAATTTCTGTTCGACAGGAGTGAGCGACGGCGCGAGATAGCGCGCGTAGTCCGCGAAGCCCACCGAGCCGGACGCCGCCGTCAATGGAGCGGAAATCATTACTTGCCAGAGAAACAGGAAGCCCATCAAACGGCCGAGCGAACGGGGGCCGAACGCCTGTTGAAGATAATCGTAGGAGCCGCCCGAGCCGGGCATAGCGGCTCCCAGTTCGGCCCATACCAAACCATCCGAAGCCGCGATGATTGCCCCGAGCACCCACCCCAACAGCGCCTGCGGCCCACCCATGGCGGATAAGATAAGCGGGATGGTGATGAACGGACCGACCCCAACCATGTTCAGCATGTTGGAAGTGAGGGCCGGGAAAAGGCCCATCTCGCGACGGAGTCCCGGATTGGCTGGTTTTGCAGCCTGGTTCACAAGTAAATACCCGTATCGGCCCCGGGAATCGAGTTGTACATACTGGAAGCCTAACAGCTATGAAACTGCTACCCAAAGATGAGCGCTTCTTCGATCTGTTCCAGCAGCACATGCGCCTTCTGTGCCAGTCCTCCGCGCTGCTGATCGCCGGCCTGAGGGGAGGATACGAGCGCATGTCCGATATCTCCAAACAGATGGAAGCTCTGGAGAGAAGCGGGGACGAGGTGATTCATAAGATCTTTCGGACGCTCCAATCGACTTTCATCACGCCGTTCGACCCCGAGGACATTCAAACACTAGCCACCACGCTCGATAACGTATTGGATTCCATCGAGGACGCCACGTTCCGGATTGTCGCGTACCGCCTGGATCCGATTCCGGAACCCGCCGTCGAACTGGGGCGCATGATCGACGATTGCTGCCAGGCGCTTTCCAGAGCGCTTGCAGCGCTGCGCGACCGCAAGCCGGTGTGGGACGACTGCATCGAAGTGAACCGGCTGGAAAACGAGGCCGATGCGGTTGAGCGCACCGTCGTCGGGAAACTGTTCGGATCGCAAATTGAACCCATCGCTCTGATCAAGCAAAAGGAAGTATTCGAGATTCTGGAGAATACCACCGACATTTGCGAAGATGTCGCCGATGTGATTCAGAACGTGGCCGTGAAGAACAGCTAATGTCGACGCTCGAACTCGTCGCCATCATTGTTTTCATTGCACTGATCTTCGATTTCGTTAACGGATTTCATGACGCGGCAAATTCGGTGGCAACCGTTGTTGCCACGCGGGTCCTGACGCCGGTAAAAGCGGTAGCGATGGCGGGCGTGTTCAACTTCCTGGCCGCTTTCTTCCTTGGCACCGGTGTGGCAGCGACGATTGGCAAGGGCTTCGTGAACACCGATATCGTAACGCCTTACGTGGTGCTGGCCGGGCTCTGCGGCGCCATCATCTGGAACCTACTCACCTGGTATTTCGGGCTTCCGGTCAGCTCGTCACACGCGCTTATCGGCGGGTACGCGGGCGCTGCGCTCGCCAAGGCCGGAGCGAACGGACTGACATTGGGGAAGTGGCCGAGCACGCTTGCGTTCATCGTGGTCGCTCCACTCATCGGCCTCATTCTCGGGTACGGTTTCATGGTGGCGGTTTACTGGATCTTCCATCACTTCACACCCGGCTATATGGATCGCTTTTTTCGGCACGCCCAGATATTCTCGGCGGCGCTTTTAAGCTGCGCGCACGGAACCAACGATGCGCAGAAGACCATGGGGATCATAACCGCGGTACTGGTGGCAGGGGGCTTTCAAAGCGGATTTCACGTCCCGGACTGGGTAATTCTCGCCTCGGCGACGGCTATGGGGCTGGGAACTTTGAGCGGCGGCTGGCGGGTGGTCCGAACGGTCGGGATGCGCTTGACCCGCTTGAAACCGCGCAGCGGATTCTGCGCGGAAACCGGCGCCGCGATATCGATTCTGCTCGCGACGCGGCTGGGACTACCGGTTTCAACGACTCACGTGGTTGCCGGAGCAATCGCAGGCGTCGGATCCATCCAACGCGTGCGAGCCGTGCGCTGGCATGTTGCCGGAAATATTGCGATCGCATGGATCCTGACAATTCCCGCCGCGGGGCTGGTAGCGGCTCTTGCGTTCTTTCTGCTTCGGATCTTAGTGCCCGATGCGTGATGGCCGAAGCCGGTTCGAAAACCGGCTTTCCCGGCCAGAGGTCCGCTCCACCACCTGTTAGAAATCAGGATGAGAGCGGCCTCAGAACGCAAACCGCAATTGCAGTTCGATGCGCCGCTGATTGCTGGCCGTCGATTCGGCGCCGAAGCCCCCCGTGATGCCGGTCGATTCCAGGAAAAACGGAGAGATGAGTGCTCCGTTCGGCGTGTTCAGGTTCAGGTGGTTGAGAATGTTTCGCGCGCTCACCGAAAGCGTCAGGTTGTAGCGATGCTCGCTGCCTTCGCCGAAGCCACGGAAGCCGCGATGGCCGCTTGCCCTTGCGCCACCGGACGGACCTTTGAAATGGGTGGTCCCGAAGCCCCAGGTCTTGCTGACGCGGAGGTTCAGGCCGATATAGCCCGGTCCATCGCCAGCGTTGCGCTCGATCATGTTGGAAGTCCCGGGAGCGGACACAACCGGAAGCGGGTTGAGGATCCCGTAAGGCGTATCGAAATAGCCGGGCAACGTGGTATCCACAACGCTCGGACGAGCCGTCGCGCTTCCCTGCCCCTGTAGAAAGAGATCGGTGCCTGTGGTGATGTTGAAAGGCGTTCCCGTGTGCGCCACGATGAACGGCGAAAAGCGCAGTCCCCAGCGCGCCGCAATCGAGCCGCCCAGGAACAGTGTGTCCGATACATCCAGGTGCGATCGCCCCCAGTCTTCGGCGAAGTTGTACGGGTTGGCCGGCAAGGTGGAGAGACCATCGGTATCGCTGTGCGCATTGTTGTGGCTGTAGCGTCCGAATAGAGTCAGCCAGCGGCCCGCCCGGCTATTCAGGTTCACCATAAGCTGGGTTTGCTTGTAAATACCGTCCGACTGGTAATCGTATATATCGCCGACGTTGCCAAACGGCCTGCAACATACATTGTTCGAATTTCCCAGCGCGCCAGGCGGAAGACTTCCAGGGATCGGGTACGGGGCATTAATATCCACCGTCCGCAATTCGTGTGTGCCACGCGAATTCATCAGGTTCACTGAGACGGTGGTATGTCCGAATAATTGCCGTTCAACACCGATCGCGGTTTGCATCAGGCGGGGAATCTGCAGGTGGCTGTCGATCTGATATCGCTGCGCTGCGTTCGCTGTCGCTCCGGTGAGATCGGCAATGGGAATGGGGCTGGAAAACGTCGCGTCGAAGATGGCAGGCCTGTCCAGCGTATACGTCTGCTGGTTGCTGAGGTTATAACGATAGGCGGTCTCGACGTCTGAGATGTCGAAGCGATCGTAGAATATCCCCCAGCCACCGCGGATCACGGTCTTCGAATGCCCATTCGGACCCTTTGCGTCGGGCGACCAGGCGAATCCAAATCGCGGAGCCCAGTCGCTGTGATCGGGGACGTTTGTCTGCGATTCCCAACGCAGGCCGAAACTCAAGGTCAGGTTGGGTTTCACGCGCCAGTCATCCTGAATGAAGGGACCAAAATCCAACTGATAAAAGCTGATGCTGGGATCGCCGGTGTGGACCGTGTACTTGGACGGACCATAGCCCATTCCGGTGACCTGGGCGCTCGAATAGCCGGCGTTGAGAAGCTGCACGGTCGCGAGGTATTGCTGCACGGAGAGCAGATTCACCTGACCGTTCTTATCGGGAGTCAAACCCGGCTGCAGCGCGGGTCCCAAATAGGGGAAATTAGAGCCGCCCAGAAATTGATACTCGCCATTGAAGCCCTTCGGGCTCAAATTGTCCAGAGCATCGGTTCGGACACGAACGCCGAATTTCGTGGTATGCGCGCCCCAGGTGAGTGTGGTGTAGTTCTGCAGTTCAAAGCCGTTTTCCACGTTGTAGCTGGACGGATAGTTCAGAGATGTATAGCCGGCGCCGCCCGAAACGAACGATTGGGATACAAAGAGTCCGGGAGCGTTGCTCTGGCTCTTGTAGTTCGCGCTCTCCCGGTCAAACCGGAAATGCGTCTCATTAACCGCCTTCGCGCTGAGCACGGCGGTTTCGACCACGTGGGCCGATTGCTCCACGGTCGACGTGCTGTAGCCGGTGCTCGGGAAGGTGATATTTCCTATGGTTGTAGCGGGCAGGTCGAAACTGCCGATCCCGGTGACGATATGGTCGTTCTGCAGGAATTCGTATCGAAAGCTTAGGGTATTATTCGCGCCGAGTTGATAATCGACGCGAGGACTTATCGTGGTTCTCCTCTGCGGAGTCGCATAGAAACTCTGGAACGGTTGAAAGCCTAGGAAGGTATCGGTCGGGATCGTCGCGTTGATAATACCGTTGTCGTCGATATTGCGGCGGTCGGCATCGATAAAGAAGCTGCCGTGCCGGCCGATGGGTCCGCTGACGTTTCCCCCAAAATGCTGGGTCCGAAAAGGCGGATTTACCGATAGAAATGGATTTCGGGAATTCCAGATTTGATCGCTGATGTTGTAATAGCCCTGGCCGTGAAACCGGTCCGTTCCAGGTTTGGTGAAAATCTGAATGCGTCCATAGCCAAGCTTTTCGAATTCCGCCGAGAATGGATTCGAGTTAATGCGAATTTCGCGAATCGATTCCTTCGGGGGAAGCCTGCCACCGGTAAAACCATCTACGTATATCTGATTGCCTCCGGGGCCAGCCGATGGACCGGCAAGGGCCTGGAGATCCGCTTCCAAATCATCGGGGTCATCGGGCAGGGCGTCGAGATCTTCCTTTTGCAGAACTAAGGCGGTCGCGTTATTGGCGGGTTCGGTGCTCACCGTGTTTGTGGCCGTATCGGTCACCGTGACTTCCTGCCGTTGGGTTTGTACGGCCATCACTACGTTGGCGGTCGCGCTACCGCCGGCGGTGACCGTTGCGACTATCGCGCCTTGCTGCTGCAGACCGGTATAGGCGGCCGAGATCGTGTACGCTCCAGGAGCAACGTGGCGAAATGAGTAATTGCCGTCGGCATCGGAGCTGGTCGTCTGCACCGTACCGCCCGCGTTCGAGAGAGTCACCGTAGCCCCGGGAATCACGCCGCCGGTATCATCCTTGACTGAGCCACGGACGATACCCCGCGCATTCGGACGCGCCGGGCTCGACTCTGACGTTTGCGCGCTGCTTCTTTGACCGGTAGATCCCTGCGCCCAAAGCGCAGCCGTAAAAGCGAACCCGATCAGGAGTACACGTGTTATCTTGTCGTTCATCTCACCTCTGAAATCATGTTTACCGGGAGCTTTCAGCCCGCGGATTGTCTACTGCGGAACCGTCATTTCTCCCAAACCCCAATCGCCACCCATGGCCTGGCTGCCCTGCCGCGCGGGAGCAGCCTGGAGAATCGGCTCGACACCGGCAATAATGTTGGTGGCAAGCAGCTGCGAGCCACCGTCGGCCACCACACCTGTAATCACCACGGCGTCGCCGGGCTTGAGTTCGGAAAGGCTGATGGCAGGGAGGCGCTCAATCATTTGCCCGATATCGCCACGTCCCGAACCACCTCTACTGCCACGAGGCGTATTTCCGTTTCCGGCTTCGGACCCATGTGCCTCGGACCCAGGTGCGCTTTCCGAATTGCTGCCACGCTCCGCGTCCGGGGAGCCGGCTGTTCCTTGCGCGCGCCGGGAATTCGGGTTGAAGCGGTGGGCGAGCATCATCGCCTCCATCTGAGGAAGTTTCCTCACCTCGGATTCGTTGTTCATCGCCACATCAAGGGGCCGCTTGGTTGCCAGATCTTTGACCGTAAGCGATTTGCCGTCCGGCGAAATAGAAACGATCGTACCGTTGATGGTGCGAAAAGCCCCTGAATAGATCTTGTCCGCGGCGATAGTAGAACCATCCTGGCTTCTGGTTCCGATGATCCGAACCTGATCTCCCGGCCGGATCTGCCCGAATTCGGACACACTGGGCGTTTTCGGACTTTCGGGTGAGTAGCGCGTGAATTGCGTCGTCTTCGCCGTCTCGACTGTAACGGGCTGCTTTCCTGCCGGAGTCGCGACCGTAATCGACAGCTTTCCGGTCGCGGGATCCACCGAGTTCACAATGCCGGCTGTACTGTGCTGCCAAGCTGCGGCCTCGGCCTGATGCGCCCTCTGAAGATCGCGAGCCGTCATGAGAACGACGCTTCGAGCCGCAATCGCGTTGGGATCATCCGCCGGTTTCGACCCGCGCACATCAACGCGGTCGCCCACCTGCAGATCATCCGCCGTAATCCGGGTTGCATTTTTCAAGTTCTTCGCCCCGGGCTCAACCTTCAGCAGGGTTCGGGTGTTTCCGACCAGCACCTTCTTCTCAGCTCCGGTTTTATCTTCCTTAACCGTAATCACATGAGGAGCGGCATCGATTGCCGTGACCGTTCCGATCAGATGCTCAGTAGGTTTGGACGCTGGCGCGGCGTTCTCCTGCGCTCCGGACACGGAGACGAGAAGAGTCAACATGGCAAAGCATGTTGCCGGGCATTTCAGCATAGTAGTTCCCCCTGGCATTCCGGCCCGCCTCGAGCGAGCCGCTACAGAGAGGGCGAAAACCTTCCGTCGTAAGTTACGGGTTGCGGTTGGGAAAAGGGGGAGGCTAGTCTCCCTCCGGGCTCAGGATCGGCGAAGGAGATAGGAGCCCGGAGGGAGTTCGGCAGGACTGCAAATCAGGCGGCATTAACGAGCAGGTCTTCTAACGAGTCGTTGCCTTCATCTTTATTGCGATCAGCCTGCTCCTGGCACTGAATGCAGAACGGCGCCCATGGCAGCGCGTCCAGCCGCTTCGGACTGATCTCCTCTTCACAATGCAGGCAGGTTCCAAATGAGCCGTCTTCCAGACGGCGAAGCGCAGACCGGACGTTACGCAGCAGGTTCGATTCACGGTCAAGGTTTCGAATAGCGAGTTCGCGCTCCGATGCGTGCTGGACTTCGTCCAACGCGTCGGCGCTCTTTTCAATGGTGATTGCATCGCGGTTGCGCACAATCCGTTCCAACTCGTCCCGCTTGGTCTCCAGGATCTTTTTAAATTTGTTCAGTTCGGTCTTCGTCATTTCCTTCTCCTTCAATTACGACCAGCTTTGCTCACTCATAAAACAATTCGAAGCAGCCAAGTCTTCCTTAAAGACGCAGCTTATGCAAAAAGGGTTCATCAACGGTAACACAGCTTTTCGGACCATGGTAGAGGTCTTTTGCTAGTACCAGTTTGAGAGAACCGGGAGAGAGAAGAAGCTATGGCGCTATGCTTCCGGTCACGGGAACTCAACGGTGAATTCCGGACGTCCGGTGCTTCCATCCCGACAAGCCGGCGCTTTTCGGATCTCCAGATCATACCACACCCCGCGAGCAATTCAAGAACCAAATTTCGCGGCTCCCGATTGACACCGACACTCCTCTGCTGCGCTCAGCATCCATCTAAATTTTTCGACTCCCGCGGCGCAAAGAACACCTATCGGCTGGAACTCGCCAACACCTTACACTGCAACTACATTCCCGGCCAGGAGGCCCGGCGGTTGCAGCCAAATCTCCGCTCTCCGGAATTCGCGAGCAGCGGGCGATGTGATTTTGAGCACGCATAAATTCACCTCACGTGTCGATTTCCACGTCTCTGATCACAATTAGGTAGGTCCAGGTGGAACTTTCTCTCTATCTGACCGGGAAAGAAAGTAAGCCGCCTTGTAAAGTCTGGATTCTGGGCAGTGTACGAGTACCGGTTGCCGCAAGAATCAAAGATTCAGGTTTGCAGTACGGGCGTTACTTCGACAAGGCAACTGTAAAACGTCGGGCCTCGTCCAATGTCGGTCAGGCGGTCCGAGGTGAGCTGATTAATCCCTCGTCCTTCCGGAGCACAGCGATTCCAGCGGACGCTTCGCGCGCGGAGCACGCCGGGCGGAACGTCCTCATCCACGCTCGCCGTAAGAACAGCTGAGCCGCGGTTATTTTCGATGCGGACTAACATGCCCTGCACGATTCCGCGCGCGCCGGCGTCTTGTGGATGAATGGATAGCTTGGCGGTCTGTTCGTCTACATCCGCACGGTGTCCGAAAGTGGAATTCATGCTGTCGTCGTTTTTCGCTGAAACAAGTTCGAGCGGGTAGCGGCGCGCGAGCGCAGCATCGCCGAAGCGGGACTCCCGGGGAGGAAGGTAACCGAGCGACTCGGCGCCGAACTCGAATTTTCCCGAAGGCGTTCGGAACCCGCCTTGGGCGAACGGCAAGAACGGCGCATCAGGCGGCGAAATATTCAATCGAATCGAACGCTCGCGATCCAGTCTCTCCAGCGTGATTCCGTTCAGGTACGGTGAGCGGCTCGCCAAAAGACAGCGAATCATCTCATCCTCGCTGTCGCTAAAGCAGTCATCGGTAAAACCCATTCGCCGCGCCAACGCGCGAAATATCTGGACGTTCGATCTGGCTTCACCGGGCGATTCCAAAACGGGGCGGGCGAGTTGCAGATAATAATGCCCGTAAGCCAGGTAAGCGTCCGTGTGCTCCAGAAACGTCGTTACAGGAAGCACAATGTCCGCGTATCCTGCCGTATCGGTGAGGAATTGCTCCAAAACCACGGTGAACAGATCCGGCCGCTGCAAGCCGGCAATCACCCGGTTCTGGTCGGGCGCGATTGCAGCGGGATTGGAATTATAGACTACAAGCGCTTTTACCGGAGGATCGTCGAGGTCGAGCAGCGCATGGCCAAGCTGAGCCATGTTGACGAGACGCGCCTCACGCCCGAGAGGGGATCGAAGCTGCAAGTCGGGCCGCTCGAGCCCCACGCGATTGAACTCGAACGCACCGGACGTAGTTAATTGCAAGCCGCCGCCGAGCTCGCGCCAAGCTCCGGTGATAACCGGAAGAGCGGCGATCGCGCGCACCGCGTTTCCACCCCGTTCGCTGCGCTGGACGCCGTAGTTGACCCGAATGGCAGAGGCTTGCGTGCCGGCGTACTCCCGCGCGAGGAGCTCAACTTCCGCCGCGGCGATTCCCGTCAGGGCCGAAACGCGTTCGGGCGGATATTCCGCCGCAAGGGTCGCCAACTCTTCGAAGCCATTCGTGTGCCGGCTGATGTAATCCCGATCATGCAGAGATTCACGCAGAATGATATGGATCAGACCTAGCGCAAGGGCAAGATCGGAGCCGGGGTGAACAACAAAATGCTTATCCGCGGCTCGTGTGGTCCGGTTGCGAACCGGATCGATAACGTAAAACTTTGCGCCGTTGCGGCGGGCTTCGACGATCCAGGGCCAAAGGTGAACATTCGTTCCCAGAATGTTCGCGCCCCAGGCGATGATCAGCCGGGAGTGCGCAAACTGCTGGGGCTCCATACCCAGGCGAATACCCTGAGAGAGCTGCAGAGCGGCGGTACCGGCAGCCGAGCAGATGGTTCTATCCAACCGCGAAGCTCCCGCCCTGTGAAAAAACCGGCGGTCCATTCCGGAACCGTTCAACAGGCCCATGGTTCCGGCATAGCTGTAGGGCAGAATCGCTTCCGAGCCGTGCGTCTCCGAGATGCGTTTCAGCTTTTCCGAAATCTCATCGAGAGCCTGATCCCAACCGATTCGTTCAAACCGTGCCTCGCCCTTCGCGGCTACCCGCCGCAAGGGATAAAGCAGGCGATCCGGGTGATATTCGCGCTCCAGATACTTGGTTACCTTGGCGCACAGGAAGCCGCGAGTGACGGGATGCTCCGGGTCGCCCTTTATCTTGATCGCCTTGCCGGACTGGTCGATATCTACCACCAGCGCGCAGGCGTCCGGACAGTCGAGGGCGCAAACCGAGGAGCGTTTTTCGTGCAAGCTATTATTTTCGCGCAAACTGCGGGTTTCGCGCGTCAGACCGAAATCGTCCCCTTCAGGAACAGCGCGGCATGACCCGCAATTTCGACACGATCCCCCAAAAGCTTGCAGAACAGGTCGCCGCCGCGGGCCGAGATTTGCCTGGCATGGAGACTGGCCTCGCCGAGCCGCGCGGCCCAATACGGAACCAGCGTGCAGTGAGCCGATCCGGTTACCGGATCTTCCGGGACGCCTTTCGCCGGCGCAAAGAAGCGCGATACAAAATCGCAATCGTGCCCCGGCGCTGTCGCGATGAATGCGAAACGATCAATCTTCTTGAGCGCTTCCATGTTCGGGGACAAAGCTTTGACTTCAGCTTCCGATGCGTAGCAAATCAAGTAATCCCTCGCGGCCAGAATTTCAACCGGTTCGCCCCCTATCGCGGAGAGCAGGCCGGGGTCGGGTTCGATCGGCCGCGGGGCACGAGCCGGGAAATTCATTACCAGTTTGTCCGCATCGAGCCTGACGGACAGTTCACCCGACTTCGTATCGAAGCGAACTACCCCGCCCGGCTCATTTAGTTCCTGAAAAAGCACGTGCGCCGAAGCGAGCGTTGCGTGGCCGCAAAGGTCCACTTCGCAGGCAGGAGTGAACCAGCGAAGCTGAAAACTTCCGCCATTGCGGACAAAAAATGCCGTTTCGGAGAGATTGTTTTCCGCTGCAATCGCCTGCAGCGTTTCCTCCGGAAGCCAAGCCTCCAGAGGGCAGACCGCAGCCGGATTCCCTTTGAAAACAGTGCTGGTGAAAGCGTCAACCTGATAAATCGGAAGTTTCATTCCGTTCCCGGCGCGTCAGTTAACGCGGGCGCGATGCTTTTCTTTCAGAACCAGTTCGTCAAAAATGGCTAAGACCGTTTTGCGGTATGTGTACATACGGCGAAGCGAGTCGCGGAAGCCCCGTTCATAACGCAGGGGTTGAAGCCATTTGTTCAGCAGCGGCCGGGGAACGTCAATATCGCGTCTCAGATCGTCAGCCGAGTGGCCGCGCAGGAACAGGCCGTAGAAGATGGCTGCTTCCCGTTGGGGAGCAAGCGGGTCCAACTCTTCGCGGCTAACCATTCTGCCTGTACCAAATTCGTATCGTACTACTAAACAGAGGCCTTTGAAAGGCCTTCTTAAGTCATCAGTCTAACAACGCTGTCAAGTCTCTCAAAAAAAGGAAAACAGGACAGGTTGAGCGGCCTAATTCTTCGGCCCAATCTGTTCTGTGCGGCCCGCCAGCGGCTTCACTGTGGGCCCGCCACACACGCCGACACCGGTATCCAGCAGCGCCCGCAACAAATTGAAGAGCACCGCGTAGATAACCTGCTCCGTTATGGGCTGCCGTCCGGGCATCCTAAAGCTTCCGGGGAGTTCTTTTGCGATCTGAACACGAACCGACTGCGGCAGAGTGCGTCCGGAGCGGTCGCGTTGATTCGCCAGCGAGAGCGGCGTTTGCAGGACGCTGCCGGTCTTGCCGTCCACATAGAATTGGCAGCGCGAGAACCAACCCAAATTTCCGGGATCCGCGGCGTCAAACAGCAGCAGAGGCGTCTGGCGGTCTGTCACGGACAAATCGAGCGCCATCACACGCTGCTGATCATCGATTCGGAACTCGAAGCCCGCCTGTTTCGCGATATTGCCGATGAATTCCGGATCGAGTTCCAACAATAGATACTTGTTTTCTCCAGCTTCGAGAACTTGCATGAACCACTCACATTCTAGCTGTGGGCGCCACTGGCAAATTCCCGGCGGAGGTTCTGGGCGTGCCGCCGGTAAACGTCATGGTCATGATCGCTGAACTGCACCAGCTTCACAATTCGCACCGGCTCCGTGTGGTTGCGCAACCAGTTTGCCAGGGTCTTTACAGCGATTTCCGCTGCTTCCTCCAACGGATAACCATAAATTCCGGTGCTGATGGAGGGGAAACTGATTGTCTTCACGTCGTGTTCGGCCGCGAGAGTAAGACAGGTTGTGTAGCAAGACGCGAGTTGCTCGGGCTGGCCGTGTTGACCATCGCGATACCGCGGACCGACCGCATGGAACACAAACCTGGCCGGCAATCGGCCTGCGCTGGTTACAACGGCGCTTCCGGTCTCGCATCCTCCGGTCCGGCTGCGAATCTCGTCCAGTTCGCGCATGATGTCCGGGCCGCCGGCCCGATGGATAGCACCGTCCACTCCCCCGCCTCCCGCCAATTGCGCGTTCGCAGCATTCACGATCGCATCGACAGCCACGCCGGTGATATCGCCCTTCAAGAGCTGCAGCTGGCAGGGCCCCAACTGAATGACGAAATCGGAGGACATGGACGCGTTTCGAGGCCGGCTCACCTGTTTTACATGCAGGCGGCCATCGATTCCAGAAGGAAATCGATATTCTCTTCCGATGCCAGCGACCCCATGGTACCGATCCGCAGAACCTTCCCGGCCACCTGACCAAGTCCACCGCCGACTTCGATGTTATACCTGGTCAAAAGCTTCTCGCGAAAAACCGCTTCATTCACCTGCGCCGGAGGTATCGCCGTTGTAAGGTGCCATATACGGTCTTCGGGATCCTTTACAAATGGCTCAAAACCAAGCCGGGTCAATCCCGCAACCAGACGTTTGCCGCCGCGGAAGTGCCGATCCCAGCGATTGCGCAATCCTTCCTCCTCGATGGCAGCCAGGGCTTCGTGCATAGCATAGTAAAGAGGCGGAGAGGGCGTATGGTGATACGCATGCGGCGCAGCGAAGTACTTGTCCATTAACCGCAGATCCAGGTACCAGGTGTGAGGGTCTTCGGTGCGCCGCTCCAGCCATTCCCAGGCCCTGGGTGAAACGGAGAGTGGCGACAGTCCGGCGGGACAACTCAGACCCTTCTGCGAGCAACTGTACGCAACATCGATACCGACGGAATCGAGTTCCACCGGCATGGCGCCTAACGAAGTGACGCAATCGGCAATGACCAGCGCTCCGGACTGCTTCGCGGCCGCCGTAATCGCGCGACCGGATTGATAGGCGCCGGTGGAGGTCTCGGCCTGCACAAACCCGACCGCGTCGGGCTTCTCCCGCCCGATGAAATTTGCCGCTTCCTCCGCGGTGAACACTTCGCCCCAGGGCTTCTCAAGGCGGACCACGTTTGCGCGCTGGCGTTTTGCCGTTATGCTCATCCGGTCCGCGAAGTGTCCGGAGGCGAAAAGCGCGAATTTTGAATCCGGCAGAACGAAGTTCGCAACCGCCGCTTCCATAGCCGCGCTTCCAGCTCCCGGAATCATAAAGGTCTTTTCGTTCGCAGTGCCGAAAACCTCACGCAAGCCCGCCTGGATCTCGCCCATGATCTCCAGAAAATACGGATCGCGAATGCCGACAATGGGCTGCGCCATGGCCTGGTACGCTCGCGGGTCCACCATGGACGGACCTGGTCCGAACATCAGCCGCTTAGGCGGCGCAATCGGCTTCGCTGCAGTCATTGGCATCACTTTCTAAAGTTAACAAGTCCTGTTGAATACCGTGTAACGCCACGAGCCGCGAGATCACACATTAGCAACGCAGAGATTCCTTGTTCATGACAAAGCGGGCGGAGATCGGAGGCTCCGTTCGCTTCCTCAGTCCACTGGTGATCTAATCGGAGGATGCTGCCGGCTCTTTTCCTGCTCCTATGCGCGCTGGCCGCGCCGCACATCGCGTTGTCCGCAGGCGGCGACCGGCCACTAGCCGCCGTCCCGCCGATGGGCTGGAACGACTGGGCCCATTATCAGTGCCATTTCACGGCAGAAACGATTCTCTCCAATGCGCGGGCGCTGGTGGACACCGGCTTGCGCGCGAAAGGCTACAACACCGTCACCATCGACGATTGCTGGATGAAGAAAGACCGTGATGAGCATGGAAATCTACAGGTCGATCCGGAGCGGTTTCCGCACGGAATGAAGCCGGTCGCTCAAGCTGTTCATGCCCTGGGTCTGAAGTTCGGGATCTATGAGGATGCCGGCTATGAAACCTGCGGTAGATTTGCGGGCAGCGGAGAACCCGATGGCGGCGGGAGAGATCACTTCCTTCAGGACACAAAGTTATTCGCGTCCTGGGGAGTGGATTATCTGAAGCTGGACGGCTGCAACGTATATGTGCCGAACGGCGAGAGTAAAGTCGCTGCTTATCGCAAAGCCTACAAGGCACAGAGCGCGGCGTTGAAGCGCGCCGGCCGGCCGATCGTTTTTTCGGAATCGGCGCCCGCCTATTTCCAGGGCACCCCTGACTGGTACGACGTTTTAAGTTGGGTCGGCGACTACGGCCAGCTTTGGCGCGAAGGCTCCGATGTCGCGACCTTCCATGCAAAAGAACCCGATCGTCCGCGCTTCCACAGCGTGCTATGGAATTACGCATACAATCTCCCGCTGGGGCGGTTCCAAAAGCCCGGCAACTGGAACGATGCGGATTTCATCATCGGCGGCGACACCGGCATGAGTACCGCTGAAAGCCGCAGCCAGATGGCGTTATGGTCCATGATGTCGGCCCCGCTGATCCTTAGCTCCGAAGTCGGAAAGCTTAGCCCGGAGGCCGTCTCTGTTCTGGGCAACAAGGCCGTGATCGCGATTGATCAGGATCCGTTAGGCCGCATGGCAACGCTGGTCCGCCGCAACCCGTCCATCGACGTTCTGTTTAAGCATCTGAAGGGCGGCAGCTATGCGGTCGCCGTGCTGAATAGGGCCAATACTCCAAGCCGGATTGAATTGAGTCCGGCAGATCTTGGCTTTCGTTCCGATGCGGAATGCCGGCTGGATGCGCGCGATTTATGGAGCGGCGCCGAACAACGGGCTGCCTCTACTCTGCAGGCCGAGATTGACCCTCACGATACAGCAATCTGGTCCATCCACCCGGCCGCTTCTTGCGGCAGCCCATCCCGTACCGGCACCATCACGATGACCGCGGCCGGAAGACACCGCGATATCAATGGTTATGCGCTCTGTTTGGCTTCCGGGCAGGTTGGAGCGTGTTCCGGCAGTCCCGCGGAAACCTGGACCGTCACTTCGGAAGGCGCTTTACAATCGCAGGGAAACTGTCTGGATGTTGCGGACGGAAAGCCGGCTACCCAGCCGTGTTCTGACAGCAAGCTTCAGCATTGGCGTTACAACTTGACCGGTGAATTGATCAACGCCTCCAACGGCGAATGCCTCACTGCAGGCGCGACACAAAATCTGACCCTGGAGTCGTGCGGACAGAATCGCTTAGATCAGATCTGGTCGCTACCCAACTGAACAGGGCCACTAGATGCGGCCGGCATCCGCCCAGAAGAAAGTAGCCGGAAGAATAAAAGAGGATTTTGGAAGCTTGGATGTTTTGTTCATCAATGCAGGCAGGCTGAACTGAAGCCGGTTGACCAGTGGGACGAAGCCGGGTATGGCCGTTCTTTCCAAACGAATGTGCGCGTACCATTCTTCCTGATTCAGGCCTTGTTGCCCATTTTGCAAATCCTCCTTTTAAAGACTCAGGCCTCCATTCCCGGAGGAACGGTATCGGGGCCAGATTTAACAACCAGCGGCGCGCCTCAAATATCCCATTAGAATCTAAATATGGACCTGAGCACGCTGGCCTTTGCCATGGGCTCTGCCTGGCTCTCAGGCATTAACCTGTACGCCACAGTGCTCACGCTTGGCCTTTTGGAGCGATTTCACTTCGCGCACCTCCCAGGCGATCTCACGTATTTAGGGCATACGTGGGTGCTCGCAACTGCGGGAGCGCTTTACGTAATCGAGTTCATTGCCGATAAGATTCCCGCCCTCGATTCCGCCTGGGATGCCGTCCACACGTTTATCCGTGTACCCGCCGGCGCGATTCTGGCTGCCACGGCCTTCGCTCATTTCGATCCGAAGATCCGGCTGATTGCCATGCTCGCGGGCGGCGGTATCGCCCTTACGTCACACGGAGCCAAAGCTGCAACCAGGCTGGCCGCAAATACTTCGCCCGAACCTTTTTCAAATCTCATGCTTAGCCTCGCCGAAGACGCGCTTGCCGTGGGGGGTGCGCTGCTCATGTCTGTGCACCCGGCCGTTCTGTTCGCGATTGCACTCGCAGGGGTTGTTCTATCGATTCTGTTGTTCCGGTGGATATGGCTCGCCATGAGAAGAATTTTCAGGCCGCGCTCTACCGCACTACCGGCCTAGGAAGTCGCGGCAGCAGCATGTGCAGTCATTGACTTTGCTCCAGCAAGCCTTCACGAATGAGCCGGCGAATGAGGGTTAACTTACCCGCGTTGTCCAAATTGCCGGGAAGAACTTCGACGACAAACCTGGAATGGCTCAGCGCGAATCGGAGCGCCTCGCGAACATGCGGCGGAAACGTGATCTTCCGGCCGAAGCAAGCTACCGAATCGGATTCGCCATTGGCTTCCAAGCGAAAGACGATGCCCTGCCGCACGCGCACGACACTGTCAATGCCCAAACAATCGAGCATTGCCAATTGAGCCATCTGTCCATCGAGCGAGGGCGGACACCCGGAGAGGAACGTTTCTGTGATGCTGTCGAGCGCCGCATCAAAGTTCGAGATGGTCCCAGCCTGGGTCAATAATTCGCGCGCAGTCTCTTGTGCCTGGGCCCTGTCAAAATCCAGGCGGGCGAACCCCGGCGGCAGGGCTTTCCGAAAAGCCGGATCACTCAAACTGGCGCGAGCGACCAGTTCAAGAAGCAAATCTGCCCACGTATAGCGCAGAATGCCTGCAGTGATGTGGAGGGAAATAGTATCGGTGGAACGCGCCTCGTGACCGACACCGCGAGGAATATACGCCACGTCTCCGGCATGCAATTCAAACTCGAACGCCGGGTCGCCCAAATCATGGACCTGCGCATCATAATCCTGGCCCGCTAGAGGCGACTCGACGGGTGTTCCAAAGATGGTCCACTTTTTCGAGCCGCACACCTGAAGCACAAACACGTCGTGGGTGTCGTAGTGACGTTGGGCGCCTTGCGCTCCGGCCGGAGTCAGGTAAACGTTCGTCTGGAATGGAAAGCTGAATTCATTTTCGAGAGCCCGGCAAAAAACGGTTAGAGCCGGCACTACCGTATCGAGATACGCGAGCGTTATCGTCGAACCCTCTTGGAACAGTTGATAGACCTTGGCGACGTCGAGAATGCCGCCGGCTAACGAATATTCGGCAGCCATAATCGGCCTCGACGCGTTCTTCAGGCAGATGTCCGGATAACGGCGATCCAGCGTAGTGATCACGCGATCTATTTCATCCAGTGATAAAAGCGAGCGGAAGTAGTCCGGATTATTGCGCTTGACCACCAGCGGCTGTTTTTCCCAGTAATCGTTAAAATATTGCTGCTTCGTTACCGGGCTGATCAACCAGTCGAGCGAAGGCCGGTTCAAAACTTTGTGCGGTGTGGATCGTCCGGCTTTTTATCCGGATCCGCAGGTTTCTTGTCAGGATCGGCAGGCCTCTTATCCGGATCCCCAGGTTTTTTGTCCGGATCAGCAGGTTTCTTGTCGGGATCGGCGGGCTTTTTATCCGGATCGGCGGGTTTCTTGTCAGGATCGGCAGGCTTTTTATCCGGATCGGCGGGTTTCTTGTCAGGATCGTCTTGTGCCGAATGATGGAGCCCCGAAGCTCGCAATCCCGAGACAATGCCCGTGGCGCCTCCCAAAAGAGCGCCAGTCCTGCTCAAGAACGATCGCCTTGGCAGTGTTTGTTCGGTGACGATTTGATCGTCCGTAAGAGTACGGAGCGGATCTAGTCCTTCAGTTTCCCGGTCACTCATTGGTGCTCCTTGTCCAAGGAGACGGCTTTCCGAACAAACCGTTTCTGCCTTCGATTCAGGCGGCGTACTGGAGCTTCCAGTATCCACTCGTCCTTCGGCTTCGCCAAGAATCCTACCGTGCGCCATGCTCAAGCAGTTGGCCGCGAAGTACGGTCTGCGTTCGGTTGCCGCCTGCATCGTAAACATTGAAGTTTGCCGCGGCCCCAACAGTTAGATCGTCCGGCAAACCGAGCATTCGCGCCGGATTTCGCGACGCAAGGCGGACGGCAGCAGGCAAATCGGCTTTAGTAAACTCGCGCATTTTCGCAACAGCTTGATCCAGCGTTAGCACGCTTCCGGCGAGCACTCCTGCATCCGTGGTGCAGCGGCCGTCCTTGACGTGTACCGTCGTTTCGCCCAATTTATAGACTCCGTTCGGCATTCCCGTAGCCTCAAGCGCATCGGTAATCAGGATGGCCCGTTCAGGCCCTTTCGCTTTAAACCACAATCGAACCATTTCCGGCGCGACATGGATTCCATCGGAAATCAGATCGGCGTAAAGGTCGTCGCGATCGAGAACGACGCCTAAAATACCTGGCTCGCGATGATCCAGTGACCGCATTGCATTATAAGTGTGAGTCGCCGAAACAGCGCCGGCCTGCAATGCCCTCAGCGCCTCGGCCGTATTGGCGTTCGAATGCCCGATAGATGACCGGATGCCGAGTTCACTCGCGCGTGCAATCGTTTCCAGGGCCCCCGGAACTTCAGGGGCAATGGTCATTAGCTTGATATGTCCTCTTGAGGCTTCCCAGAACCTGTTGAGCAGGGCGACACTCGGCGGCAGAATGAACCGTTCCGGATGCATGCCACGCTTTGCATGAGACACGAACGGTCCTTCGATGTGAATCCCGATAACTGTCGCTTCGCCGCCGGCCGGCTCTCTTTCAATGTGGCGAGCGATGCCATCCAGTGCGCGAAGCGTCAAATCCATCGAAGCCGTAACAGTAGTGGCGAGGTATTCGGTGACACCGTGGCTCGCCAGAAACCTGGAAATGGCGCTCAGGGCTTCGGTTGTGCCTTCCATCGCGTCGTGCCCGATGGCGCCGTGCATGTGGATGTCAAACAGGCCGGCGGTTAGCGTTGCATCTTTAAAATCGCGAGTCAGGCGCGTGATCTCGCTTGCTTCTCGCGAAGAAATAGCAACGATGTTGCCGCCATCAACCGTGATGAGCGGCTGGTCGATGATCGTGTTTGCGGTAACAAGCTGCTTTGCGGCGATAGTGATTGACATCAACTTCAGTGTGCTCTAAATCCCCGCTCTCAGCCGAAGAAGGAAATTTCCTTCATCGGATAGTGCTTCCGGTTTTGCGTCCACAGCTCTGCGTTATTTGCTATAGCGCTCGCGGCAATCAACGCATCCGCAATCTCGAGTCCGTGGCTGCGTCTGTAGCGGTGCAGATAAATTCCCGCATCGCGACCGACCTGTTCATCGATTGGGCTACACGTCAACGACTGAAACAGATTATTCAGAGCATCGAATTCGTTCGGCCGGGCGCCTGCCCAGAGTTCAGCGATGCTGACCGGGGAATACAGAACCGCCGCATCGGAATCGCTTAAGCCGATCCATTTGGAAACAATCTCCGCATTTTTGCCGCGGGAAACTTCGATCAGGATATCGGAGTCGACAAGAACGGTCATTTCTTGTGCAGGCGGTCCAGACGATCACCCCGCCGGAGAGTTCGAACGTAGTCAACCGAGTCGAGAGCTTCGGAACGCCCCTTCCGAATCCCCACGAATTCCTGCATGGCCTTTCGCCGCTGATCGTGCCTGCCGAAGTAACGATCACGAACAGCTTCGCGAACGAGTTCCGATACGGTGGTCTTCCGGCTCCGTGCGCGAGCGTGCAGGGCATTCCAGAGATGTTCGTCGAGATAGAGCTGGGTTCGCCTCACGATGTACATTATACATCGTTAGATACCGGGCCGGCGCTCTGGACTAGTATGTAGATGGCGGCCAAGGCAGGTAGGGCGCCGAGCTTAACGATGCGCCGCGATTATCACAACTGGCACAGCCACCGCACCGGGCGGGACATGGAACTTCTCGCCTATGGCCACGCCGGACTGCCCATCCTGGTTTTCCCAACCTCCCACGGGAGGTTCTACGAATACGAGAACGCGGGCATGATCCACGCGATTTGGGAAAAGATCGAAGCGGGAAGTCTACAGATTTTCTGTGTGGACAACATGAACGCCGAGAGCTGGTACAACCGCGGCATTCACCCTCACGACCGTGTCACTCGCCATAACGACTACGAGAGCTACATCCTTTATGAGGTAGTGCCGCTCATGAAGGGGGTAAACGGAGCGCAGCAGATCTGCACAACCGGCTGCAGCCTCGGTGGCTATCATGCCTTTAATTTCGCCATGCGCCATCCGGACGTAACCTCCGCCTGCGTGTCCATGAGCGGGTGCTTCGACATGAAGCATTTCATGGATGGGTACTACGATAACGACTTCTATTTCAACAATCCTGTGGATTACCTCCCCAACATGAGTGATTCCTGGTTTCTGGAACGTTACCGGACAATGCGGATCGTTTTGGGCGCCGGGGACCATGATATCTGCCTCGGCGAGAACTTCCGGATCGCGGACATTCTAGGGCGCAAAGGCATTCCGCACTGGCTGGACGTATGGACCGGCGGCGAAGTACACGACTGGCCGCTGTGGCAGCGGATGGCGGTAAAATTCTTTTGACCCAAAAGCCGCTCCCGCAGGGCTCGCGGCTCTGAAGCGGTGCGAGGTGGTAATGCGGAAGATCGGAATCATCTACGGGATGGAAAACACCTTCCCGTCCGCGCTGGTAGATCGGATCAACAGCAAAGGCGTGTCTGAAGTGAGAGCGGAGCACATCCGGATCGGCGGAGTGAAAATGGCCGAGCCCAGCGGATACCGCGTCATTATCGACCGGATCTCCCACGACGTTGAGTTCTACCGCGCTTATCTGAAGAACGCGGTGCTGACCGGCACTATCGTGATCAATAACCCTTTCTGGTGGAGCGCTGATGACAAGTTCTTCAACTACGCCCTGGCGAATCAGTTGGGGGTGGCTATTCCCCACACCGTTGTCTTGCCGCACAAATCCCATCCAACCGGAACGACGGTGCAGTCGATGCGCAACCTGGTATTCCCGCTGAACTGGGATGAGATCTTCGATTACATCGGTTTTCCCGCATTTCTAAAGCCCTTCAGCGGAGGGGGCTGGAAAAACGTTTCGAAGGTAAACTCGCGCGAGGAGTTTTTCGACGCATACGACCAGAGCGGGTCGTTGTGCATGACCCTGCAATCCGCTGTCGAGTTCGACGAATACTTCCGTTGTTATGTGGTCGGCCAGGAAAACGTGCGCGTGATGAAGTACGATCCCCGGCTGCCGCATCATTTGCGGTACGTGAAGGACGAACACAGTGGCGCGTCCCCGCTGCGGGAACGCGTAGTCAAAGATTGCCTCACGCTCTGCCGGGCTCTCGGCTATGACTTCAACACAGTCGAATTCGCCGTCCAGAACGGAATCCCGTACGCGATCGATTTCCTGAATCCTGCTCCCGATGCGGACGTACACTCCGTTGGCGAAGCCAACTTCGATTGGGTGGTCGAGAATGTCGCTCAATTGGCCATCGCCAAGGCGTTGAGCGATGAGGAGCCTCAAACACACTTTCACTGGAGCCGCTTTCTGGCCGGGCATCAGGGCAGGAGGGCCGCCGCCCTAACCTGATTCGGCATTGCGGATCGGCGCCTCATGAAACCGAGCTTTACGATAGGGATCGAAGAAGAGTATCAGACGATCGATCCTGTCACGCGTGACCTCCGGTCGCACATCGATTCCGAAATCATCTCAAAGGGCAAAACACTGCTGAAGGAAGCAGTGAAAGCCGAGATGCACCAATCGGTAGTCGAGGTGGGCACAGGCATCTGCAAGGATGTTCAGGCAGCTTCGCGGGAACTGAAGGGCTTACGGCTGCAGATCTGCGATCTGGCAAAACAGAACGGCCTACGGCTGGCGTCCGCCGGCACCCATCCCTTTGCCGACTGGCGCAAGCAGGATATCTACCCGGACGAGCGATACGAGACGATCGTGCAGGATCTCAAGATGGTGGCGCGCGCGAACCTCATCTTCGGGCTGCACGTGCATATCGCCGTAGAAGACCGCGAGACCTCCATCCATCTGATGAACGCAGCCCGGTATTTTCTGCCGCATATTCTGGCTCTCTCCACCAATTCACCATTCTGGCTGGGAATGGATACGGGATTGAAGTCCTATCGCGGCAAAGTGTTCGATAAATTTCCGCGGACCAATATCCCGGATTACTTTGGGAGCTGGGGTGAATACGAGAGCTTCGTCAATCTGCTAGTGAAGACGAATTGCATCGACAACGCGAAAAAGATCTGGTGGGACATCCGCCCGCACCCGAATTTTCCGACGCTCGAGTTTCGCATTTGCGATGTCCCTCTTCGTGCGGATGAAACGATTGCCATCGCGGCGCTGATTCAAGCCACCATCGCCAAACTTTATAAGCTCCATGCCGCAAACCAGGGCTTTCGCCTGTACCGGCGGGCCTTTATTATGGAGAACAAGTGGCGCGCCTCGCGCTACGGCCTGGACGGTAAGCTCATCGATTTCGGTAAACAAACGGAAGTTCCCGTCCGCGATCTTATTTATGAGTATCTGCAGTTCGTCGATGATGTGGTTGACGAACTCGGATCGCGGAACGAGATTAATTACATCCACCGCATCCTGGAAAATGGTACAGGGGCTGATCGCCAGCTCCGTATTTATCAGGAAACGGGAGATTTGACCAAAGTAGTGGATTACATCGTCTATGAGACAGAAACCGGCCTCGCCACAGAGATAGCGGGGGCCGGCGTCGCACCATGACCACAAATCTCAGTGACATTCCGTTCGATTCGGAATTGAGTCCTGGCGCGCACAACGCCGTTTTCGTGTGCCTGAAAGTCCAGCCATCCGAAAAGGTGACGCTGATCACCGATAGCGCCTGCAAAGAGATCGCCGCCAGCATAGCATCGGAATTGAACCAAACGCGCTGCACATATAACAGCTTTGTTCTGGAAGAACTCGCGCCCCGGCCGCTGACCGATATGCCGCCCGAGATTCTCAACGATATGCTTACGAGCCAGGTGAGCATTTTCGCCGTGCAGGCGCAGGCCAACGAGCTGAAGACACGCATGCAGATGTGCGACGTGGTGAATCGCAATCGAATCCGCCATGCCCATATGGTCAATATCGAGAAGAAGATCATGCTGGAGGGCATGCGGGCGGATTTTCGAGAGGTGGATGATTTAACCCTCCGAGTTATGAACTTGGTACAGAATGCGGCAAGAATTCGCGCCACAACTCCGGCGGGGACCGAGATTCAGGCAAACCTGACGCCCGCCTACAAATGGATCAAAACCAGCGGAATCATCAGCCGCGATAAGTGGGGCAATCTACCCGGCGGTGAAACCTTCACGTCGCCGCTGGAAGTGAACGGAACGTTCGTGGTGGATGGCGTCGTCGGCGATTACCTCTGTGGAAAATTTGGCGATTTGCGTAAGACTCCTCTCACCCTGGTAGTTTCCGGCAACCGGCTGGTGGAAGCTCATTCCGAGAACAAACAACTCCAGGACGAGTTCTGGAGTTACACGCATCGCGATCCGAATAGCGACCGGGTTGGCGAATTCGCAATCGGCACAAATCTTGCGTGCACGCGCATCGTCGGGAACATTCTTCAGGATGAAAAAATTCCCGGCGTTCACATGGCCTTCGGCGACCCATACGGCGCGCATACCGGCGCGAAATGGACTTCCACCACGCATATCGATGTTGTCGGGCGCGACTTCGACATCTGGGCCGATGACCGGCCGATCATGCGCGATGGCCAATTCCTGGTGTAAACGCAGGAACGCGTGATACCCGAGTTACGCAAGCAATTCAACGAGCGTTGGACTCCCGAACTTTACGCTGACTTCCTTCACCGGCTGGATGCAGCGGCCGGAGCCCATGTTGCGTTTCGCTGCAGCGAGACTCCCATTTTCCTGCCAAACGCGCTTATGGACAAGATGGTTCGCTACGGCCAGGAACTCTACTCTCAGCTCGCGGATAACGCCGCCTATGTGCAAGCATCCCAGGCGACGATTCCAGAAAAATTTCGCGTTCGCAATGAGACCGGACACCCACTGTTTCTGCAGGCCGATTTCGGACTCGTCCGCAGCCCCAAAGGGGAACTGGAACCTAAATTAGTCGAAATCCAGGGCTTTCCTTCCATTTATGGCTTTCAGGCCGAGTTGGCGAAACAGTATCGGAATGTGTATCGACTCGAAGAACTCCATGCGCGGTTGACACCATTTCTCGGCGGACTGGATGAGGCCGGTTACTGGGATCTGCTTCGCCGGGCAATCCTGCACGGACACTCGCCTGAGAACGTTGTGCTATTGGAGATCGAGCCGCGCGAGCAGAAAACACTGCCGGATTTCCTGGTTACGCAAGAACGGCTCGGTATCAAGATCGCTTGCATAACTGAAGTGAAGCAGCAGGGCCGCAAACTGTACTTCGAAGGCATCCCGATTGAGCGGATTTACAATCGCGTCATCGTCGATGAACTGGCGCGCAAAAATATTCAACCGGGGTTTCGATGGACGGACGATCTGGACGTCGAATGGGCCGGCCATCCGAACTGGTTCTTTCGCATCAGCAAATTCTCCTTACCGTGGTTCCGGCACGCCAGCGTTCCCGAAACCTGGTTTCTGAGTGAAGTGAAGCGGCTGCCCGACGATTTAGAGAATTACGTACTGAAGCCGCTTTATTCGTTCGCCGGGCTGGGCGTGAAGATAGGGCCGTCCAGAGAAGAGATCCTGGCAATCCCTGAGGGCCAGTGGTCCGAATACATTTTGCAGCGCAAGATGGATTTCGCGCCGGTCATAGAGACTCCACGCGGAATGACCAAGGTCGAAATCCGCATCATGTACGTCTGGGAAAACGGACTCACCCCTGTTATGGCGGTCGTGCGAACGGGCCGCGGCAAGATGATGGGCGTAGATTTCAACAAGAATCTGGATTGGGTGGGCGCATCGGCGGGATTTTCACCGGGCTGACCGACTCCATTCAAAACCCTGTCGGGCGTACCCAGAAACTCTCCTGCCATGTGTCGCCGGGAGCCACAGTCTCTAACGCGGGATATTTACCTTCGTGCGCAAGATTCGCTCCATTCGTGATTGCGGCCATAGGCTCAAAGCAGATGTAGGGTTGGCGGGGCGGCGCGTAGATCACGGCAACCTGATATCGAGGCCCATACAATACTTCAATCTCCTTGGGTCCTGCCTTTACGGCAAAACGTGCGCGCCCGTCGCCCTCTCGCGCGAGATCCGTGTAGCCGTCATCAAACGTGTGATCTTTCAGGGAAACCCAATCCGGCAAGTTAACCGGCTTCAACTCGCCAGTGGCCACCAGGCGCGCATCCGTTTCCACGTGTTCGCGAGCCGGGATGTGTACGCTCGCCTCGGAACGCGGCACGTCGCCGAGCTTGAAATACGGATGAAATCCCAGCACAACCGGCATTGCCTTTGCGCTCAGATTTGTGATCTTAGTGGTCACTTCCAGAACACCGTTCGCCACGGTATAAGTCATCTCGTATTCATGAGCGAAAGGCCAGTTGGCCATCAAATCGGGATATTTCCAGAATTGCAGCCTGCTGGTCACATGCGCGGAATGTTCATCCGCTCCCACATCGATGACTTGCCAAAGGGATGATGCGGTCAACATGCCATGTATAGCGATGTCATTGGGGTCTAGACGCAGCGTACCGAGATCCGGGTTGAATCGATACTTCTTGCCATTGGCCCAAAAACCTCCTTCCGCCATCCGGTTCGCCCAGGGCGCAAGAAACGGAATCCCGTTGAGCTGCCTGGCGCCACTGTCGCGAAAAGCCGCTATATCCGAAGGAGGGAAGTAGAGGATATCCTTACCGTGTACTTTGAATTCAAAAGCCCGGTTTCCAATTGATGGAACGATCGAGACGCTAACGTCATCCGCCGCATCCGTCAAGCGAATTACCTCGACGCCGTGATCTGTCGCTTTCTCGGCGGTATAGCTGCTCGCAGCGTAGACCGCAACAGGCAAAATGAACAGAGTTAACCAGCGCCTCATCAGATTCAATCTATACCGGACGGTTACGGCTACTCAATTCTGATACGATCTGTGAGCGACAGTGACGAAACGAACGTTCCTCCAAGTGCTCTCCTCTGCGATCGCAGGCTCGTTCTTCGGGCGGCTCTCGACACTGCAAGCTCGCGAGCGCCTCACGAACTGGTCCGGAAATATCACGTACAGCACGGACCATATATCGGAAGCCTCGAATATTGATGAGATCCGGTCTCACCTGCGCTCTGAACAGAAGTTGAAAGTGCTTGGCACGCGGCACTGCTTCAACTCCATCGCAGACAGCCGTTACAACCTGCTGTCTTTGAAACCCATGCAGGAGATGTCGCTCGACTCTGCATCCCGCACGGTTACGGCCGGCCCCGGAGTTACGTACGGACAGCTCGGCCCTTACATCGACGCGAAGGGCTTTGCGCTTCACAACCTCGCTTCCCTACCACACATATCAGTTGCGGGGGCTTGCAGCACCGCAACGCATGGATCGGGCGAAGAAAACGGGAATCTGGCGAGCGCCGTGTCAGGTTTGGAGTTGATAACCGCTGCAGGCGATCTCGTGAAACTCAGCCGCGAATCGAATCCTACGGAGTTTCAGGCCGCCGCGGTTGGGCTCGGCGCCCTGGGGGTGATCACGCGAGTAACGCTCAAGGTTCAACCCACCTATCAAGTGCGGCAGTACGTCTATCAGGATCTTCCGCTTCGCCAGATGCAAGATCACTTCGAGGAAATTCAGGCGAGCGGCTATAGCGTCAGTCTATTCACCGACTGGCGGGCGAAAAAGATCAGCGAACTCTGGATCAAGAGCCGCGTCGGAGAGGCTCGGGCGTTCTCCGCGCCTCAGGAGTTGTTCGGCGCGAAGTTGGCTCATCGGAATCTACATCCCATTGCCGGCCTATCTGCCGAGAACTGCACCGAGCAGATGGGCGTTGCCGGCCCCTGGTATGACCGCCTGCCGCATTTCCGGATGGGCTTTAGGCCAAGCGCCGGAAAGGAATTGCAGACCGAATACCTGCTGCCGCGGCGGCACGCCGTCGAGGCGATCCTGGCGGTTGAGCGGCTACAAGATCAGGTAAGCCCGCACCTACTGATTTCAGAGATCCGCACGATCGCCGCGGACGATCTCTGGATGAGCACGGCGTATAAACGTCCGAGCGTCGCGATCCACTTCACCTGGAAACCGGACTGGCCAGCGGTGAGGAACCTTCTTCCGGTTATCGAAAGGGAACTGTCTCCGTTCCATCCGCGGCCGCACTGGGGCAAGCTGTTTACGATGGCGCCGGCGGAACTCCGGTCGCGCTATGAAAAGCTGGATGATTTTTTGAAGTTGGCAACCAAGTATGATCCGAAGGGCAAGTTCCGAAACGATTTTTTGAACAAGAATCTGTTCGCGTGAGAAATCAGGCCGCCCGCAATGTGTTGGAAAGGTCTTCTGCAGTCTGTTCTGGCGTATCGCGAATCAGATAGCGACGTAATCGAACATCTAACGGAAGAACGCCTGGATCCGTACCTTTCGGCACTATCGGAACAACTCGCTTACCCATGCCTATAGCTGCACCGAGTTCAAAGAAGAGATTCGGTCTAGAGGAAGATTCTCTGTCGAGTAACGATACGAGCACATCGCTACTGCGCAGGCCAGCTTCAAGTGCATCACGCCACGACTCACCGGGCTGTACTTCAAATTCGTCAAACCAGACAGCTACTCCACGGTCCTTGAGAGCTTTAGCAAAGGACCGTGCCCAGTCGGCGTCTGCCGCGGAATGTGAAATGAAAACTTTTCGGCTTCCCAAATCTCTCATCCTCGATTTTGTCCTATACGCTCGGTCAACTGCTCAAGGTAGACATCGATCTCATTTAATTGTAGGAGATCTCGCTTTTTCAGGAGTACTGGTATGCCTGCAGTTCGCTTGGCGTGATCCCGAGCAGTAAAGCCACGATCGGGATTCGCCGCCCCCATGCTGCTCCAATTTCAGCCCATACATACGGTCTATCAAGGGCCCATGGCGTAAGCAGAACGACAAGTTCATGCGCCCGCTCCAGGAACCTTAAGATGTCCTCCTCAAAATCAGCTCCGGCATCTACCTGAGCCTCGTCCAGAAAGGGCGTGCCGCCGCGAGCTTTGATCTCGCGAGCAATTTGTTTAGCGACCCAAGTATCCGCGCTACTGTGGCTAACGAAGATCAGTCGTTCGTTCGGAGTTGAATTCTGCTCCACTGAAGAAGTGTACGCTGATGGCCGGGGCCGGGGCCAACTCACCTTCATAGACGCTCTCTCGCCCGCTGTAAAGTTTAATTGAGCCGTTACCGTGTAGCACACAACCCTATCGAACGAAGGAGTCAACATGCCGACTGACCCTCGAGCGGGCCAACCCGCCGATCCTGCACAACTAGTGAACGTTCCCCGCCTGATTGCAAGTTACTACACGATTAAGCCGGACCCGGCCGAGAAGACCCAGCGGGTCGCTTTCGGAACGTCCGGGCACCGCGGGTCGTCCTTTTTAGGCAGCTTTAATGAGAGCCATATTCTGGCGATCGCCCAGGCGATCTGCGATTACCGGAAGCAGGAACACACGACCGGTCCGCTTTTCCTCGCTATGGACACGCACGCTCTTTCTGAGTGTGCGTTCATGAGCGC
Source organism: Bryobacteraceae bacterium (assembly GCA_025980435.1). Classification (GTDB taxonomy): domain Bacteria; phylum Acidobacteriota; class Terriglobia; order Bryobacterales; family Bryobacteraceae; genus Bog-105. The sequence goes on from JAICXK010000002.1 coordinate 37,032, forward strand.
GCTGGAAGTGCTTGCCGGGAATGGCATCATTACCATGATCGATCAGGACGGCGGCTACACGCCAACCCCTGCGCTCTCGCACGCCATCCTAACCTACAATCACGGCCGCACTAGCGGGTTCGCGGATGGTATCGTGATCACGCCTTCACACAACCCCCCGGAAGACGGCGGATTCAAGTACAACCCGCCCAGCGGCGGCCCCGCCGATACGAACGCTACGAAATGGATTGAGAATCATGCGAACGGCCTGCTAGGCGCCGGGTTGAAGCCAGTATTGCGCATCCCGTTCGAGCGCGCCCTGCGCGCGGATACAGCGCGCCGCTACGACTACGTATCTACATACGTTGACGACCTGGGCGCAGTGATCGACTTCAAGGCGATCACTTCCGCGGATCTGAACCTGGCTGTCGATCCGCTCGGCGGCGCGGGTGTCGCATATTGGCCGCGCATTGCGGAGCGTTATAACCTCACGCTGACTGTAGTGAACAAGCTGGTGGATCCCACCTTCCGCTTCATGAGTCTCGATTGGGATGGAAAGATTCGCATGGACTGTTCATCGCCCTACGCCATGGCCGCCCTGATCGCGCTAAAAGATCGCTACGATGTGGCCTTCGCCTGCGATACCGATCATGACCGGCATGGCGTCGTGACACGCAGCGCGGGTCTTCTCAACCCGAATCACTACCTGGCTGTCGCGATCGACTATCTGTTCAACCACAGGCCGGAATGGAGACGGGATGCCACTATCGGCAAGACCCTGGTCAGCAGCAGCATCATTGATCGTGTCGCGGCCGACCTGGGCAGGCGGCTTGTTGAAGTCCCCGTCGGGTTCAAATGGTTCGTCGGCGGTTTGCTGGATGGCTCGCTTGGATTCGGTGGAGAAGAGAGCGCCGGCGCGTCGTTCCTGCGCAGAAACGGCGGCCCTTGGAGCACCGATAAAGACGGCTTAATCATGGGGCTGCTCTCGGCCGAAATCACAGCGAAACTCGGCAAAGATCCAGGTGAGCGGTACCGTGAATTAACTCGACGATTCGGAGACCCGGTATACGAACGAATTGACGCGCCCGCATCGCCGGAAGAGAAGGCGATTCTCGCCAAACTTTCGCCTGAACAGGTTTCGGCAAGTGAACTGGCCGGCGAGCAAATTGAAGCCATGCTCACCACCGCGCCTTCGAACGGGGCGCCGATCGGCGGATTGAAAGTTGTAACAAAGAACGGCTGGTTCGCAGCCCGGCCATCGGGCACGGAGAATGTCTATAAAATCTATGCCGAGAGCTTTCTCGGCACACAGCATCTAAAGCGCATTCAGGAAGAAGCCCGAACTCTCATCTCGCGGACATTCGAGTCGGCCGGCGCGGCCAGCGTATAACCCGAATGATCATTGTTAAACTTCTGGTTTGAAGCGCAGCAGCATCACCAGGCGGACCGCGATCGGGCTCCTCGGCCTGCCGGTTATTCACGCATTCGGGCAGGGAGTGTCGTCGCGAGGAGTGAAGCCGCAGCCGCGCGGCAAACCTTCGGGCCTGCCGTTCAATGCCTGTTTCACTGATGTCGGAGCGCAGGCCGGATTGCACGCTCCGCTAATCTACGGACCGGCCGATCACAAAACCTACATTATCGAAACCGTCGGCTGCGGGTGCGCATTCTTCGACTACGATAACGATGGCTGGCTGGATATTTTTCTGCTTTGCGGAACTCGCGAAGAGGGCGCGCCCGAAGGCGCCATGAACCGGCTCTACAAGAATAACCGCGATGGCACGTTCACGGATGTTACGGCCAAATCGGGTTTGGGCCGGACCGGTTGGGCATCCTCTGTCGCGGTCGGCGATTTCAACAATGACGGTTTTGAAGACCTGCTGATCACTTACTACGGGCAAAACGTCCTCTACCGCAACAACGGCGACGGCACCTTCACCGATGTAACTAAGGAAGCGGGCCTGTTGCATGAGGGTACGAAGTGGGGAGCGGGCTGCACATTTGTGGATTATGACCGCGACGGCCGCCTCGATCTGCTGATTTCCTATTACTGCATCTTCGATAAGAACCGCGTTCCGAAACCGGGCGAAAGCTCCTTTTGTAACTGGAAAGGCATCCCGGTAAATTGCGGGCCGCGCGGATTACCTCCCGGCAGCCTTGCGCTTTATCACAATAATGGCGACGGAACATTTACCGACGTCAGCGTCAAATCAGGGATTGCGAAGGGCACTGGAAGCTACTGCATGACAACCGTAGCCGCCGATTTCGACGACGACGGCTGGCCGGATATCTATATCGCCTGTGACTCGACCCCTAGTTTTCTGTTCAAGAACAATCATGACGGAACCTTCACCGACATCGGACTCGAGAGCGGCGTCGCCCTCAACGAAGACGGTATGGAGCAAGCCGGCATGGGCCTGGGAATTGGCGATTACAATCTCGATGGGAAGCTGGATATTTTGAAGACCCACTTCGCCGACGATACCGCCGTGCTGTATCGAAACGATGGCAAAGGCAGCTTCGAAGATGTGACTAATTCTTCCGGGTTGGGCGTCGAAACGCGCTATATCAGTTGGGGCGCCGGCATGTTCGACCTGGACAATGACGGCTACCCGGACCTGTTCTGGGTAACAGGGAGCGTCTACCCTGAGATTGAAAAGGTCCTTCCGAATTACCCTTTCAAGAGTCCTCGAATTTTGTTCCGGAATCTGCGAAACGGGAAATTCGAAGAACTCCTGGATCAGGCCGGGCCCGGCGTGGCCGCTCCCCACGCCAGCCGCGGCGCGGCATTCGGCGATTTCGATAATGATGGCGATCTGGATATCCTCATCATGAATCTGAACGAGCCGCCCTCGCTGCTGCGAAACGACGTTCGCGGAAGCGATCATTCCATCAAGGTCAAACTGATCGGGACAAAATCAAATCGGAGCGCCATTGGAGCGCGAGTCACCGCGCATTACGGCGGAAAAATACAAGTGCAGGAAGTGCTGAGCCAAGCCAGCTTCTATTCGGCAAATGATCCGCGGCTGCACTTTGGCTTGGGAGCTATCGACAAAGTCGATCTCGATGTCCGCTGGCCAAATGGCGGCACAGAGCATTTCAGCAAGGTGCCGGCGGATCGCATCGTGACGATTCGCGAAGGCACGGGGATCGTGAAGGCGGAACCGTTTCAGAAGCCTTCGAAGACAAGCGCCTAAGACATTTTGCTAATTGAATCGTTCCCCAGCATGAGTTACTATTCTCTCAGTGTTGTTCAGGGGACGGGCATTTCTATGCCCTGGTAAGTTTGCTGTGTATCTTGACCGGCTAAGGACTTAGCCATTGAGCCAGCCACCCCTCTACCGACCAGGGAGGTTGTATTTCAATGAGAACGCGAATATTCAAACTCGCGGCTTTAGTATTATTTGCGCTGCTGGCGGCAGGGCTTTCGGTTGCACAGGAAGTTAATGCAACCCTGATTGGCACTGTCACAGATCCGACCGGGGCCGTTATACCCAACGCAAGTGTTACGGTTCACAACAACGAAACCAATTCCGATGTGAGAACCGTGACTACCGATGGAAGCGGAAACTTCACTGTTACGAATCTTCCGGCGGGGACTTATACCGTTACTGTCAAGAGTACTGGTTTCCGAGCGTATACGGCCAACAATGTCGTACTTAACGTGGCACAGAAGCGCCCGCTGAACGTGCAGTTGCAGCCCGGCCAGGTTACCGAAAATATCACGGTTACCGAAACCACCACGCCGGTGCAAACCACTACCGCCGCTCAAATGGGAACGCTAACGGGCACGCAGGTTCGCGAGTTGCAGCTAAACAACCGGAATTTCGAGCAGCTCGTTACGCTTCAGCCCGGGGTGGTAAGCGGCCTTCCCGATGTAGTGGGTTTCGGCCTTGCCAATACCACCAGTTTATCCGTGAACGGCGCGCGAACCGGCGCCAACAACTGGACCGTCGATGGAGCCGACATTAATGACAGCGGATCGAACAGCACGCTGCTGAATGTGCCAAGCGTTGATGCCATCCAGGAGTTCACTCTCGGCAGGAGCAACTACGACGCGCAGTACGGGCGCAGCGGCGGGGGCCAGATTCTTGTAGCCACCAAATCCGGAACCAGCCAGTTTCACGGGGGCGCCTACGAGTTCGTTCGCAACGACTATTTCAATGCGAATTCATTTTTCGGCAACCTGGTCGGCGCAAAGCAGCCGCCGCTCCGCTATAACGATTTCGGATTCACTATTGGCGGACCTTTATTTGTGCCGAAACTATACAAGAAGAATACTTCAAAGACATTCTTCTTCTGGTCCGAAGAGTGGCGCAAAACCGGCAATCCGAGCACAAATACGGCCACGGTGCCGACCGCCGAACAGCTCTCGGGAACCTTCAGCGGCCAGTTGAATCCGGCTTCCGCGCCGGCCGGCTGCATCACAAATAATGCCGCGGCGAACACATCGCAGATCAATCCATCCTGCTTTAGCCGGAACGCGAAGGTTTACATCCAGAATGTATATTCCAAATTCCCCGGCAATGCGGCAAATGGAACCGAGTACATCAGCAACTTCGTCGCAAAGCAAAACTACCGCCAGGATTTAGTGCGGCTCGATCAAAACATCACGGACAAAGTGCATCTGTTTGGAAGGTTCATGCAAGATGTAGTCCCGACTACCGAGCCGGGGGGCTTATTCGCAGGCAGCCCGCTTCCGGGAATCTCATCGACCGCCACAAATGCTCCCGGGAAAAATGTAGTGGCGAACATGAGCTGGACCATCTCGCCGACGGTTGTCAATGAGGCAGCATTCAATTACTCCTGGGGCGCGATCAACAGCAACTTGACCGGTATCATCAATTCCCCGGCATTTCTCGGGGCGCTCAGCGGCGGCTTGCCATACAGCGATCCCTATGGCCGCATTCCGGGCGTCACGATTTCGAACTACTCGGGCGTCGCGATTCCCAGCGCACCCTATTTCGAACGGAACATCGATAAGAACTTCTACGACAACCTATCGAAGGTCATTGGAAATCACACCATCCGGACCGGCGTGACCGTCCAGTGGATGACCAAGACTGAGAACGGGCCGAATCCGACCAATGGAACCTTTACATTTCGAAACGCGTTTGGGAATCCTTCGTTCGCGAACTTTCTGCTCGGGAATGCCTCGCTGTTCAGCCAATCGAGCCGCGACATCATCCCACATCTGAATTACGAAAATATAGAAGCCTACCTGCAGGACGATTGGAAAGTCACTCCGCGCTTCACGTTGAACCTGGGGCTTCGCTACAGCTTCTTTCCCGCTCCCTCCGACAGTAATAACGTGTTGAACAACTTCGATCCGTCGGTATTTGATCCGGCATCCGCCGCCATGATTGATCCGGCTACCGGCTTGTTTGTAGCGGGCCAAGGCGTCGTCCCCGCAACCTATGTGAACGGAATCATATTCCCCGCGGGCGGAGCCTGTGCCAATGCCCAAAAGGTCGCTTCGGTCACGTGTTCGCCATACGGTTCGATCGTCAATCCGAACTCGAACAATAATTTCGGGCCGCGGTTCGGCTTCGCCTGGGATGTAAGGGGAAACGGCAAGACCGCCATACGGGGCGGCTATGGCGTCTACTTCGATCGGACACTCAATGGAATCTGGGAACAGAATGCTTTCGGCGACCCGCCGCTGGTCCAGCAGGTGCAGATCTCAAATCCCAGTTTCGATAATCCGGCAACGGGCAGCGTGGGCACAGGACTTGGCCCGGTGAACGTGACCGCAACCGGCACTCCGGTATTCAAGGTGCCTTCCTATCAGAATTTCAATTTCTCAGTGGAGCAGCAAGTCGCTTCGAACACCGTTTTTCAGATCGCCTATGTCGGAACCCTTGGAAGACATCTGCTCGGCGACGTGGACATAAACCAGGTACCGTTATCTCTCCGTACAGCGAATCCCGCCGTGGACGCAAATGCCATTCGTCCGTATCCGGGATACGCCGAAATTACGACCAGGGCGCCTCTGTTCAGCAGCAACTACAATTCCCTTCAGGTCTCTTTGAATCGAAGAGTATCGAACGGATTAACGCTGGGAATCTCGTATACGTGGTCGAAGAACCTGGCGAACAATCCCGCCGACCGTGGTTCGGGCATTTACAACACCTACGATTACGGACTGGACTATGGGCCGCCCTCCATCAATACTCCGCACGTTTTTGTCGCCAATTATGTTTATGATTTGCCTTTCTTCAAAGACCAGCGAGGCGTAATCGGTCACATCCTTGGAGGATGGGAGATCTCGGGTATTACGCGGCTGCAATCCGGCTCGTCTGTAACCATGACCCAATCGAACGATCCGTTCAGCTCGGATGATTTCCCGGGAAGCCCTGGCACGTTCCCGGGTGGCATCGGAATTGATCCCGCACCGTCAGTCGCGCCGCGCCCCGACACTGTCCCTGGCGCATCGCTCAGCGGCGCTGGAGACCGGCTCCAATGGTTCAACACAGCGGCGTTCACGGATGCAATCGGGCATTTCGGAAACGCCGGGCGCGGGCTCGTGCTAGGTCCCGGCTTGGAAAACTGGGATCTCGCGGGAATCCGGAACTTCAAAATCGGTGAACGGGTCAGCCTGCAATTCCGGGGCGAATTCTTCAACGCTTTCAACCATGTGAATTTCACAAATCTCTCGACCAACGTAGATTCATCGAATTTCGGCAAACTGCTGGGAGCTCATAACCCGCGGACTATTCAGCTCGGCCTGAAGTTGTACTTTTAGTATTTGGTGAGGCAGTTTCCTTTCCGGGGCACGGCGCAGTTCGCGGCGTGCCTCCTTTGCTTTACGTTCCTCTCTAGCGGGCAGGATTTACAAAGCTGGCTGGTCCAGGGATCGCGGGCGCTGCAGGCAGGAGACAACGCTGGCGCGGAGGCTGCCTTCCGCCGCGCCTTAGCAGTCGATCCGGGGTCGATTGAAGTTCTGAACGATCTCGCAATCGCACTCGCGCGGCAGAACAAACAACCTGAGGCGATTGACCTTTATCGCCGAGCCCTGCGGATCCAGCCTGCCGATCCGACCACGCGCAAGAATCTGGCAATTGCCTATTTCCGGTCTCAAAATTACGCGGACGCCTGGCCGCTTCTCCAGGAGTTGAGCGCGGAATTCGGTGATTTCCAGAGCTTCGATCTGGCCGGCTTGACGCTCTTCGCACTGGACCGCTATCGGGAGGCCGCCACGTATCTGGAACGCGCGAACAAATTGAATCCCGCCGATCTCGCCACACTCGACATGCTGGGGAAAGCGTATATGCGTGCGGGAAACTACAAGGGCGCGACAAGCGCCTTTGCCCGCATCATGTCCGTGAATCCGAATTCGCCGGAGGCGCACGTCATGATGGGCATGGCATACGACAAGATGTCGCGTGACAGCGAAGCCCGTATAGAGTTTGAAGCTGCCCGAAAAGCGGACCCCAGGTTTCCAGGCGTCCATTCCGGCCTTGGCCAGGTGTATTGGAAGGAGGGCAAAGTGGAGCTCGCCGCAAGCGAGTTTCGGGCCGAACTGAAGAGCTATCCAAATGATCCCGTTTCGAATTGCCTTCTGGGTGAGGTCTTGCTGAAGCAGAACGATCCGGCTTCGGCGGCATCGCACTTCCGCGCGGCGGCCGCGGCAAATCCAGACTACAAGGAAGCGCAGTTTGGGTGGGGGAAGGCCGAGCTCGCGTTGAATCGTCCACAACAGGCAATCACGCCGTTCCAACATGCCATTGCGCTCGATCCGAACTATGTGCAGGCCCACTATGCGCTGGGAACAGCGCTCAAAAAGCTGGGCCGAGCGAAGGACGCCAGCCGCGAATTTGTCGCTGCGGAGCAGATACAGGCGAAGCAGCGTGCCGCCTATACAAAAAAGCTGGATTCCGGAGAGCGTCCATAGCGTATTTCCGAGCCGCGACCGGCGCAAGCGGACTTCAACTACGCGGAACCCGCACTCGTTCCGGCGCCCGATATGGAAGAATAAGAGTGCCCGGAGAAAGGCTTGCGCGGAATCGCTTCTTTCATTTTTGTTGTCGCCGCGGCCGGTTGCGCACAGTGCCAGAGCGAACATATTGATCGGCCCGCTGTCGATTCCGGCGCAGCTCAACCGAACGAAGCGCAGATTACCGCCGCGACCGGTCAGGTTTCTCGTCTGCGAGACGCCCAGACCTGGGCTCTCAGCGCCGGCGAAAGCGTTCCCGTCAGGCAGGTGATCACAACCGGCGCGGACGGGTACGCCCGCTTTGTTGTGGCGGGCGGAAGCAGCTTCGAATTATTCGCTAACTCAAGCGTAATCTTCCGGCGGAATACCGCGGCCGTGGGCGACCTGCTGGATATCACGTCCGGACGGGTCCGTGTGCATCTGCAAACCGCATTCGGGCAGGCCCGACAGCGGATTTTTACGCCCGTTGCCGTCATCAGCACCCACCAGCCTGCTACTCTGGCAATTGCCATCGATGAAGACGACACAGTTCGGATCGATGTGATAGAAGGGGAGGTTCGGGTGCAGCACACGCGCCTTCCGCGGAACGAACCAACCATCGTGCGTGCAGCCGATGCGATTCTCGTCCGCCCGGACGAACAGATTTCGAGGCAGGTAGATCGCGGCTCGTTGTATCGATATACCGTAAAATCGCTGCACGATATCTGGTCATCTATCTGGCCTGGCCATGCTCCGGCACATGATGACGGCCCGATCGAACAGAACAAGCTCTTAGCCGAACGATGATTCGCGTATTCACGTTATTTCTGATCTGCGTGCCGGCATGGATGTGTCTGGCGCAGCAGCCGCCCTCCGGTGCTAACAAGCAGCAGGCTCAGGCAGAAACCGGCCTGGAAACCCCCTGGGATGTTCGCAGCATCATCGCGGCAATCGACAAGGACGCGCAGAAACTCCGGCCTTTGCTCGGCAGCATGAAGCCCCAGCAGTGGTATGACCAGAAAGGCGCCCCGAGCACTTATATCCTGCAGTTACAAATGGCGCAACGGCAGGTCAACGATGTTGACGTGACCACAAAGATGCTTGCACAAAAAACGGAAGACCTCTCGCTGGCTATGGACGAGTACTTCCGGCTTGAAGCATTAGATATTACTGCTCGCTCGCTCGCCGAGGGCGCCCGCAAGTATGGGCCCGCCGCTCAGGCGGATCAGCTCGATGCGCTGGTCGCCAGCAACTTTGCTAACCGCGAACGCTTTCGCGATTATCTGAAGGATCTCGCCGTCAGCACCGAACAGAACTTCAAGATCGCTGACGAGGAAGCACAGCGCTGCCGCGCTATCATCAGCAAGGAACCTTCGCCTTCTTCGAAACGGGCGCGGAAATATTGATGGAAGCGACTACCTTTACCTGCTCAATCTGCGGCGAACCATCGCACCGGATCTGTGTGTATTGCACCAAGGACGCGTGCGGCAATCATCTCTGTGACCGCTGCCAGCGGTGTAGCGATTGCTGCGAGTGCGACCAGCCGCGGATGGCTCACGAAGAGAATGGGGCAGACGAAAACGCGCAGCCGGCAAGCGTACAATCGGCGGAAATCACTGCCCCGCAATCGTAAGCGCTTGAGATTTGCCTTTCGATTTGAGGGCTTTCTTTAAGACCACTTCGCGATTTCCATTGATCCAGTCCTGCTCGATCGTCTTTTCATCTAAGCCGGCCAGCCGTCCCGCCAAAATGAAAGCCGGCAGAGCATGTTGCAGATCATGCCATCGGGCCATTTCAATGATGGACGGCAAAGCCCGTTCACCGAGCACAGCCAGGGTATCCGGGTCGCGCTGTTCGGTCAGGTTCACCAGGGCGAGGCTGGCGTTTCGACGGTCCGTCCATACCACCGAATTCAATAATTCGATAAACCACGTCGGCTCGATTCGAATCCCCTGTTCCGGATGGAGCTTCGCCCCAACTGCAACCGCCTTCATTGCCCGGGCCGCATTATCGCGCACATTCTGATCGCCATCGCGAAGAGCCCATTGGAGCGCATTCGTGATTGTTTTTGAAGTGCCCGACCCGCGCGGCCCGTACTGAAGAAGGTAGGCCGCCATCGCCCGCTGCTCAGGATCGAAGGAGTCGCGGATTACACGGTCGATCAGGGCGAGATTGCGCTCTACCATGGGGATAAAGCTTTGCTGCAATTCCCGGCACTCCGGATCGGCCATCAGCGAATATCCGTTGGTCAGATCCTCATCCGCATTCCGGGCGCGTATGCTGCCGGCCACGGAATCCAGGAACTTGTGATACTGATCGGCTAATTCAGGGGGAAGGACCACATCGCCGGCCGGCGCCGGATGAAACTCCATATGCGGCGCATTCCGCTCTTCAATCCCTACGTAGAGAATGGGTTTTCGATCCTCACAGCATGCCGCTTCGACGCGCGACGTGACCACTCCCGGGATCTTGTCGATGCGCTCCTCCGCATCCTCACGCGAAGGAAAAAGATCGCCTGGACCTGCGCCGAGCGCCGCCCTGATCTTCTGCAGAGAAACTTTATGAACTCCGTAAATTTCAATCGAGCCGATTCGCGGAGTGATGTCGCCGCTGGGTGCGGCCCCGCTCGCGGCGAAAGAGGCCGCGAGCGCGAAAACACAACTGTACTTCAGCACTTCAATATCGGACGCATGCCGTCCGCTCTGCGTTTATGCCTGCTTTTCAGCCAGATCGCCTACGATCGGCAGCTTGACTTTCTTATTGTTATAGGCCGAAAACATCATATACAGCCACAACGCGATTACCAGCAGGCTGAACAACGGGAACAGCAGAAAACCGATACCGTGCGTCAGGAAGCTGGTCATCGTGTAGAGAATCCAGAGGATGATGATTCCCACGTGCATAAAAATCGACTGAAACGCATGGAAACGAACGGTTTTGTTCTGATTGTAGGGCGCGATAAGCAGGAAAATGATTCCCGTGACCAGCCCAAATAAGTAGCAAAGTGCGCTTGCCACGTTGTCGGTCAGACCCGAGGCAGTCACCGGAGTGGCCGGAGGAACGTAAGTCGCGCCCGCGCCTGCCGGGGCAGTTCCACCAGCCACCGGCGTTCCACAGTTCTGGCAAAAACTGCCAGCCGTGACCTGAGCTCCACAGTTCGGACAAAAAGCCATTACAAATCTCCTAAAACAGTGTTCTTCTGAGTCTAGTGCAATTCGGATGAAAAACGCTACACCACCGGAACCGGAACCGGACGGTGCAAGACAGGCCGCAGTACCAAATTAACCAGTACCATGATGAGGGCAAAGATGGGGATCAGCATCAGGCCGCGGCGATAATCGCCGCCCTCGGCCAACTTTCCGATAATCGGCGAACTGACCGCCAGGCCGATCCAACCGAAGGTAATCACAATGCCCATCGCAGTCGCTGTACCCCGTTGGAACGTGTCCCCTGTGATGGCCAGCGTAGTCGGGAATACCGGGGCCATACTCAGGCCCGCGCAAAAGACAGCGATCATAATGGCCGTGGGAGAGGACAACTGCAGCATCACAAACGTGCTAATTGCGATGCAAGCGGAAGCGATTAATGTCACTTTCAGCGCGGGCGTCTTAAGCAGAATTTTCGACACCACAACTCGGCCGACCAGGATGCCGAAGGCGAAACCGTAGCTGACCACATGCCCGGCAGTCCTCGCGTCGAAATGAACCCCGACCAGGTACACCTTAAGCCAGTTCCAAACGCCAACCTCGCACGAGACGTAGAGAAACAGGAAGAAGCACAGCAAGAGCAGAGCGGGTCTCGAGATCAGTCCCGGAACCTCGTTCATGCGGAAGCTCGATTCGCCGGAAGGCCCCGGCATGCGCGTCGAGGCGTTTGCCAGAAACGCGAGCGCCGTCAGCCCCGCTATGCCATAGCACACGGTAGCCGGGTTGAGGCCTTCGGAGGCGACGTACGTGGTCACGATTCCGCCTAGCCCGAAAAACAGATTCAAAAAGTTCAGTGCCGACCCGCGCCGGGTAGGTTCTATCGCGCCCACCAGCGCATTCGCCCCCGTCACAACCACCCCGCCACCCAAGCCGAGTACCAGGTAGACGCCGCACAAACCGCTGTAACCACCCGCATTCGGAGCCGCCACGAGCGATGCGATGATCAAAATGAGGCCGACCAGCAGCGCAACTTTGTTACCCTTCAAATCGATAACGGGGCCGGCCGAAAGCGACGCGATGATGAGCCCGATGGCGTATAGCATCGCCAGCACGCCCTGCTGCCCGGCGGTGAGCCCATAGGTGGGAAGGAGCGCCCCGAGAATGGGAGCAATTAAGCCATAGACGAAAATGGCCAACGTGGCCGCGAGAATGAGCACCGAAGAATGGTATCACGGGCACGCTGGCCACGAATGGACTTATCCTCCGGCTTGCATTCGTGTGTAGTCGTGTTCATTCGTGGCCCTGGACTTTTGTCGGCTGACATTTTCAGAAATCTCACTCAGAACCCCGACCACTCGCTCGCAGTCCGCTCGCGTAACATCCACGTGCGTAACCATACGCATGTGGCTCGCATTGATGCCGTTCGCCAGCACCCCTCGAGCTTTCAGCCGCTTGCTAAACTCCGCCGTGGTTATACCAAGACCCGTGATATCGAAAATCACGATGTTGGTCTGGACCAGAGCGGCGTCGACTGCAATCCCGGGCAGTTCCGCTAACCCTTCGGCCAGGAGGCGCGCGTTGCGATGATCCTCGGCCAGCCGCGCCGGCGAGTCCTCGAGCCCCACCAGGCCAGCGGCTGCCAGCACTCCGGCTTGGCGCATGCCGCCGCCGAGACGTTTTCGATAAAGCCGGGCATCTGCAATCGCTTCCGCGGAGCCGGCCAGCATTGAGCCAACCGGCGCGCCGAGGGCCTTTGACAGGCAGAACATAACCGTATCGGCATCGCGCACGATGCGTGCTACCGGCGTGCCGGAAGCAACGGACGCATTGAACACTCGCGCGCCGTCAACGTGCACCCGTAAACCGCGCGTGTGCGCTTCCGCGCAGATCTCGTCCATGTCGTGCTGCGGATAAACCGTCCCACCGCCCATGTTATGCGTGTCTTCCAGCGATATCAGCGTCGTGGGAGCATTGTGCGGGCCCTTGGGCCGCAGCGCGGGCTCAATCTGCTTCCAGGTCAGGATGCCATTCAGCGTGGGAACCGGCCGCGCCAGGCAGCCGGAAAACCAGGCCATCATCGCCAATTCCCAATCCATGACGTGCGCGCGCGCATCGCAGATCACTTCTTCACCGTGTTTCGTGTGCAGCTTAATTGCAATGGTGTTGCCCATCGTACCCGTCGGGACAAACAACGCTGCTTGTTTTCCGCACACCTCCGCCGCGCGCTCTTCCAGGCGATTAACAGTCGGATCTTCGCCGTAAACGTCATCGCCCACTTCGGCGGCGGCCATGGCGGCGCGCATTTTCTGATTGGGCTTAGTAACGGTATCGCTGCGAAGGTCAATCACTGTATAAAGTCTTGCAAAATGTCGTTCGAGACGAGTACCGCCTGGGAAGAGAGGCGCAGCCGCGAACCGTCCTGCTCCAACATCCCGCCGTGGACCCATTTCTGAATCGGCTGCGCGAATCGCGCCCACTCCTCCGGGGTCGGCTCAATTCCATTCATCAACCGCAATCCGATAAAAAAATGTTCTTCACCTGTGTCGATCCGCGTACGCCCAATTCCCGTCATGCCAAGGTACGCCTCAAGCGTGTCCGGACTGTTCCATCTGTGAACGCCGTCGAACGAATGAGCGTCCAGACCGAAGCCTGCATAGGGTTCCAGCTTCCAATACTTCAGGTTATGCCTGGATTCCCATCCGGGCCGTGCAAAATTGGAAATCTCGTATCGCCGGATGCCAAGCGCCTCCAACCGCGTTACGGCGCGCTCATATAATTCGGCCACCAGCTCGTCCTCCGGTACGCGATTTGCCCCGTAACGCGCACCGCCCCGGATGACTTCATTTCCGAGCCGGCTGTCTTCATCAATTTCAAAGATGTACACGGATACGTGCGGGGGCGCCAGGCGCTCAATCCAATCGAGAGATTCTTCCCAGGATTGCCGCGTCTGCCCGGGCAACCCAGCGATCAGGTCAAGGCTGACATTGGGAAGCCCGAAATCGCGCAAGAGTCGAACCTCGGCTTCGACGACCGCCGCCGTGTGCCGCCGGCCCACTTGGCGCAGTTCTTTCGTCACGAATGACTGGACGCCCAGGCTCGCGCGATTGATACCGCAGCCAACCCAGGTACGAATCGAATCGCGAGTGATGGTACCCGGAGCGCATTCCAAAGTCACTTCTCGCAAACCGTCTCCAGGGATCGCGTCCATCAGTTTGCAAAGCAAATCGGCTGGCATCAAACTGGGAGTACCGCCGCCGAAATAGGCCGTCTCCGGCCGCCAGAGCCATTCGTGCCCTTTCATCTCCTCGAACAGGGCGGCCTCGTATCGCTCCCGCTTGTCGCGCGAATATACGCCCGATGCAAAATTGCAGAAGCTACACTTCTGGGCGCAGAACGGATACGAAATGTAAACTCCAGCCATGGAACTCTACCGAACCTTTTCGCCCATATCCACATTGTCAACTCTGCCCGGGCAAATTTGGTAACTTTGGCCGACGGGTGCTCATCTGCTAACTGCGCAACGCTTTATGGAGTCTTCGTGTGTCCGCCAAAACCTCATCCCCGGCACGAGCAATCTCTTCCTCGACTTTCTCTATCATTTCGATAGAGTAAGTAGGTTTTATTCGCATTCCCCGGCGATCCTCGGAACTCCGGATGAGTTCGTTCGGCAAATCGATTATCCGCACTCGCGAAGGACAACCTTAGTGGCCGCGCTGCGCGAACAGAACGGCGATTCCGAAGCGCTGAAGACGCTGGCTCAGCCGGGAACAGTAGCGGTCGTTACGGGCCAGCAGGTCGGCCTTTTTTCGGGACCGGCCTACACCGTATTCAAAGCACTCACCGCAGTCAGATTGGCGCGAGAACTGTCGGACCGGGGGACTCCCGCAGTTCCGGTGTTCTGGCTTGCGACCGAAGACCACGATCTCGCCGAAGTGGACCACGCCTGGGTGTTCAACCAGGACGCCAAACCTGGAAGAGTGGCAGTGACCAGCAGCGTCGTAAACGGCGGACCGGTTGGCGACGTGAAATTGAACGAGCTGCCGTGGGCCGAATTGCGAGCCGCTTTGGGCGATCTGCCATTCGCTGGAGAAGTAATCGCGTGGTTGCAGGATGCCTACCAACCGGGCGCAACACTCGGGTTGGCGTTCCGGCGCTTTCTGCAGGACATTCTTCGCGGCTGTGGCCTGCTTTACCTGGACCCGCTGGCGCCTGCCATCCGTGAAATCGCGGCGCCGTTTCTCGGCGATGCAGTCGCTCGCGTGCCGGAGTTGCTCGATGCGCTGCGGCGGCGAAATTCCGAGCTGGCCGCCGCCGGATATCATGCACAGGTACAGGTTGAAGACAATAGCTCGCTCTTGTTCCTGTTGAACGAAGGAAAGCGGATACCAATTCGCTGGAACGAAGGCCGCTTTGCCGCACGCGATCGCTCCTATTCCACGGCGGACCTGCAATCGCTGGCGGACCGGCTTTCACCAAACGCGCTGCTGCGGCCTGTGATGCAGGATTTCCTTTTGCCAACCGCCAGCTATATTGGCGGGCCGTCCGAAATCGCCTACATGGCGCAGGCGCAGGTGCTCTATCAACGGCTTCTGGGGCGCATGCCGGTGATCTTTCCCAGAAACAGCTTCACTCTGCTGGATACAAGAGCCACGAAACTGCTGGATCGGTACGGGCTGCAGTTGCCGGACGTGCTCGATCATGAGGCGAGCGTGAAGAGCCGGATCGCCCGCCAGCTTGTGCCCGACGGTCTTGCGCAGCAGCTTCAGTCTTTACGGTCTGAAACAGAACGGAGCCTCGCGAGCCTGCGGAATCAGCTCAAACAATTCGACCCGACGCTTGAATCCGCCTCGAAGAAGAGCTCTGCCAAGATCCTGTATCAACTGCAAAAGTTGGCCCAAAAAACCGCTCGTGAGGCTCTGCGCCGCGATGAAAGAGCCACGCGCGATGCCGGTTACCTGATCGACTTCGTTTATCCGCACCGGCGCCTGCAGGAGCGGTTCTACTCGATCGTCCCCTTCCTCGCCAAGCATGGCCTCGATCTCCCGCAGCGCTTGTTCGACTTGACCCAAACGGCCTGCCCGGATCACATGGTGCGGACGATTTAGGGCGCAGGTGGGCAGGCCATCGTTTCGCGTGGCCCGCTGGCCAGAACCGGAACATTCCACTCTCGTTTGCGTCTCTCTCCCCAGTACTCAAAAGGAGCGCATTCATGAAAGCTTTCACCTTCAGCCTTGTCGCACTCCTCCTGGCCGGCGGAATCGTGGCGGGAGCGGAGCAAGAAGGATCGTTCGACAAGTCTCTTGCCGTTTCCGGTCCGGTTGATTTAGATGTTAAGACCGATTCGGGAGGGATCACTGTCACGTCCGGTTCGTCCGGAACCGTGCGCGTGCATGCGATTCTCAAAGGGCAGCGCGGCTGGTTCGATTCGGGCGATGTGGGCGCGCGTATTCGTGAACTGGAGCGCAACCCGCCCGTAGAGCAGACCGGAAATCACATCCGAATCGGCTACGTGCACGATCGCGATCTGCTCAAGGGCGTCTCCATGCATCTGGAGATTCAGACGCCCTCCGATAGTCAGGTCCGGGCCCGGGCCGATTCCGGCGGTATTCACGTCCAAGGTATCCGTGGACCTGCCGATTGCCGCACAGATTCGGGAGGAATTGATCTTCGCGATATCGGTTCCGAAGTTCGCGCTGCGGCCGATTCCGGCGGTATTCACCTCGGCAATATCAAAGGCCCGGTATTCGCCCACGCCGATTCCGGCGGAATCGATGCCTTGGACGTATCGGGTAGCATCGATGCGCAAACGGATTCGGGCGGAATTCGACTGATGCAGACGCGCCCCGGGTCTATTCAGGCAAAGGCCGATTCGGGAGGTGTCACCGTGAAGCTTGCGCCCGGAGCGGGATACAACGTGAGTGCCGAATCGGACAGCGGCCGCATTTCGGTTCCGGAAATGACCGTGAAGGGCAGTTTCTCGAAGCACCACGTCGAAGGAAAGGTCGGCGGCGGCGGACCGCTAGTTTCGGTTCGCGCGTCATCGGGAAATATCACAATCGAATAATCCGGCGAATTCGTGCTCGGTACAATGGCCCTTTCGTCTCGCGGTACGAATGAAGCCTGTAGGTCTGCTGCTTTTGCTGTGCGCCTGGTCCTTCGGCGCCGAGATGGGCTATCTGGGCCGCGATGTATGCGCAGGCTGCCACAAGGATATTGCCGCAACACAGGCGCAGACGAGGATGGCGCGCACCTGGCAGGGCCTTACCGCGAAACAGCTTCCCGCTAAGTATCAAAAGAGTCACCTTGAAGGACCGGATCCGGCCATCGATTACCTGATCCGAAGGACGGCGGCCGGTTTCAATTTTGACGTACATCTGCCCGGCCGCGCTGCCGTGAACTATCCCGTCGAGGTCGTGATGGGTGGCACGCGCCACGGGCTGAGCTTTCTCGCGCGGATCCACGATATCGAAGGCTTGCCGCTCGATCGAGCGCCGCTGGTAGAGACCCGGTTTCTGCATTACGCTCCCGAGAACAAGCTGGCCCTTTCACCCGGATTTCCGCCCGAGAAACCGGCCAACTACGAGACTGCGCTGGGGCGCGTATTGTCGCCGGGTTTCGAGAAAAAATGCCTCACCTGCCATGGAGAGCCGCGGCGAATCGGAACACATATCGAAGCGGGTGTAAGTTGTGAAAGCTGTCATGGACCGGGACAGCCTCACTTAGCGGCGCTCGCAAAGAAGAGTGCGGATAAAGGCATTTTGAATCCAGCCAAACTCGCGCCGGCCGAGCAGATGCGCCCGTGCTCGCAGTGCCACGCCGGCTTCAGCGTCGTGCAAGATCCGCTGCCGGACGATTTACTGATTTCCGACCAGGTCACGGCCTTGAGCAACAGCGAATGCTGGCGTCAAACGGCGGGTCAGATTACCTGCGTGAACTGTCACAACCCGCACCAGGACGCTCCGCGCGAAGTTTTGGAAGAACGTTCCGTGAAGATATGCCTGGGATGCCACAGCGCCGACATGAAGCAACATGCCGGACTGTGCCCGGTGAATCGAGCAACGGGGTGCGTGGGCTGCCATATGCCCGACGTGAAGGATCGGCCCCCTTTTGTGATCGCCGATCACTGGATCCGGGTGCACCCCGAGCAGAACGTCGCGGCGCCGAAGCAGCTTGCAGAGTGGAGAAGTGAGATAACGCCGAAGCACCTTTTCCTGCGGATGATCGTGCTGGACGATCCGGCGAAGGCGGCGACCCTGCGCGAGCAAGTCGTAAGCGGAGGCTCCTTTTTCGACCTGGCGCGAGCCAATTCGCTCGACAAAGCTTCGGCTATGAACGGCGGTTTCCTGGGAGATCTGGAAGTATCGCAGCTCAATCCGGCATGGTCCGGTCCTGCTCTGCGGCTTCAGCCGGGTGAAATTTCCGATGTGGCCAGCGGTCAGGGGAAATATTTCATCGTGCAACGCATGCCGCGCAATTTCCGCGAAGAGGCGGACGCCCATTTCAACAAAGCCATGGATCTTCGCAGGCAAGGGGACCGGCAGCAGGCGTCGGCGGAACTATTGGAGGCTCTGAAGATATATCCGCGATTTCTTCGCGCGCTCACTTATCTGGGGATGACATACGCCGAGGCGGGGAATCCCCAAACGGGGGCCGGCATTCTCAGCGTCGCCACGCGGTTGTATCCGAACGATGCCGGCGCGCATTTCAATCTCGGCATCGCGGACGGCGCAATGGGGAACGCGGACGAAATTGCGCAATACAGGAAAGCGCTCGAGATTGATCCGGATCTGGTGCTTGGGTACTTGAACCTGGGCGCTGCGCTTTACGCCAAGGGCGAATATGACGAAGCGATTCAGACATACCGCCAGGGAATCAATGTGAATCCGCTCATCGCTTCCCTGCACTACAGCTTGAGTCTTGCCTTAGAGCACCAAAATAAGGCGCAAGAGGCGCAAGCCGAGATGGCCCTGGCATTGAAGATTGACCCGAAAGTGGCGAGCCACCCGTGACGTGAACGACGAGGATCAACCGCGCCTATAAACTAGCGAGGATCTCGTCACGCGATACCCCCTTATGTTGTGCCACAGTTCGAAGAATCGAACTGAATGTACCCAGGCGAAGAGGCTTGTGGGCCGGAATCGCTAAACGCTGATGGCCCGGCTCGGACGTTTCAAGGATAATATGGCTTCCGGCTTGGTGTACCTTCCTGTACTGCCACCGCCGGCAGAGTCCATCGGCCAGGTGCTGTCCCGATACATTGCGAGGAATCTTCACGCAACCGATAATGTTTCATCACGCACGAGATGTAAGCGGATACGTGCCGGAATCGGCCGATCGAAAAAAAAGGCGGCTACAGCCTTACGAACGTTTTTTCGAAGCTCATCCCAAGAATCGCCTTGCGTGAATATATTTTCAGTAAGGCATTCGGCAGCGTAGCCACCATCTGCTTCCTGCACGATCTCGAAGACAAGTTCATCCATACCCCTCCATGATACGCGCGGATACGCGCGGCCGGAGTGTCCTTCCGTATAATGGCGAATGATTGAGGGCAGTTTCTATTGGTATCGCAGCGCTTGTACTATGCGCATTTGGCCGAAGCGATACCCCGGCAGCTTTAGCCGATCAAGCCGAACAACTCATCAAGCAGCACGACATCAAGGGAGCACTGGATGCCCTCGCGAAAGCCGCCGCTGCCGACCCGCAATCCGCAGAATCGGAAGACCGCATTGGATTTCTCTACGCAGTCATGCAATACCCCAGTGATGCCATCGAGCATTTCCAGAAAAGCATTGCGCTCGATGCAGGTTATGCTCCGGCTCATTTTCACCTGGGAATCGCTCTGTGGAATATGAATGACAGCGATCGGGGGACCGCCGAACTCAAGGAAGCCGTGAAACTGGCGCCGGCGGTTTTTGAGTATCAGTACCGGCTTGGTTCCGCTTACGAGAAACTAGGCGATCTCGCGAACGCCGCCGTAGCCTTCCAGCACGCCTCGGAAGCGGCTCCCGCAAACGATAGCATTCGAAATAAGTACGCTTTCCTGCTGATCCAGACCCGGCAGCCGGAACGCGGCATCGAGGAATCACGCCAGGTGTTAGCGCACAAGCCGAACGACACGTCGGCTCTGATGAACATCGGGTACGCCTATCTGAAGACCGGCGATTTCGATACCGCCGAGAAGACTTACCGGCAGATACTGGCCATTGACCCGAACCTTCCGGCGGCGCACTACGATCTGGCGCTCGCTCTGAAGATGAAGGATCAGATCGAGCCGGCGCAAAAGGAATTTCAGGAGGCGATCCGGCTGGATCCCAAGCTGGCCCAGGCTCATTACTCGCTAGGCATCACCTATTGGCAGTTGGGCGATTTTCCGTCAACCATCAAAGAAATGCGCGCAGCGATCGCCGTCACGCCTGACTACGCCGAGGCGCATTACATGTTGGGAATTGTTCTGAAGCAGAGCGGCGACATGGATGGAGCGATTCCCGAGTTAAAGGAAGCCATCCGCCTGGATCCCAGCACGCCGGGTCCATACAACACGCTCGGGCAAATTTATCGGATCAAAGGCGATAAGCAGGACAGCGAAGAGGCGTTTGCCACTGGCAGCAGGCTGAAGCGCGAGAAGGAGTCGCAACTGGCGAACACGCTGGAGCAAGGGATGCGCGGCGGAGAGGCGATAAAGCCGCTGAGCGGTGAACAGCGTTAGCTTATGTCTTCGCGCAGGTCTTTTGTCAAATCGTTGTGCGCAGCTATCCCGGTCTTTTCGCTGGACCAGTTGCTGGCAGGGACGCCGCTCGGGGTTCAGTTCATCGATGTGGCCAAAGCCGCCGGCCTGAACAAGAAGACCATCTTCGGCGCGGAGAATCGCAACAAATATCTGCTGGAGACGACCGGCTGCGGCGTGGCCTTCATCGACTACGATGACGACGGCTGGCTCGACATCTTCTTCGTCAACGGAACGCGCTTCGAGACTACATTTCGCAAAGGGTCGGAGCCGACCAGCAGACTCTACAAAAATAACCGCGACGGCACGTTTACCGATGTAACCGTGAAGGCCGGCGTCGCCCGCACCGGCTGGGGCCAGGGCGTCTGCGCAGGCGACTACAACAATGACGGGCGCGAAGATCTGTTCGTCAGCTATTGGGGCGATTGCGCTTTGTGGCGGAATAACGGCGACGGCACATTTAGCGATGTGGCCGAAAAGGCGGGCGTGACGACGCGCACGACTACGGGCCTCAAGCGCTGGAACACCGGCTGCGCCTTTTTGGATTACGACCGCGACGGGCACCTCGACCTGTTTGTCGCCAATTACATCGATTTCGATCCGAAAACGGCGCCGCTTCCCGAGAGCGGCCCCTGCCTCTACGAAGGACTGGTGGTGGCGTGCGGGCCGCCCGGGCTGAAGGGCGGGAAGGATATTCTGTTCCGCAACAATGGGGACGGCACCTTTACGGACGTTTCAGAGAAGGCCGGCATCTGGAAAAAGCAGGGAACCTACGGGCTTGGCGTACTGATCGGCGACTTTGATAACGACGGCTGGCCCGATATTTACGTAGCCGATGATTCGGCTCCCTCCGCGCTGTTCAAGAACAACCACGACGGAACGTTTACCGATATCGGACTCGAAGCCGGCGTAGCCTTCGGCGCCGATGGCAAGACACAGGCGGGCATGGGTGTATCGGCGGCCGACGTGTGGGGCAACGGCAAGCTGGATATCGTCAAGACGAATTTCGCGGGCGATACCTCCAGCCTCTACCGCAACCTTGGCAATGACAACTTTGAAGATGTCACGTTTCAGGCGGGCCTCGGCCGCAATACGCGTTTTCTCGGGTGGGGAGCGTGCTTCCTCGATTTCGATAACGACGGCTGGCCGGACATTCTGACCTGCAATGGCCACGTGTATCCGGAGGTTCGCGAGAAGGCAAGCGAATCAGGCTACCGCGAGCGCAAAGTGCTTTATCATAACCTCGGAAATGGCAAGTTCGAAGATGTATCGCTGGATGCCGGACCCGGCATTCTGGAACCGGTTGCCGGCCGCGGCTGCGCCATCGGCGATTTCGACAATGACGGCGATCTCGACGTTGTCGTGAATTGCGTCAACGATGTCCCGCAGCTTTTGCGGTGCGACAGCACGCTCAAAAATAACTGGCTGAAAGTGAAAACGATCGGAACGAAGTCGAACCGGTCCGGCATCGGCGCGCGCGTGTTTTGCAAGCCGGAAGGCGAGCACCAGCAAATGGACGAAGTCCGGAGCGGCGGTAGCTACATTTCACAGTGCGACATGCGGGTGCACTTTGGGCTGGGCAAAGCCGCAAAGGCGGATGTTGAGGTCCACTGGCCGAGCGGGCAGGTGGATAAAGTCGCAGGCGTGAAGGCGAATCAGGTGGTCACGGTAGTGGAAGGGAAGAGCACGGCGTAACATCCCCGCGCGCGAAATTAGCGACAATATCTTCATGGCCGCCGTTGCAGAGAAGCTGACCTTTGCGGAATTCCAGTTGAAGTACGGCCATGGTGACCGATCATACGAGTACTGGTATGGAGAAGCTGTTCCCAAAGCGATGCCGACGTGGATTCATGGTCTCTTGCAAGCTATTCTCGCGCGTTTACTCAACGAGGCTGGTTACAGCGCCGGTTCCGAGGTAGAACTCAGAATCGATGCCGACGCGTATCCAAAGCCGGACGTCATTGCGACCAGCCGCGAGGTGGAAGAGCCGTATCCCACGAAAGCAGTCGATGTGGTGATTGAAATTCTGTCGAAGGACGACCCCATGCCTCACTTACTGGAGAAATGCCAGGCTTACGAAAAGTGGGGATTTGAGTATATCTACGTCGTGAACCCGGAAAGCAAGCAGCTTTTTCGTTGGACCGGATCCGCGCTCCAACTGACTCATAACTTGATTGCCATTCCGGAAGTGAGAATTTGGCAAGAGCTGGAAAAGGACTTGCGGCGGCCGCGAACAGATATCGAAGCAAAGTAGCCGGAGGTAAACACGAAGAAAGCGCTGGGATATTGTCAAGCGCCGATCCAGTGCAGCTTTAAGTTCTGCTCAGCGGCTGCGACCGCGCGTAATTCCGCATCGCCCGTTACAAGCGGCGCTTCGCGCCTGATGGCTGTGGCTGCGGCGAAAGCGTCCGCGTAAGAAATCGCGTGCCGCGCTTTGAGAGTCGCCGCAAACATTACGAGTTCGTCGGCCGCAGATTCGATCGCTAATAGTGGGCGGAGGCTGTCCAGCACGCGTTGACCATATGCAAGATCTTTCGCCTTCACCGAAAGGTAGAAGACCTCACCCAGGTTGACGATGTTCATGACGGGCTTGCGCTCGCCGGGCCCGGCTGCCTTGAGAAGGTTCCGAACGCGACCTGCGGCCGGATCTTGACCTTTCAGCCAAGCCATAACGGCCCAAGCATCCAGAACAACCATTTAGAGGCCGCTCCGGTCTTTGGCGAGTTCCGATTCTCTCTCCGTGCGCAGCAACTTGTCGGTGTCCACATCAGCCAGGGAGCCTTCCAGAGCATTCCAGGGCTCTAGTTGCGCATCCCGAGGCATCGTCGACCAAGCCTCAATCGCCTCATGAACAGCTTCCTGTAGGCTCACTCCGCGGCTGCTCGCCAAACTCTTGAACCGCCGCAGTTCCGATTCGGGTAGCCGAACCGAGAGAACTTTTGAATGCTGACTTGCTGACATGCTTGCATTCTAGCAGTTCTCCCTTGACTGATGTGTCTGATGCTATATTAGTGGCATCATGAGCATCAGAACCACCGTCACGCTGGACGATGATGTAATAGACCGTGTCAAGCAACAGAGCCGGTCTCGAGGAGAGTCCTTTCGCGAAACTCTCAATCAGCTCTTGCGTTCAGCGCTCGTGGCCTCTGAAACGCAGCCGAGGCGTAGAGAATTTCGGGTGAAGCCACACCATGGCGGTTACTATCCGGGCTTGAATTATGACTGTACGGAGTCGCTGCTTGAGTATCTTGAAGGCCCGCAGCATCGATGACCATCGTCGATGTGAACGTTCTTCTTTACGCCTATCAGGCCGATTCTCCGCAGCATCGGCCCGCCAAGGAATGGCTAGATGCGCTGTTTGCCGGAGAAGAGGTTATCGGTTTGCCATGGATTACGTTATGGGCGTTTCTCCGCATCAGCACGAATTCCCGCGCTTGGCCTTCTCCCATGCCGGCGGCGACAGCTTTACAGCACGTCCGCGACTGGTTGGCCCAACCGGGTGTGGTGATCGTGCAACCCGGGCCCCGTCATTTGGAACTGTTGGAACGGTTCGTCATTCAGGATCGTGCCACCGGCCCGCTGGTGAGCGATGCTTCCCTGGCCGCACTGGCCGTCGAAAACGGGGCGGAACTTGCCTCAACTGATCGGGATTTCGCCCGATTCCCGCAGCTTCGCTGGGTGAATCCGGCGCCCTAAAGTTCTAGTGATCAA
>JAICXK010000120.1 GCA_025980435.1 Bryobacteraceae bacterium
CAGAAGATGTACTTCGAGGCGATCAAGTGGGTTCTGGGTATGACAGAGGGAAGCACGGCATCGCACCCGAAGCCGGGAATGTAAGCGCCCTCAGTCGATAGCGACCAGGTCCGACGCCACGCGCTTCAATTGTCCGCAGGCGGCGAAAATGTCGCGGCCGCGCGGCTTGCGGACGAAGCAGGGAACGGACCGTCGCAGGATGTTCTGGAAGGCGATTACCCGCTCCGGTTCGGGCGTTTCGAAGGGAATGCCCGGGCCCGGATTGAGAGCGATCAAGTTTACCTTGCACTTCAGATGGGCAAGGAGGCGAACGACTCGCCGCGCATCGGCATCGGTATCGTTCACCCCTCCTAGCAGGACATACTCAAAAGTCAGCCTTTCCCAGGACCTTAACGGATAGGCCTTGCAGGCGGCCATGAGATCCGCGAGGTGGTACTTGCGCGTAATCGGCATCAGCTCGCGCCGCTGCTCCTCGGTGGATGCGTTCAGAGAGATAGCCAGCTTCGGCCGAATGTCGGCGCGGCCCAATTCCATCATGTGCGGCACGATGCCCGAGGTGGAAACGGTAATGCGGCGCTGAGACATGCCGATGCCGTCCGGGTCGCCCAGAAGGCGGGTTGCTTTCAGCACGTTGTCGAGGTTCAGCAGCGGCTCGCCCATGCCCATCATGACGACATTCAGCCGCGAACCGGTGGGTTTCAAACCGTTCTCACGAGCAACGTAGAGAACCTGGCCGACGATTTCACCGGCGGTGAGATTCCGTTCGAGGCCCATCAGCGCCGTCAGACAGAACTTGCAATCGACCGGACAACCGACCTGGCTCGAAATGCAGATGGTGTCGCGCGCTTCTTCCGGCATCAGCACGGTCTCGACGGTCCGATTGTCTTCCAGGCGAAGCAGATAGCGGCGCGTTCCGTCGCTTGAATCGAAGCGGCGCTCTACCTCGGGAAGACCCACCGCGTGGTCTGTAACTAGCTGAATACGAAGAGCTTGTGGTAAAGTGGAAATTTCGGACAAATCCGCCACTTGTTTCCGGTAAAGCGCGTCATATAGTTGTCGTGCACGGTAGGTGGGCTGCTTTGGGCCGAGCAGTTGCCGGAGGTCGGTAAGCTCCATTCCGACCAGGTTCTGGCCCTTAACTACTTGCAGCATTTAGTTTTAGTGTACCTTCGTACACTGGGAAAGGCGTTAGTAAATGGTTCTTGCAGCCACTCAAGTGCGGGAGATTGAGCGGGCGACGCTTCCGAACGGGATTCGGATCGTCACGGAGGCAATGCCATATGTACGCTCGGTTTCATTGGGCGTCTGGATTGGCAGCGGCTCCCGGATTGAACACGGTCCTGAGAACGGTATTTCCCATTTCATTGAACACATGGTCTTCAAGGGGACCAAACACCGTTCCGCGGAAGATATCGCGCGCTCGGTGGATTCGGTAGGCGGCGGGCTGGACGCTTTTACGAGCAAGGAACTGGTCAGTTTCAATACGAAAGTACTGGATGAACATTTGCCGCTTGCTCTGGATATTCTGGCCGACTTGGTGCTGAATCCGCTGTTTCGAGAAGCCGATATTGAGAAGGAAAAGAGCGTCATTCTGGAAGAGATCAAAATGGAGGCCGATCAGCCGGAATTTGTGCTGCACGAGACCTTCATCAGCAATTTCTGGAAGGGACATGGGTTGGGCAAGCCGATTCTTGGGACAAAAGAGACCGTCAGGAAGTTCGGGCAGTCGATGCTGTGCGATTACTACAATCGGATCTACTCGCCCCGGAACATCCTGGTGACGGCAGCGGGCAACCTGGATCACGAGAACATCGTGAAACTGGTGCGGGATAAATTCGAGGGACTGCAGGAGCGCGGCGCATTGCCTCAGGACACCGTTCCGCGGCCGCACGCGCCTCTCATTCTGAAAAAGAAAGAATCGCTGGAACAGGTACACATTGCGTTAGGGGTGCCTTCCTATGCGCTGGCCCACGAGCTCCGATTTCCGCTGTATGTTTTGAATACGGTTCTGGGGGGAGGCATGAGTTCGCGCCTATTCCAGAACATTCGCGAGAAGCAGGGCTTGGCCTACGCGGTCTATTCCGAACTGAATCTCTTTAGCGACACAGGATGTTTCACCATCTACGCGGGCACCGCAATTGAGACAGCAAAACAAGTGGTGGAGTCGGTGATTCAGGAGCTTCGGCATTTGAAGGGTGAGCTGATCGGTGAAGAAGAACTGCGCCGCGCCAAGGATCATCTGAAGGGATCGCTGATGTTGAGTCTGGAATCCACATCGAGCCGGATGTCTAACCTGGCGCGGCAAGAGCTGTATTTCAATCGCTTTATGTCGTTGGACGAAATGCTCGAGAGCATTGAAGCCGTCACGCGCGACCAGGTGCAGGCCATCGCTCACGAGTTCTTTTGCACGGAGAACATCGCTTTGGCGATGCTAGGCCGACTGGCGGGCGTCCAAGTTACTCGTGAAGATCTAGTTTGCTAAGGCAGTCATCGATCGCAGCAATCTTCCCGTCCAGATGGTCCAGCGACCGTTGGAGCATTTCCCGGTATTTCAGATGCGTTGCTGTCGCCATGTCGTGCTGCACCCGAGTTCGGGATAACTCGATACTCTCCCGCTCCTGCTCGAGCCGCATGCGTTCCGGACTAGCCCGGGCAGTATGGATGTGATGAATGTGATCTTGGGCGGATTCGATCTGTGACTCGACAGCCTTGCTCTCCCAGCCGCGTGCCATAATTCCAGCTTCTCACAAAAGCGGTGAAGCCGTTCGGAGCGGGCACTAAACTGCCCGATAAATCGTGCGCCACAAGGCCGATCACATGGGCCGGGTCACGGGTCCCTGGTTGACCATGCGCTTGGTATTTATGGCGCTCGCGATTCCAGCGGCTACGACGACTACTCCGACACAGAGACTATTGATAAAGCGCCCGGTATTGCCGGTGTAGTTGTACAGCCAGGGCGAGCAGAACACGTAGATGCCGAGGAGCATGCTGAACCAGCTCAATCCCGGCATGCTGAGCGGGTAGACCAGCCGCACCCATGCGACACCGATGATTATTCCGCCTATGATCCAACTGTTCCAGGAGTCCGGGTTATGGTATGCGCCGTAGACCCACGGTGACACAAACAGCCAGATGCCGGCGAGCAGGACGATCAGGCTCGCTGTCCGGGCGGCTCCGAATGCCGCTTTGTTGGTGCGTTCGTCCAAGGACGTTAATGGTTCATCTGGAGACATATAGCTTACGACCTCTGTAACGTGAGACGCTTCGCGCTATGAATGGTGGCTGTTATCCTGATCTGTAAAGATCACAGGTTTCGCCCCTTCATGCCGCAGTTGCGCTATACCACCCTGCACGGAATCACCGTTACCCGGCGGAGTTCGAACGTTCCGTACGCACGCGGTCTGCAGCACGTTTTGACGCAGTTGGACACGAAGCGCGGCGCTTATCTCTCCTCCGGCTACGAGTATCCGGAGCGGTATTCACGCTGGGATTTTGCAACCGTGGCTCCTCCGCTCGAAATCCTGGGGCGGGAACGTAGCCTTACTCTGCAGGCTCTAAACGGGCGCGGACAGGTGTTATTGAAGCTGCTCGCGCCCACTCTGACGCGGCATCCGCATTGGGAAGCTCACGACAACCTTCCCGATGCGCTGCACCTTATGTTGAAACCGCTCGCAGGCAGATTTCCGGAGGAAGAGCGCAGCAAACAGCCATCGCCATTTTCACTGCTGCGCGCGCTGGTCGAGGAATTCCGCCATCCCGAAGATTCGCGCCTGGCGCTGATCGGCGCCTTCGGGTACGATCTTCTGCTTCAATTCGACCCTATCCGCCTGCGCCTGCCGCGCGAAGATCACAAGAACCTTCATCTCTTTCTGTGCGACGAACTCTATTTCATGGATCGCAAGAAGGAAACCATTGAGCGGGTTCAATACGATTTTTCGGGCGACGCCGGCAACACAGCAGGACTGCCGAGGAGTTCAACAAAGATCAAAGCGGCGAAGCCGTCCGCCGATCGCGCGGAGATCGTCTCCGATCATACCCCCGAAGAGTACATGGCGAAGGTGGAAGCGGTCCGGGAAGGCATGCGCCAGGGCAACTATTACGAAGTTGTGCTCCGACAGACGTTCAGCGCGCCTTTTGCGGACAGTCCATCCGAGCTATTCCGACGCATTCAAAAGTCGAGCCCAAGCCCGTACGAGTTCATTCTGCAGATGGGAGACGAACAACTGATCGGCGCGTCGCCCGAAATGTTCGTTCGCGTAGAAGGCGCTCGCGTGGAGACGTGCCCGATTGCCGGAACGGCGCGGAGATCGGGCGATCCGCTGCGGGATGCGGAGAGTATCCGCGAGCTGCTGAATTCAACCAAAGAAGAATCGGAGCTGACCATGTGCAGCGACGTAGACCGGAACGATAAGTCTCGCGTGTGTGTGCCCGGGTCAGTGCGGGTAATTGGACGCCGGCTTATCGAATCCTACGCCGGACTGTTTCACACAGTCGATCACGTTACGGGAACGCTAATGGAGGGCTTCGATTCGCTCGACGCCTTTCTGACTCACATGTGGGCTGTAACGATTATCGGCGCGCCGAAGAAGGCGGCGGCGCAGGCGGTTGAGGATCTGGAAAAGACCGCGCGCGGCTGGTACGGCGGGGCCATTGGCATGCTCAGCCTGAATGGCGACATCAACACGGGGATTACGATCCGGACGGTTCACTTGAAAGACGGCGTGGCGCGCTATCCCGCCGGTGCAACGCTGCTCTACGATTCGGATCCATGCTCGGAAGATCAGGAATGCCGGTTGAAAGCAACAACGTTTTTCCGAGCGCTGTATCCGGCGAATGCAGCGGGTCCGGATGGTCGCGAGATTCGAAAGGTAGGCGAAGGAGTCCGCCTGCTGCTGGTGGATAACGACGATTGCTTTATTCACACGCTGGCGAATTACGCGCGGCAGAGCGGCGCCTCGGTCACTACGTATCGATCGAACGTTGCGCTCGAGATGATTGACAGCACGAGGCCCGATATTGTTCTGATCTCGCCGGGTCCGGCGCGCCCAGCGGATTTCGGTCTTCCGCCTCTGATAGTGGAAATTGCCAAACGCGGTATTCCGACTTTCGGTGTGTGCCTCGGCTTGCAAGGTATCGTGGAGGCCTTCGGCGGAAGCCTCGACGTGCTGGATTACCCGATGCACGGAAAAAGCTCGCTGGTCAGGCACAAGGGCCGCGGAGTGTTCCACAACCTGCCTTCACCCTTCCGGGTGGGCCGCTATCACTCGTTATTCGCGAACCGGGAGACATTTCCGGCATGTCTGGAGATAACGGCTGAATCGGAAGATGGCGTGATTATGGGCGTTCGTCATCGCGATCTGCCGATTGAAGCTGTGCAGTTCCATCCGGAGTCGATTCTGACGCTCGACCGCGATTGCGGTCTGCTGCTGATGGAGAACATGATCGAGATGTACGCGAATCAGCCAGCGCTCGCGGAGCGAACTTAGCAGCTTGGCTGAGCGTGCCACGGTTGCGATCGTCGGCGGCGGGCTCGCGGGCCTGGCTGCGGGGCTGGCGCTGGGCTCGTCCGATCACCGTGTCACTGTTTTCGAGGCCCGGCCATTTCTGGGAGGACGCGCGACCTCGTTTCCGCTGAACAGCGCGGACGATAGCAGCACGACTATTGATAACTGCCAGCATGTGCTGCTGCGCTGCTGCACGAATCTCCTGGACTTCTACGGACGGCTGGGTGTGAAGGACCGTATCCGGTTTTATCGCGAGTTCTACTGGATTGAACCGGGCGGCAGAACATCCATCATGCGGCGCGGACTGCTGCCGGCTCCGCTGCACTTCACGGAATCATTCATGAAGCTGCGGTTTCTGTCGATTTCCGACAAGTTAAGCCTTGCAAGCGGTCTGCTGGCCTTGAAGTATGAATACGGCAAGAGGACGGACCTGGACCGTATCAGCATGCTGGACTGGCTGTACGAGAAGGGCCAGACGGCGCGAACCATCGAACGATTCTGGCGTCAGGTGCTGGTGAGCGCGGTGAACGAAGACCTGGACCGTATGGCCGCGGCGCACGGGCTGCAAGTTTTTTATCACGGCTTTCTGGCCAAGGCCGATGCGTATGAAATGGGCGTGCCCGCTGTTCCGCTCGTGAACCTCTATTCCGAAGAAGTGTGGACTCAGTATCCCGAGGTAGAGATCCGTCATCGTGCGACCGTGCAGCAGGTTTGTATCGAGAACGGCCGAGTGGCGAGTCTGCTCGTGAATGGCGAACAGGTTCAAGCGGATGCCTATGTCCTGGCGGTTCCGTTTGAAAGACTCGCAACTCTAGCGCCCGGGCTGAGCTTAGATGTTTCGCGCTTTACGCATTCGCCGATTACCGGAATTCACCTCTGGTTCGACCGGCCCGTTACGGATTTACCTCACGCCACCTTGCTGGGCCGCACGATCCAGTGGATGTTTAACAAGAAAGAAGGAAAGCACATTCAGGTAGTGGTGAGCGCGTCGCGCAGCTTGACCGAGATGCCGAAGGCCGAGGTGATTGCGCTCGTCCTTGCGGAATTGAAAGAGTTCTTTCCGCGCGTGCGGGAGGCCAAGCTCGGGCGCGCGCATGTCATTAAAGAAGTGCGGGCGACTTTCTCCGCGGCGCCCGGACTGGAAGAGCAGCGGCCCGGCAGCGCGACAGCGGTTGAGAATCTATTCCTGGCCGGCGATTGGACCCGCTCCGGGTGGCCAGCCACGATGGAAGGCGCGGTGCGAAGCGGCTATCTGGCGGCTGAGGCGGTGACGAAGTCGTTTGGGAATGAGCAGCGGTTTCTGGTGCAGGAAAGAGCTTAGCGCTGGTTTGCTTTCAGCACTTTCTTGCGCAGGCGGATGGATTTCGGAGTGACCTCCACAAATTCGTCATCGCGGACAAATTCGATGGCCTGTTCCAGGTTCAAGATCTTTGGAGGCACCAGCCGGATGGCCTCGTCGGATGTGGAGGCGCGCATGTTCGTTAACTTCTTTTCTTTAACGATATTCACGTCGAGATCGCTGTTGCGGGCATTCTCGCCGATGATCATTCCTTCGTAGACTTCGGTGCCGGGCGAAATGAAGATGACGCCCCGCTCCTGGAGATTGAAGATGGCGTAGCTGGTGGCAACGCCCGCGCGATCGGCCACCAGGGAACCGGTCGGCCGCATTTCGATTCCACCCTGCCATTCGATGTAGCCGTGGAAAAGAGAGTTCATGATGGCGGTCCCTTTGGTATCGGTGAGCATTTCACTGCGCAGCCCGATCAATCCGCGTGAAGGCACGAGGAATTCCAGGCGCACACGGCCTGAGCCGTGATTCACCATCTTGCTCATTTTGCCTTTGCGGCCGCCCATCTTCTCGATCACGACGCCGATGAATTCCTCGGGACAGTCGATCACCAGTAATTCGAGCGGCTCCTGAAGCGCCCCGTCTATCTTGCGTGTCAAAATTTCCGGCTTGCCGACCTGCAGCTCATAACCTTCGCGGCGCATCATCTCGATCAGGATCGCCAACTGCAACTCACCGCGGCCCATTACTTTGAAAGCGTCGGGGCCGCCCGCTTCCTCCACTCGAATGGAAACGTTGGTGAGCAGCTCCTTATCGAGGCGGTCGCGCAAGTTCCGCGAAGTGACGAATTCACCCTCGCGGCCGGCAAAAGGCGAATTGTTGACGGTGAAGGTCATCGCGATCGTCGGCTCATCAATCGGAATATTGGGGAGCGGTTTCGGAGTCTCCGCGCTAGTGACCGTTTCGCCGATGGTGATTCCTTCGACGCCGGCAATTGCCAGCACGTCTCCAGGCTTGCCGGTTGTTTCATCCACGCGCTTTAAGCCTTCGAACGAGTAGAGCTTGGTAATACGCGTTTTGTGCAGCGAACCGTCCAGCCTGACGATCCCTACATCGTCTCCATGGCGGAGGGTTCCGTTGAACACGCGGCCAATGGCAATCCGGCCCAGATAGTCGCTGTAATCGAGGTTCGCGACCAATAGCTGAAGGGTTTCCGCCTCGTCGCCTTTGGGAGCCGGGATGTGCTTCAGGATTGCTTCGAAAAGGGGCTGTAGATTGTCGCTGTCTCCGGCCGGATCCAGCTTGGCGATCCCAGCTTTGGCATTGGTGTAGACCACCGGAAAATCGAGTTGATCTTCAGTGGCATCGAGGTCGATGAAGAGATCGTAAACTTCATTTAGAACCTCCTGAATTCGCGCGTCGGGACGGTCAATCTTGTTGATAACCAGCACGGGCGGGAGCTTCGCCTCCAGAGCCTTCATCAGAACGTATCGGGTCTGGGGGAGCGGACCTTCACTGGCATCGACCAGCAGCATGACGCCGTCTACGATTTTCAGCGCGCGTTCCACTTCGCCGCCGAAATCGCTGTGGCCGGGTGTATCAACGATGTTTATCTTGGTGCCGTGATAACGGACGCCAGTAGTTTTGGCAAGGATCGTGATGCCGCGCTCGCGTTCGAGCTCGTTCGAATCCATGACGCGCTCGGCAACTTCTTCATTGGCGCGAAAGATACCGCTCTGCCGCAGCATCGCATCGACCAAAGTTGTTTTCCCGTGATCAACGTGCGCAATGATCGCGATATTGCGCGTGTTAAGTGTTCCATTTCCTACCGACATTCGTAAAGGTCCATGGTCTCACGCGGGGCAGGTTTGCCCAAGGCGAGGCATGGCTCGCCACGCAGGCGACTGAAAAGCGATCGTCCGCGCCACATCAAAAGCGCAGATGCAGCGCCAACTGCAGAATTCGCGGATCGTACGCAGTAGAGATCTGGCCAAATGTGCTGTCCGTAATAGTGGTATCCGGATTCCGGAATTGCGTGTGATTAAACACATTGAAGGCATCGCCGCGAAGTTCGAGGTCCATGCTCTCACGGATCTTGAAATGCTTTGAGATGGAGAGATCCAAGTTCGTCTGTCCCGGTCCACGGATGCCGTTTCGCGGGAATGTTCCGTAGGGGTAGAAGCTGGTCACGACGCCCGAGTTGTCCAGGTCCAATACTCGAGCGTTGCTGAAACTCGCCGGGTTGAACCAGTAGTTCCCGGAAGTTGTGGTTTGCGCGTTCGGATTTGAGAGGGTTTGGTATGCGCTGGGATTCAGAATAGGAACCGTGTTCCCAACCAGGTCCGCCCGTACGTACCCTGCGTCACCCGCGCCGGACGGCCCCGGATCGGTTCGCGTGGTGTTTAAGTTTGCGAACACATCCAGCGGAAAGCCGCTGCGCACGGTAAGAATCGGATACAGGCTCCAGCCAGAGGTGAGGAGTTTGGGGCCATGCTGCCATAACTTGTCGAAAGGCAATTCCCATCCGCCGGAAAGCACAAATGTCTGCCGCACATCCGTATCTCCCGATGCGCGGAACAGTTGATGATCGTAGGCAGGTATGTTGGAATTCCGCTGACGGAATCCCGAGACGTTGTCGATCTCGTGCCCCCAGGTGTAACCCACTGTAAAGAAGCTATTGCCCAAGGTGCTGCTTGAGAACCGACGGGTGAGGTTTACCTGCACGCTATTGTAATTGGCTCGCGATACATTCTGGAACTGGTTGAGATAGCTGAAATTGTCCCCATAGATGCGGCTATCGCCGCCGCCCTCCGGGAATGGATTCGCGTCCACCAAGCTGGTCAACTTATGGGCAGAGTAACCGACATAGCCCGCCTCCAGCACGATATTCGAAGGCAACTGCTGCTGGACGGATAGATTGTACTGGAACACATAAGGGGTGCGCAGATTCGGATCGACGAAAAAGACGCCACCGCCACCGAAAGGCAGGAACCCTGCATCGTTGAAGTTAATGTCTTTCGCGGGAGGCCGAGACGGAAAGGGATTCACCGCGCCCGCGGAACCGAAGGGGTCCTGGAGCCCGCTTAAGCCTACGCCCGTGAAAGTGAACGGAAAAACGTCGGCGAAGCCGAAGAAAGGCGCCTGACCGTTGAACTGCAAGTTATCCTCGCCCTTAAGGATGTCGTAAAACATGCCAAAGCCGCCGCGGATGCTGGTTTTGGCGTCGCCGAAGACGTCGTAAGCGAAGCCGAAACGCGGGGCAAAATCATTTTTGTCCGGAAAGTTTGCGCCCCTGGGCGCCCCTGGATCTCCGGGGAAAACGAGCCCGTTTGGAGCGTTCGGGAAACGCTGCGATTGCTGGCCTGGGATAAAGCTGAAAGACCGGCCCTGCGTATCAAATTTGGGTTGCGCATATTCATATCGCAAGCCCAGCGTCAGAGTCAGACGTTTGCTGACCCGCCATTGATCCTGTGCGAAGCCGGCGTACTGGTGCGAGCGAATATTGGACGGGGCTCTCCCGAATTGCAGATACTCGTCCGGATTGCCCATCAGGAAATCGGCCAGGTCCACTCCCGAGCCGACGAACGTGCCTTGGCCATAGAAGAAAAACGCGCCATTCACGTAGAAGTCATATAGGGTGTTGTTCTGATAGGGCGAGAAGTAGAAGCCGAACTTCCAGTTATGCGAGCCGTTCGTCCAGGAAAGGTTGTCGTACACGGCATACGTATTGTTCACTTCTTTTGTCGGCCCCTGAACACTGGGTCCGGTAGTTAGGTTTGAACCCAGGAAATCGAGCTGTGTCGGGCCAGTAGGATCATCCGAAATGATGTTGATCCCGAGGTCCTCTGGAGTGGGCAGCTTCGTGGCGGGCACCGCCTGTTTGTGGTTCAGGCGCTGCGCCGTAGCCCGGAATTCGTTGAGGAGCGCGGGAGTGAAGGTATGGATCCATGCAATGGAGCCGAAATTGGTGGTATCCGAGTACGTGACCGGAAAACCGGTGACGTTGAACTCTGTCGCAAAACCAAACGGATAAAGAACCGGATTGTCACGGTTGGTAAATGTTCCGCTGAGGGTGTCCTTTGAACCCAGGTTGTAATCGATCTTCCCTAAATACTCATTGAAATTGTTGGTTGCAACTGCCTGGGGAAAAAGGAAGCCCGACGGCGAGGTCGGGATCAGGCCTTTGGCGAAGTAAGCACTGGCGACCGGATCGATTTTGGTTGAGTCAATGATTCCCTGCGCAGCAAGGGTGGGATTCGATTGATAATACGGGTGGTTTTGAAGAAAACTGGCGATCGAGGCGGCTCCATCGGACGCTGAAAAATCGCCGTTCGCCTCTGCGGGCGTGAACGTCGTCACCCTGCCGGCGCTTGTGTCCAGCGATGTCTGCCGCTGCCCTTCGTAGGAAAAGAAAAAGAAAAGCTTGTCTTTTTTGATGGGGCCACCGATGGTTCCGCCGAACTGATTGCGCTTCAGGACCGACACGGGCAGATTCTGCTGGTTATTGAAGAAGGTATTCGCATCGAAGAAGTTGTTACGCAGGTAATCGTAAGCGGTGCCATGAAACTGGTTCGTGCCACTCTTAGTCACGACACTTACAATGCCGCCGGCGTTACGGCCATATTCCGCGCCATAGTTATTTACCAGCACTCTGAACTCGGCCACGGCATCGGGGTTGGGATCCGCTACAGCCTCGTTTCCCAAGAGATCATTATTTAAGCCGCCGTCCAGCAGGTAGGTCACGGA
Source organism: Bryobacteraceae bacterium (assembly GCA_025980435.1). Taxonomy (GTDB): domain Bacteria; phylum Acidobacteriota; class Terriglobia; order Bryobacterales; family Bryobacteraceae; genus Bog-105. The sequence continues at coordinate 11,539 of JAICXK010000120.1, forward strand.
GTCGGTCCGCATTCCGCCAATGCTGTAGGCCCCCGCCGCGCCTGAGTCGGGATTCGTCGCGCTTACGCCGGGCTGGGTCTTCAGGAGATCCAGGGTGTCGCGCCCATTGAGCGGCAGTTCGAAGATTGCCTGCCCGCTGACCGTTGCGCCGATAGTTGAGTTTTCGGTCTCGACCTGAGTTGAGTTCGCTTCCACGGTAACTTCGCCGCTGACCTTGCCGACCTGAAGCTGCACGTCAATGCGAAGAGTCTGGTTGATTTGCAGGGCTGTCTTTGAGGCGATGGTGGTCACCTCAAAACCATGCGCTTGCGCAGTGACCCGATACAGACCAATCGGCAACTGAAGCACCTGGTAGAGACCCGCAGAGTTCGTAGTGGTCGAGTGGGTGATGTTTGTTGCGACATTAGTGACCGTAACAGCCGCGTTCGGCACGATAGCGCCGGTCGGATCTGTCACCAGGCCGGTGATCTTGCCGGTTGTGTCCTGCGCGGAGATGCAAACTATGCACAGGAAGGAAAGCAAAACTACTGCTGATAAGATTCGTAGTCTCTGCATTGGCTGACCCTAAAGAAAGTAAATTTGGAACCGGGGCTGTAAGGCTGCTGGCCTGGGCTCCCCGGGATTGAAGCAAATTAACACGATTATAGGACTTGCGAAGTCATCCATACGCCGGCCCAGAATGGCGCTGAGTTAAAAAAGAGTAAAAACGCTGTGAAGCGGCGATTGCAAAGAAATGAACAAGCTTAAGTTTGCGATGAGCATCTGCGGGGCCATGGTTCTGTGCGCAGGCTATGCGGCGCCCGATCAGAACGCACTGGATGGCTACAGTACGAAATCCAGCCAGACGGAACGCGAGTGGGAAGTGAAGTTTCGCGCCCTGCCGTCGCCCGACCGGCAGCGCGAGGATATGCGACGCCTGACCGCGCATCCGCATCATGTCGGTTCGCCGTACGACAAAGAGAACGCGGAATGGATTCTGTCGCAGTTCCGGGAATGGGGCTGGGACGCTCACATGGAAACCTTCGACGTGCTGTTCCCTACTCCCAAGGAGAACAAGTTGGAAATGCTTGAGCCGCGCAAATTTGCGGCAAAGCTCACCGAGCCACCCATTCCGGAGGATCCAACGTCTTCTCAAACCGCCGAACAGCTTCCCGGATACAACGCGTATTCGATTGATGGCGACGTTACCGCTCCTCTGGTTTATGTGAACTACGGGATGCCGGATGATTATGAGCAACTGGCACGATACGGCATCTCGGTCAAGGGCGCGATTGTGATCGCTCGCTACGGCCATGGCTGGCGGGGCGTGAAGCCGAAAGTAGCGGCCGAACACGGGGCGATCGGCTGCGTTATCTACTCCGATCCCGGCGATGATGGCTACGTGAGCGGGGACATCTTTCCGCATGGGCCGTTCCGCCCTCCGGATGGAATTCAACGCGGGAGCGTAATGGATACGGAGTATCCCGGGGATCCGCTGACGCCCGGTATCGCATCTACACCGGACGCCAAGCGACTAACGCTTAAAGAGGCGCAGACGATCACGAAAATTCCAGTGCTACCTATCTCCTATGCGGATGCGCAGCCCTTGTTAAAGGCATTAAAGGGCCGAGTTGTTCCTCCAAACTGGCGGGGCGGGCTACCGCTGACGTATCACTTTGGTCCGGGGCCGGCAAAGGTTCACCTGAAGGTGAGCTCGAACTGGGATCAGAAGACGCTCTACAACGTGATTGCGAAGATGCAGGGGTCCGAGCTACCCGACCAGTGGGTTTTGCGCGGAAATCATCACGATGCATGGGTGAACGGCGCGGAAGATCCCGTGGCGGGACTGGTCGCGCTGCTGGAAGAGGCGCGGGCGTTTGGGGAGCTTGCAAAACAAGGCTGGAAGCCGAGGCGGACCATCATTTATTGCGCCTGGGATGGGGAAGAGCCCGGGCTGCTTGGGTCGACCGAATGGGTGGAGGCGCATACCGACGAACTGGGCCAGCACGCGGTCGCCTACCTCAATAGCGATACCAACGGCAGAGGCTATCTGGGCGTAGACGGTGCGCATGTACTTGAGAAATTCATCAACGCGGTTGCGCGAGACGTGACAGACCCGGAGAAGAACATATCTGTGTGGCAACGTTTGCGAGATCATGAGATTGCGCACGCCAGTACCGCCGAAGACCGCGACAAGATTCGGAACCGCCCCGACCTGCACATCGGCGCGCTGGGCGACGGATCAGACTACACGGCATTTATTCACCACCTGGGCATTCCCTCCGCCGACATCGGCTTTGGCGGCGAATCGCACGGCGGTATCTACCATTCCGCCTACGATGATTTCTACTGGTATACGCATTTCGGCGATCCCGATTTTGTTTACGGCCGCGCCGAATCGCAGATGGTGGGAACCGCTGCAATGCGTCTTGCGGATGCGGATCTCCTGCCATTCGATTTCACCGCGTTTGCCGATACTGTACATGGATATCTGGAGAATGTTCAGAGGGTGCTCGAGGCAGATCAGGAGAGTATTCGCGAGCGAAATCGTCAAATCGAAGATGGCGTATTCAGGGCAACCAGCGATCCTCGACACCCGCTTCAGACGCCGCCCGCGGAAACGGTACCGCCATATTTCAACTTCGCCCCTCTGGAGAATGCGACAGCCGATCTGTCGTCCAGCGCGGCGCGTTTGGAAAAGGCTTTGGCGAAGGCCGAATCCAAGGGAGTTGGGCTGCCTCCGGAGGTTCTCAAGCGTCTGAATCATCTGTTGATCGAAAGCGGCCCGGCGCTCACTGATCCCGCAGGGCTCCCCGGCAGACCGTGGTTCAAGAATATGATCTACGCTCCCGGAGCATATACCGGATACGAGGCGAAACCGCTTCCCGGAGTCTTGGAGGCGCTCGACCGCAAGAATTGGGCGGAAGCGGAATCGCAGATTCCACGGGAGGCC
>JAICXK010000322.1 GCA_025980435.1 Bryobacteraceae bacterium
CGGTCAGGACTTCATTCGCCTTCCCCGTCGTTACACCGCAAAATTGCTCTTAAGTCATCCCCTCTGCCCCGAATCCCCACCCGGAACCGCTTAATGGTGGCGCGGCGACTTTTCGCCGCCGCGTCGGGACTCCTCCCGACGTTTTCCAAATTCGGTAGAATCATTCCACCGGAAATGAAGTACTTTGCTGTCCTGCTGGCTTGCGCCTGCGCGCTGGCGCAAACGCACCATCACGGTCCGCCGCCGAACGACTCGGGCGTCGATATGGCTAAGCTGCCGGCGCCGCAGCACATGAAAGGGGTCGGCAGCGCGCATATCGCGATTACCACGAAGTCAGCCGACGCGCAGGTTTGGTTTGATCAGGGCCTTGCACTGTTGCATTGCTTCTGGGATCACGAAGCGCTGCGGGCGTTCGAGCAGGCAGCGCGCCTGGATCCGGACTGCGCGATGTGCCACTGGGGTTTGAGTCAGGCATTGGATTTTCGCGGCGGTAATGCCGAACAGGCCAAGAAGGAACTCGCCAAGGCGAAAGAACTCGCCGGTAAAGCCTCCGATCACGAGCAGCGGTACATCCGGGCGTACGCCGCGGCCGAGGATAAAGAAGGCGACGAAGCAGACCGGGCGTTCGCGAAGGAGATGGAAGCGCTGATTGCGCATTATCCCGAGGATGTCGAAGCGAAATTGCTGTACGCACTGTCCAGAGGACATGGATATAACGAGAAAGGCGATCCGCGCCCTGGCACGCTCTACGGTCAGGCTATGCTGCGAGACCTGCTTCAGGACTATCCGGACAATGCGGCAGCGAATCACTATTGGATACACGCCATGGAGGTTACCGATCACCCCGAACGGGCGTTACAAAGCGCCGATATCCTCGGGGCGCTTGCTCCGGCATCCGGCCACATGGTTCACATGCCCGGGCACATTTTTTACCGTACAGGCGATTACGAGCGCGCGCGCCAAACCTTCTTACAGGCATTGCGCGTTGACCAGGACTACATGGCCAAACAGCACGTCTCGCCACATGATGATTGGAACTACGCTCACAATATCGCGTACCTGATCGCCGACTGCGCCGAAGAGGGTCGATACGTGGAAGCCAAGGAGCACGCGCGCTCCCTCGCCGGACTTGCAAACGATCCGGACCATTCCGGTAATCCCTGGTTCTACGTGCTGCAGATTGGCAGCGCTCCTGCTAGGCTTGCCATTCGCTTTGCCAAGTGGGATCAAGTGATCGACCATCCGATGCAGTTCGGCGTGCCCGATGACAAGGTAAGCGTTTGGGCACGCGCCTACCGGGATGGACTGATTCAATACGCACGCGGAATGAAAGCTGTGGATGAGAACCAGCTCAGCGAAGCGGAACAGGATTCGAACCTGCTGGACGCCCTGCTCTGGCGCATATCGCAAGAGGAAGTAAAGGATCGCGATAAGCCCGAACGGGATCAGGCAACGAAGCTCCTGGGCACTGCCTCGCTCGAACTAAGAGGCAACCTGGCGACCGGCAAGGGCGATCTGGATGCCGGCCGCAAGCTGTTGGAACAGGCGGATAAGCAGGAGAAGCAATTGGGTTATTCGGAGCCGCCGCAGTACTCGCGGCCGGCAATGGAGGTCTTGGGAATGGCCTGCATTCGGGCAGGCAAGTTCGACGATGCGCGGAAGGCGTTTCAGAATGCGCTTGCGCAGCGGCCGCGCTCCGGCTGGGCGCTCTACGGAATCGCGCTGGCGTGGGACAAGCAGGGCAAGAAAGAAGAAGCGGCGAACGCCTATCGCGACTTCCTGGACGCGTGGTCGAATGCCGACCGCGATCTGCCACAGATCAAGGCCGCGCAGAACTATTTGACACTACAACCGCACAACTTTTGTGGGGCAGGGCCGTGCCCTGCGCCGGGCGCGTCGCCCGGCAGGTCGGGACGCAAATGACTACTCGTTAGCTTACCTTCAAAACCGGAATTCGGTCACCCACAGCCGGCAACTCCGGAAAATCCGTGAACGGCTCCGATTGATACCAGTAACCAACCGAATAGTAGTTATCGGAGCGGTCGTTCGCGTGGCCGTGCTCGATCGTAAATTTCAAAGACTGCTGGAATGCAATCGGGTTATCGGCATGCCAGCGATAGAGGCAATAGCGCCCGTTCGTGAGCTCGGGAAGAAGCATATAGGGTGCGCCGTTGTAAAGATTCGCGAAGGGAAACTTCCCTCCCCCGAAATCCCATGCGCCGCAGAAATAATCTTCGGTTCCGGTGCCGTTAATCGTAGGCTTGGAATTATCGTCGATGAAGATCATCTCGTCCCCTTCCCCGAACCAATGGTCGGAGTTTTGGATAACTCCGAGAGTGATGCCCATTGCCTGCCCTTTTCCGCGGCAGTCAAAAAAGACGTAGTTGTTGCGGCCGTCCAGGTTGGTTTCAGTGGCTGGCGTAACCGCATGGACCGGCGCGGCCTGGCGGTACTGTGCATGAAAATAAAGAGCGTCTGCCGGAAGCGAGGGCACGAGCTGATAGTCGATATTCGAATAGAACGATCCCACCGGCTGCTGGCCATCGTTGTTGATCGTGATCCGCGCCGAGCGGCGGAAGGGCATGGCGAAATACGAATTCAGCGCCTTCACCGATGAGCAGTTCAAAAACGCCGATTGATAAAGGAAATACTCGCCGAGATTCAGCCCGAAAAAGTCGCCGACCGGTACTTCGACGCTGGGCTTCGCATTGCCGTCCCAGTAGATGCGCATCACCAGTTCTTTCAAGTGGTGTTCGCTCTTCGCATTGATGGTGAACCAGATGTGCGTGATGATGCCGGGACCGTCGGCCTGAAACACCTCCTTGGTTTGGCCCGGAGCGATCGGCCAGAAATCGCGATTGCCTCCGGTTCGGTCGTAGCTGGATTGTTTGAGGGCGCGGTGGTTCTGCAGCCGGGCATAGTCCGGAACGGTTTCGATTCCGGATGCAGTTCCGGTGGACGGCTGCGCTCCGGATACAGCGCCGCCGGTAAGAAATGCGCCGGCCGCCCCTAAAGACCGTAGAAACCCTCTCCTCCGAGGGAAGTTATTCATGTTCTCTATTCCTTTCCTGAGCGCCCTGCCCGCGAAGCACTTTTCCGGGAAGCGCGTTTGTCATTTTGCCTGCAGCGATAACCGGAACTCCGTTCACCAGTACGTACTCCATTCCAACAGACAACTGATTTGGCTTCTCAAAAGTCGCCACATCGTGAATCCGGTCCGGGTCGAACACTACCACGTCGGCCCACATGCCGGCTTTCAGCACGCCCCGATCGGCCAGCCGCATGCGCTGCGCCGGCAGCGCGCTGAACTTTCGGATAGCGTCGGGCAGGCTCAACAGCTTCTCATCGCGCACGTATTTGCGCAAGATGCGGGGAAACGTCCCGTAGGCCCGCGGATGCGGATGTTCTTTACCGAGCATCCCGGTGGGAGCCGTGCCTTGCGAATCATTGTCCACCGACACCCACGGCTGCTTGAGCGCGTATGCGACATCCTTCTCGGACATGCCGAACACCGCGACCGACATGCCAGGATCTTCAATCAGCAAATCGAAAATGGTATCGATCGGATCTTTGTTCTCCGCTTTTGCAATCTCCGCGATGGTTTTGCCCTGATCCTGCAGCAGCTTCGGATTCTGGACAACGCTGACGAGAATCGCCTGCGGCCCGGGAATCTCCTGCCACTCGTTGTCCCACCCCTTGCTGTCCGTCTCCATCTGCTTTCGGATACGCGCGCGGGTTGCGGGATCTTTCAAGCGCGCGATCATCTTCGCATCGCCGCCTGCGTGCGCCCAAGGCGGTATAAACGCCGAAAAGCTGTTGAACCAGGCCGTATATGCATACGTGTCCGCTTCCACATCGACACCCGATGCGCGCGCCTTGTCGATTCGGTCCACGATCTCGGGCATTCGTCCCCAATTCCGCTTTCCCGCGGCTTTGAGATGCCAGATCTCAATCGGGATACGAGCTTCGCGCCCGATGCGAAACGCCTCATCGAGCGCCTGATCGATGGTGTCTCCCTCGCTGCGCATATGCGTCGCGTAGATGCCGCCAAACTTCGACGCCTCGGCAGCGAGGGCAATCAACTCTTCCGTGCTGGCGTACGGAGCAGGCGCATACTGAAGCGAGGTAGAAACGCCCATGGCTCCCTCCTGCATGGCTTGCCTTACCAGCGACTTCATGCGCTCCAGTTCCGAAGCGCTCGGCGCACGATCTTCTTCGCCCAGCACCATGCGGCGAACCTGCGTGGCCCCGACATAGCTGGCAAGATTGATTCCCATACCCTGCCGTTCCAGGCGTCTAAAATATCCGGCGAACGTCGTCCATTCGGGCGCAACTCCGTAGTGCTCGAAGCCGGACCGGTCCGCCGAGAGGATGCGTTCGTCCATTGGAGCAATCGAGCCGCCTTCGCCCGTAATCTCGGTCGTGATGCCTTGAAAGATCTTCGACGGAACGTGCGGGTTCACCAGCATCGACAGCTCCGATTGGCCGAGCATATCGATGAATCCAGGCGCGACCACGAGTCCGGCCGCGTCGATCACTGCCTTGGCGTGAGCGTTTGGGAAAGAGCCTATCGCCGCAATCCGTCCATTCCGAATACCGATATCGGCCGAGTACCATGGGGACCCGGTCCCATCGATGATGTGCCCGTTTCGGATCACTACGTCGAACTGCTGCGGAGCGGCGATCAAAGGCAACGAGAGAGTGAAGAGGAAGATGGCTGTGAGGCGAGTCAAACCAGGCATTGATCTGATGAGTTTCACGCTCGGCCCATGATCTGGCGAATATAGGCCAGATTGCGGCGCAGCCCCGCATCCAAATCCTGCGGCTGCACGTCTGTTTCGAGGTTCGCGAAACCTGAGAATCCGATATCGCGAATCGCGCGCATAATAGGCGTGAATTGAATTTTACCCTCGCCCAAATAGTGCGGATTATCTTTCAGGTGAAACTGGCATATGCGGTCTTTTCCAAGCCAGCGGATCTCTTTTACGACATCGAACCCGGCTACCGTTGAGTTGCCTACGTCGTAATAGACCTTAACGTTTTCCGCCCGCGAACGATCCATAATGCGCACGTTGTCTTCCGCCGAAATGGTGTCTTCCAGCCCCAGAATCACTCCTGCTTTCTCCGCTTCGGGGGCGAGTTCGCGCAACCGGTCTGCCGTGTAATCCATCTC
>JAICXK010000099.1 GCA_025980435.1 Bryobacteraceae bacterium
CAGCCTCAATCTTTCCGGCCTGCAGATTTGCCAAACCCGACTGCGCTGCCGCCATCAGGCCAAGCTGCCCGCGCGCGGCCCGCTTCAGCAGCATACCCGTGATCAGCAGCCGGTTGATCTCATTTGTACCTTCGAAAATCCTGTTAATGCGCGAATCGCGATAGGCGCGCTCCACGGCGTAATCCTGGTGAAAGCCGTACCCGCCGTGGATCTGCACGCCTTCGTCCACGACGTAATCCAGCGCTTCCGATCCGTAGACCTTAACGATGGAGCATTCAACCGCGTACTCTTCGGCGGCCTTGAGCATCCCATCCGCTGCGCCGGCCTGAATCAGCCCGGCCGTTCGCCACGCCACGCATTCCGCCGCATAGATGCGAATCGCCATCTCGGCGAGCTTGTGCTGGATGGCGCCGAAATTAGCAATCGGAGAGCCGAACGCCTTGCGTTCCTTTGCGTATTTGGCGCTGATCGCCAGAATGTCTTTCGCGCCAGCCACCGCGAGCGCGCCCAGCTTGAGGCGCCCGAGGTTGAGGATGTTGAAGGCAATCACGTGCCCGCGCCCGATCTCGCCCAGCGCGTTCTCCACCGGCACCGGAACATTCTCGAAATAAACCGCCGTGGTGGAACTGCCCTTGATCCCCATCTTCTTCTCTTCAGCACCGCTGCTGACTCCTGGGAAGCTGCGCTCAACCAGAAAGGCCGTGAACTTTTCGCCGCCTACCTTGGCAAACACGGTGAACAGGTCCGCCGCGCCGCCGTTGGTGATCCACATCTTCTGGCCGTTCAGAATGTAGTGCGTGCGGTCGGGGCTCAGATCCGCTCGGGTGCGCGCCGCCAGCGCGTCCGACCCGGCTTGCGGCTCTGTTAGCGCGTAGGCCGCCACCATCTCTGCGTTCGCCAGCCTTGGCAGGTATTTCGCCTTTTGCTCCGGGGTCCCAAAAAAGAGCAGCGGCAGGGTTCCAATTCCGGTGTGCGCCCCATGCCAGGCGGCGTATGATCCATCCCGCCCTAATTGCTCGCTCGCAACCAGCGAAGAAATCAGGTCTAGCTCCATCCCGCCATATTGCTCGGGAATCAGGATACCGGTAAGCCCCAGCTCGGCCGACTTCTTCAGCACCCGGACGGCGACGCCGGGCTCCTGGTGCCGGATGGCCTCCAGGTTCGGTTCAATCTCTTTGTTATAGAAATCCTGCGCGGTGCGCGCGATCGCGAGCTGCTCTTCGTTCAGGTCCTCGGGGGCGAAGATGTCTTCGGGCGCGCTGTCCTCAATGAGGAACGATCCGCCTTTCGCCTTTGCACGAATTGCCGCGGGAATTTCCACCATTCACCTCTGGTGTTCTTCCATCTCGCAGAGCACGGCTTCCAGCTTCGCCCGAAGCTCAGCCGGAATGGGAACTGCCCGTTGCTTCTCTTTATCCACGCAGACGATCACCACTACGCCTTTAGCCGCCAGTTTGCCCTCCTTCAGTGTCCGAAACTCCAGGCGGCCGGAAGACCGCCCAAGCTTTGTCAAGCATACTTCAATATCGATGAGGTCATCGTGGACGATCGGCACAAAGAAATCGCACTCCGCGTGTACGCGCGGAAAGTCGAGCACCCGTCCGCCGTACGTGACTCCCAGCGAGCGCATGAATTCAATCTCAGCCGATTCGAAATAGCGGAACATGGCGGTGTAGTGGATACGGCCGCTCGCGTCGGTGTCAATGAATCGGATGCGGGTCTGAAAGCGAAAGGGCTTGCTGGGCATCTGTACCAGATTCGCAAAAGCCACTAGCCGCCGCTTCGATGGGGGTATCAAAGTCTTGATGAGAAAAGCGCACGAGCGAATAATTCCGTATGGGGATGGCCGGGCTATCGACCCAGAAGGATCATCTCGCGCTTAGGTCCTGGATTCGATTAAGGGCATCGCGAATTCAAACGCGTTCGCCCAGGCTTGGCACTCCGAAGCCACCGTCAGGGGATCCGGTTTGCTCAGGCAGGTGTTCAGCGTACTTTCGACTATCCTCACATCTGAACGCCTCCAGTTTGATCCAGCGAGCATTCCGTTTCCGTCGTCGTGGGAGTTCGATCTGCGACTTGAAAACGGGCCTGATCCGTAAAAGATTCACTGGACGGTACTTCGCACGGCTTTAAGGGTTACACCTCACCCGGGATGGATAGCAACCCAAAGCCGAACTGCTCCCCGCCTTAGTCGCGAAGGCTAAGTTGACCAGAAGCCGCTATGATCGGAGGTATGGCGACGGTCCGCATCACAGAAGCCGAACTCGCTCGCGACGTTCGTGCCGTGCTGGAAAAGATCGAACGAGGCAACGAAGTTATCATTGAGCGGGAAGACCACCGGCCGGTTGCCGTTATCAGTTCGCCCCATCGCAGCGGCCGGCCAATTACCGACATCCTGCGTGAAGCCAAACAGCGCAACTCCACTGTGATGCTAGATGAAGACTTCGGCAAAGATCTCGAAGAAATCATTACCAGCCACCAGCAAGCATGGAACCCGCCCTCTTGGGATTAGTGCTGGACTCCAGCGCCGCAATCGTCGCCGAACGTAAGAGACAGTCGGTTCCAGATCTCATAGGAGGCATCTTTAGCGCGTACGGTCCGCTGGAATTATCACTCTCTCCGGTGACTGTCGCCGAACTTGTACACGGTATTTATCGTGCGAAGACCCCCGAAAGCGGACAATGCCGCCGTCAGTACATTGAGGAACTGGTGAGCTTGGTTCCGGTTCATCCGATTACCAAACAAACGGGCTGGCTGGTCGGTCAGATCGAAGGGCAGGAGGCCGCAAAGGGCAACGTGTTGCCATTTAGCGATCTAATGATCGCTGCTGCAGCGATCGAACAGGGGTATGCGGTACTCACCGGTAACGTGCGTCATTTCCAGAAGATCCCAGGTTTGATCGTTGTCCCGTTCTGAGAGCAGCGCCCGCTACGCCGCCCCGCCCTCGGCGGCTATTGCACCTGCTGAACTTCGCTCAAGCGCCGTTCGAGAAAGCGCCGCTCGCTATCGTTCGTAACTAAGGCAAGCGCGCGTGTGTAACTCTTTGCGGCTTCCCCGGAGGCTCCGAGGCGGCGCAGCAAGTCGGCGCGAGTAGCGTGCAGCAAATGGTACTCATCCAGATCGCCCGCTCCGGCGAGGGCATCGATCAGCGCGAGTGCGGGCCGGTTGCCGTGAACCATCGCGACCGCGACGGCACGGTTCAGCGACACAATGGGCGAAGGCTGCTGCCGTTCCAGCAGATCGTATAGTTGGAGGATTTGGCGCCAGTCCGTCTCCTGAGCTCGCTCGGCCTGGCAATGCAGCGCCCCAATGGCGGCCTGGATGGCGTACGGCCCTGGATCGCCGCGAAGCGATTCCTCCACCAGCGGCAGGGCTTCCTGGATCTGCGCCCGATCCCAGCGGCTCCGGTCCTGCTTTTCGAGAGTGATCAGATCGCCGTTTTCATCGAGGCGGGCATCCCGCCGGGCATCGTGAACCAGCATGAGAGCCAGCAGCCCGCTCGCTTCCGGAGGCGGCGGCGTCATCAGGGCCCGTACCAGACGGGCAAGACGAATGGCCTCAGCGCACAGATCGGCCCGGATGAGCGGTTCCCCGCGAGTCGCCGTGTAGCCTTCGTTGAAAATCAGATAAATTACCGTCAGAACAGCGTCGATCCGCTCCGGCATTTCGCTTACTCCGGGCACGGCATAAGGAATCCCGGCATCGCGGATCTTGCGTTTCGCCCGGACCAGCCGCTGCGCCATGGTCGCCGGCGAAATGAGGAATGCCCGCGCGATCTCGTCCGTTTCGAGGCCGCCCAAAGTTCGAAGGGTCAACGCAACCTGCGCCTCCGGCGCAAGCGCCGGGTGACAGCAGGTGAAGATCAACTGCAACCGGTCGTCACCGATAGCTTCGGTATCGTACCCCGGCTCTTCCACCGCCGGGTTCAAAACGGACAAGGCTTGGACACTTTCGGTAAACCGCTTGCGCCGCCGTACCCGGTCGATCGCCTTATGGCGGGCCGTTTGAATAATCCAGGCGCGGGGCAACTCCGGAACGCCTCCGGTTCGCCATTGATCCACGGCGGCCGCAAAGGCTTCCTGGGCTACTTCCTCTGCGAGTTCGAAATCGTTGAACTGGTGAATCAGCGCGGCCAGAATCCGACCCCAATCGGCGCGATACACCTCCTCAATAGCCCGGTCGGTTTCCACGTACATAATCTCTAAATAGATTTTCCGCCAGCCGGTGTCGAATTGCCCGCCTGCCGTTCGACACATCTATGGAGAAGTCAATCATGACAAACACTGACACTCGCGGCCCTTCGCTGGATGGCCAGGCCGAAGGCAGCGGCGAAATCGAAATTTTCCGGCACAGCGCCCGCCTGATTCACCGGATCGTGCGGCTCAATACCAATGGGTTGACGCAAGCCGACAGCCTGATTCAGCCTCAGCCCGCGGGGAACTGTCTGAACTGGGTAGTGGGCCACCTGGTCTGCATTTACCAGCACGTGCTGCCGATGCTGGAACAATGGCCGGTGCTCAAGGCAAGCGCTCTGCAGCGGTATGATCGATGCAGTCTTCCGATCAAGGATTCTGCGGAAGCTTGCGACCTCTCCGAACTCCTGTCAGCTTGGGACGAGTCGGCCGCGCGTGTCGATGCCGGGCTCATCTCTCTCCGTTCGAAGGCTCTCGATGGTCCGGCGCCGTTTTCCCCGACCGGCAATCCGGATGAGACAGTCCGGTCATTGTTAAATACGATATTGTTCCATCAGGCCTATCATGCCGGGCAAACGGGAATTCTCCGTAGAATTGCCGGCAAGGATGGAGCCATGGTTTGACGAGCCGATGGAGCTATACAAATGAAATACATGCTGCTGATTTACATGGAAGAGAACGCCTTAAGCGATAGCGAGCGGGAGCACTGTTACCAGGAATCCACACAGCTCACGCACGATCTCTACGCGAGCGGACACTATCTCGCCGCCGCTCCGCTGCACCCCACCTCTACGGCCACGAGTGTTCGCGTGCGAGATGGCAAAAAACTGGTAACCGATGGCCCGTTCGCCGAAACGCGTGAGCATCTGGGCGGCTACTTCCTGGTGGAGGCAAGCGATCTCGACGAAGCCATCCGCATCGCCAGCCGGATTCCGGGAGCCCGCGTCGGTACGGTGGAAGTCCGGCCCGTAATCGAGATACCGGGATTACCCGGGGCCGAAGCATCGCGCGAACTGCAATCGCAGGTTTAGCGATACTGAAATCGTGAAGACCGTCTTCTTCGACGTAGACACGCAGCTTGATTTCGTCTACCCCGCCGGAGCGCTGGCGGTTCCGGGCGCCGAAGAGATCGCCAGGCAATTGATCTACCTAACGCAGTTCGCAGCGGCCAACCATATACAGATCATCTCGACGGTGGATGCGCATAGCGAGGATGACCCCGAATTCAAGGTTTGGAAGCCGCACTGCATAGTAGGTACGGCCGGACAACAGAAGGTCGCGGCCACTCTCGCACCCGGAGCGGACCCGCCGCAGATTATCTTCGAAAAGCAGCAGATCAATGCCTTCGCGAATCCCCGCCTGCGGCCGCTGCTCGATTCGGTGAATGCGGACCGGTATGTCCTCTACGGTGTGGTTACCGAATATTGCGTGCAATCGGTAGCTTTTGGCCTGCTGGAAATGGGCGCGCGCGTAGAACTGGTTACCGACGCGATTAAGAGCCTCAACGCATCCGACGAGCAGGTTTTCCTGCAGCGTTTCCGGGAGCAGGGCGGCCTAACGCTTGAAAGTCACCAGGTGCTGGCCGGCGGGCAATAGAACAGAGGGGGAGACCGGGAACGGCTGCCCGTCCACCTCAATGGCCATTACGGGCGAGGCAAGCACCGCAATGGCCCTGCTGCGGGTACTATAGGCCAATTCCACGGAATCTTTTAGTGCGATGGACGACTGTACTTGACCATTGAAGTCCGCGATCCTGACGGCTGGCGGCTCAACGCCCGGAGTAAGCCTATGTTTCCCGCAGGGCGCGAGCACGAAGCTGCGGCTCTGTAACGGCCAAGGCTTGCCATCCACTTCCACTGGGCCTTGCCATGCAATACGCGTAGGCTCGGAAGCCACTACATCGAGCCCGTCCGGCCCGGCCGCCTGCACGATAGCGGTGCTGGCCGCGGCAGGCAGCAGCTTCAAATCCTGCTTCTCGATGGAATTCTCGAAGTACAATGCTACGCGCGAGAACGAAACAGCAGCCTGGTGCACCAGTTCGAACAGTTCGACTCCGGTCTGCTTCTTGGTCGGGTACACGTCTTGATAACGGTCCACTACGTTGATATCGACAGCGATCTGGCTGCGATCGGGCGTAAGCTCGCGATATTTCTCCGCCAGCTTTGCATACCGTTCCGGGCCGAGGCTCCACAGCGTGGCGGGATCTTCCACCAGCAAGGTGCTCCTGTGAGCGCGAATAAGAGGCAGGCTGCGGGCAACATCCGCGCCGAGCGCATCGCGGATATCCGGCTCAAACCGGTCATCGATGTGCGTCAGGACAACATCGAGGTAAGGCTTTTGGGCTTTCGACCGGTCGATCACATCCAGCCACTCGGCTTGCATGCGCGAGGCCAGCACGGCCCGATAATCCAGGAATTTGCGAAGCGCTTGCGGATGCATCGCCGCCGCGTAAGCCGAACCGGGTTCAAACAGCAGCTTCGGGTCGAAACCGGCAATCTCTTTGAACTCGCGGCGCACGTCGTCATTCATCGGCGTGAAGCGCGCAGGATTCGATGCTCCTTCCAGCGATTCGAAATACAACTCCGCGACGTTCACGCCGTCCCAATCGAATCTTTGAAGAAGGCCTCCGATCTGGCTTGCGACGGCCTTTCGGCAATCCGGGTTTTGCAGATTCATCAGCTTCCGCCAATCGAGCTGCGCATCTTGTCCAACTGCGGTCTTCTCGCGCCACTCGGGGTGGTCCGCCCAGAACTTCTCGCTGACGTGCGGCAATTCGATCCACGCATACACCAGAATTGCGTTGCGATGACAGGCTGCGATCAGGCGTTTGAGAAATTCGTCCTGAACCGGATCGGGCTCGACATTGTGCCAGGCCGCTACGTGCAGGGCTCCGATGCCGGCCTGCCGCCAACGCCGGGCCAGATAATCCACGTCGGCACGGATGCGATACGAAGAATCGAAGAAGGCCCAGATCCCGGTCGATTGCGCGGGCATCGGGAGGCCCAGGTCTACCAGCGCGTGCAGCAGGTATGGATAGCGCTCAAATCCGGAAGCGCCCGGCGAAGTTGCGATCCACAGAATGGCGCCGTGCGGCATGCGCTTGCCCGCCAGGACGGGAATTCCCTTCCACTTCTCGCGCGCAAAGACTTCGAACCCGGCAGGAAGGGTCACGGCGGGAACTTCGACGCCCTGTTCCCAGATGATCTGCATCTTCGGGCCATGCACATCGCAGATCTGGCGGACAGATACTGGTTCCGGCTTTGGCGAAATCCCAAGGCCCTGAGCCGCCGCGCCCGTGCCCTCGATGATCACTATATGATGCTCCGCCACGGCCGCGAGATCGGCTTTCGATTCCGGGCCTGCAATCAGAATGTCCGCCTGGGCGCCCGAGCCTTCGCTGATGCCGATCGCGCCGAGGATTTTCTGCCACGGATGATCGTCCGCCGCATCCGTCCGGAAGCTGGCTGCACGGCAGCCGCACGCGAGGGCGGCGATCAGAGCCAGAAGAGTTGCGCTTCGCTTCATTTTGTTCTTGCGTACCAGAAGCTCACCCGAACGTCGTTGTAATTGGGCCGCCTCGGGTTGTACTGATTGTTCGTGTAGACGCCCCGAAGCAGGTCGGTGGCGAAGTAGACGTTGGGCGGCATCCAGGCCAAATGCACCTTGACTCCAGGACCCATTTCGACTGTATTGGCCCAGTACTGGTTCTTCATATCGCGCACGTAGTTCACGTTGAATAGCGCTTGGAACGATTCGTTTTCGCCGGCCCGGAACGTGCGCCCGGCCCGGTGCTGTGAATAGAACAGCCAGTCTTTATCGAAGCGGCTGACGTAAATTGCGTCTCCGGTGGTTTCGTAAAACCATCCCGGCGAGCGGCTGCCTAGTAGTTGGCCGAAGCCTTTGGCGAAGTTCAATCCGCCTCGATAGTCGGGTATTGCGGTCCCGATGTCCTGCCGCCCGGGCAGGTATTTCACAGCCTCGCCCGCCTCCGCCCACCCGGTGAAATGATGCCATGTCTTCGTCGATGCTCCGGCGCCGAAGATGAATGAGCTTTCCGAGAGATATTGAGGATCGATCACATGCGTCGGCAGGCTGCTCTTGAGGTCTCCGATAAAGCGAGTGGAGACATAAAAGGATACGAACTTGTTCGCGCCATGCAGGAAGGGCAGCGGCACGGTCCGTTTCACCTGCCCATATGTAAACACGTCTTTCCAGCGCGAGGAAAACATGGGAAGCGCCCAAACCGTTGTCTGCGGCATAACATCCCCGTTGAGTGTGTGAAACGCCTTGGATGCTTCGGCGGCTACCCGCGGGTCTTCTGCATGCCGGGCCTGGTCGAAATACCGGATCGCGGTTGAGTCGTTTTTCACCTGGTTGTAAGCCCAGGCGAGCTTCAGGGTTACTTCCGCATCGTTCGGGTCCTGCTCATGAGCTTGCTCCAGGTATTTAATGGCGTCATTCGTGTAGCCGAGAGCGAAGCTCTTCAAGCCCATCACCCGGGCATCCGTTGCAACCGGATGAGCCGTGGCGGCGGGAATCTCCTCCTTTGTCTTGATCCCGCGCAGAGCATTCAACTGTTTTCGGGCTGCCTGGTCGCGCGGATCGATACGCAGTACTTCTTCGAACTGTTCGATGGCTTCCGGCTCCTTCTTCATCGCGAGATAGAGATACGCTAGTTCCTTCCGCAAGGTCACATTTTGCGGATCGAGTTTTAATGCATTGACAAATTCATACGGGTACGGATAGCGGCGGTCCATCTGTTCGAGCGCCAGTTCGGCGGTGCGCGAATCGTTGGAGCGGGAAGCGGCCAGAAGCGCCGCACGGGTTTCATCCAATCGATTCAGTGGACGCCAAACGCGCGCCAGAATCACGAGCAGTTCGCTTAGCTGCGGCTTGATCTCGCGGCAGATCTCATACTGCTCCGCCGCGAGCGGTAGTTCATCGCGCAGTTCAGCAAGCTGCGCCAACTCCCAATGTGCGCTGAAGGTGGAGGGAGCTTTTGGATTTGCAGAACGAGCCAGGGCTTCCTTCCAGCGGGCAATTCCACTCGCCAGCGGCCGGTCTATATTCTGGAAGGCCTGTTCCGCCGTTGCCCGCGTGGCCGGCGTGCCGTTCTGCCGCAATTGATCGAACATGCGACGGGCTTCAATCGGTTTCTTCGTCTCAAAGGCCAGAAATGCAAATTCGAGCGCCGCCGTCTCGTCTTTCGGATTGATCTGGAGAGCGCGCTCGAATTCGTCCCTGGCCTCCGCGTTATCGCCGGTCTTCAGCAGCGTGTAGGCCAGGTCCTTGTGGGCTCCCGCATTGGTCGGCTGCTTCGCCAGACCGGCCCGGAAGGCACTCTCTGCCGCATCGTAGTCCTTCTTTGTCAGAGCGCTGTAAGCGTGATTCAGCTCGCTATCTCCAGGCTGCTGGGCGGCTACGGGAAACGCCAAAATGAACGCTATCAGCAATATGGAAACAGGCGTCACGATTGGCTGTTAGAGTAGTAGCCGTCACGGATTGAACTTCTCGTTATGCCCCGTTTCCCCGGTGTCGATTACCTCCAATTCGATTCGCTCCTGAGCGAACAGGAGCTGATGGTGCGCCAGACGGCGCGGCAGTTCGTGGACGACCGGGTTCTGCCGGTTATTCGCGAAGCCTACAACAACGCCGCGTTTCCGAAGCAGCTTATCGCCGAAATGGGAAGCCTGGGTTTCTTCGGCGCAAATCTGGAAGGCTACGGTTGCGCCGGAATGAACAACATCGAGTACGGCCTGATCATGCAGGAGCTGGAGCGCGGCGATTCCGGTCTGCGCAGCTTTGTGAGCGTGCAAGGCGCGCTGGTTATGTATCCCATCCAGGCGTTCGGATCCGAGGATCAAAAGCAACGCTGGCTGCCGAAACTCCAATCGGGCGAGGCCATCGGTTGCTTCGGATTGACGGAGCCGGGATTCGGCTCGAATCCCTCAGGCATGCTGGCGACTGCGGAAAGGCGCCGCGGCGGCTGGACGCTAAATGGCGAGAAGACCTGGATTACCAACGGATCGCTTGCAGATGTGGCGATTGTTTGGGCCCGAACGCCGGAGGGTATCCGCGGATTCCTGGTGGAGAAGGGGACGCCGGGTTATTCGACCAGCGACATTCATGGCAAATTGTCCATGCGCGCTTCGGTCACATCGAGTCTGCATTTTGCCGATTGCGTGATTCCGGAGGACAACCAACTCCCCTGCGCGAAGGGATTAAAGGCTGCTTTGAGCTGTCTTTCACAAGCGCGGTTCGGGATCGGCTGGGGCGTGCTGGGCGCAGCAATGGATTGCTACGAAACCGCGCGCGCCTATACGCTCGCACGCAAGCAGTTCGACAACAAGCCGCTGGCGGGACACCAATTAGTGCAGGAAAAGCTTGCCTGGATGATTACCGAAATCACCAAGGGACAGCTCCTCGCATATCAGGTTGCCAGGCTAAAGGATTCCGGCAAAGTGGAGGCCGCGCATATATCGATGTTGAAGCGGAATAACGTGGCGATGGCGCTCGAATGCGCACGCCTCAGCCGCGATCTGCTAGGCGCCAACGGCATTATGGACGAGTATCCGATCATGCGCCACATGTGCAACCTGGAGACCGTGAAAACGTATGAGGGTACCGATCATATTCACACCCTCGTAATTGGCGAGCGGGTGACCGGAGTGTCAGCGTATCGGTGACGAAAATGTAGGGTCGGCAGTCTTGCCGACGAGCCGGCTTTCATGCCGGCTTCATGCCAAAGCCGGCCAGTAGGCCGGCTAGCCGCCAGGACTGGCGGCCCCACTGTCAGCTCAGTGTGACCATGAGCATCTTTGCCTTTCCGCGGCACTCTTGCTTCAGATGTCCTTCTATCATGGCCGTCTGCCACATTGGGTACCCGAAGGCAAAGACGTGTTCGTCACCTGGCGTCTTCACGGGAGCCTACCCGCCCACCGGCGCATGCCTGTCAAAGACCTGCCCAGCGGCCATGCTTTCGTATGCCTGATCGCCTTCTGGATCGAGCTACACACGGCCCGACCTGGCTGCACCGCTCCGATATCGCGCAGATCGTAATTGAAGCCCTGCAGTATGGCGAGCGAAACCTGGGCCACTATCGGCTACACGCGTGGACGGTCATGTCCAATCATGTGCATCTATTGCTTTCGCCTCTGACAGAGTTGCCGAAGATCACGCATTCGTTAAAGGGCTTCACAGCCCGAGAGGCGAATCGCATCTTGGGCAGAACAGGCCTGCCGTTCTGGCAGAAGGAGTCCTTCGATCATTGGATTCGAAATCATCAGGAATTTGAGCGCGTGAGGGGATATATCGAGAGGAATCCGGTTACCGCAGGGTTAGTAGCGTTGCCTGAGGAATACCGGTGGTCTAGCGCGGCGCCGTAGGCCGCTCACCCCAGCTCCTGTTCCATCTGGTTGTGCAGTACTTCCACCGCAGGGTCCCGCTGCACCGCTACCCAATACCGCTTCCAAAAGCCGTTGGCCTCGCGCGAGGGGGAAAGCAGCGCGCGCATGTCTGAGATAAGCTGCTCAAAATCATGCGGCGTCGCGGGGGGATTCTTCGCGGCCAGCGATTCATCAATCTGTACGATCAGCGTGGTAATGGGCCGAAGCCAGGAAAACCAGGCATCGTTGATCACCAGTTGTAGAAAAGCTCCGGGCGACGCGACCGGCCCGTGCACAATCTCATACGCGGTTCGCTCGGAATCGAGCAGAGCCTTGTGCAGAGTCAGAAGCGTTTCCCGAAGCTCTGTTAATCGTTGCCGTGCCTGATCTGGACCAGCCTCAGGGTGGTACTCCATTCACCTTCAGGTTAAAACAGGAACTTCAACCCGAGTTGCAGGATGCGCGGATTATGCGCCGCGCTTGGATGCAGGAACGTTTGCGTTGCTACGCAGCTCGGATCGCCAGCGGAGTTGTTCGCGCCGGCGTAGCAGGAAATATCGCTATTGATGCCGTTCCACTGCGTATGGTTGAACACGTTGTACGCTTCCGCGCGGAACTCAAATGCGCGGGCTTCGGTAATCGCAAAGCGCTTGAACAGGCCCATGTCCCAATTCGTGCGGCTTGGGTTGTTCAATATGTTGCGGCCCGCGGTACCAAAAGTCAAGCCGGTCGGTTCGGCGAATGCGCCGGGATTGTATAGCAAAGGTCCGGGGATTCCGGTAACCTCAGTGACAGGCGGCGCAGTGTTGGGGTTACCGATGACGTCCACATAGGAACCTGTTCCCACACCATTGCCGACGCCTGCGTTATCGCCGTACGCGCCATTAGTGATGCTGAACGGCGTGCCGGTTTGGAAGGTAACCAGGCCTGAGGTCTGCCATCCTCCCAGAATCGAGTGGAGGAGACCGCGGCCGGTGAAGAACGGCAGATCGTACACGTAGCTGATGTTCAGCAGTTGTCGCTGGTCGAAATTGGAGCTGGCTCTGCTCCGCCTCAGGTCGTACGAATTGACGAAGCCGCCGTCATAGCGATCGGACGAATCGTCAATCGAGTGGCTCCAGGTATAGGCGAGGCTCATGGTCAAGTGGCCCACATTCCGTCGCGCGGAAACCTGCAGCGCGTTGTAGCTGGAATTTGCCTGATCTTCCAGGCCGGTTATGGTGTTGAAACCCAGATACGGCCGGAAAGCGGTCGGATCTGTATTGCCACAGGCAACATTCAGATTATTTGCTGCGTGGCCGGTTACAGGATTCCCGTTAACGGTGAGACTGCTGCAATCAGCGCTGCTGATGACCTGCCCGGGCAAGTACGGATTCTGTGAAGCAGGCACCGGGAATAGCTGATTGATGCCGCGTTGATCGGTCAGATGCGTGCCCTTGCTGCCGGCATAAGCGACAGTAAGTACGGTGGTCGACGGGAGCTGCCGCTGCACGCTAACGTTCCACTGCTGGACGTAAGGCCAGATCGCTTTAGTCGGGATGGAGGTCACATTTAGCGGGCCGGAGACCGTGGTTGACGAGTAAATGCTCGTGTAGGTTGGCAGGTTGAATTCCGTTATGTCCTGCACCAGCGGCGGACTGTTTTCCAGTGATTCCGTATTCCCTTCGTTGCCGTTCGTGTGCTCAAAGAAAATGCCGTAGCCGCCGCGAATGGAAGTCTTCCCGTCACCGATGGGATCGTACGCGAATCCGACGCGGGGCGCCGGATTAAATAGGTGGCCTTTCAAGCAACCGGCGGGAACGCCCGAAGATCCGCACTGCACGAGACCGTCGAACGGATTGCCGCTGATCAGGCCGTTCGGACCGTAGATCGGCGCCTGTGCAGGATCGTACCTGCCTGGCTCCCAGTTGTACGCTTGCTTGTACTTTTCTCTATATGTTCCATACAGGCTGACTCGTAATCCCAGGTTGAGAGTCAACTTCTTGGTTACGTGCCAGTCGTCTTGAATGTACGGTTCCAGGATCTTGTACCGGTTGTAATACTTCGCCTGGATGTTCGTCTGGTCGAACGATGCGATCCGGCCCAGGAGGAAATCCGCGAATCCGTTGCCCGTGCTGACTGAACTATTGCTGCCGTCAAAAGTGAGCGACCCTTGCGCATCCGGAGAGTTATCCTCGTTCTTCTGGCCGGCCACGAAGTACGCGCCAATAATCAGGTTGTGGCTGCCCATAATCTTTGTGAGATTGTCCCTGTACGTGAAGGTCGGGTTGGCGTTGTTCCACGGGAAATAGCCGGTCCCGGCCGCAAAACCGCCGCCGTATTCTCCTGTGTTCTGAATGGTCACGTTCGGCAGCGTGCCACGGAAGCCGTTATTAAAGATACCCGGCATATTGAAATCGCTGGGGCGTTGCCAAAGGTTTCCAGTGGCGTTCAGGAAAATGTGGTCCGTCGTGTAGCTGAACACAAACTCGTTGAGCAGTGTGGGAGAGATAGTGGAGGTCAGGTTCGCAACCATGCTGACACCCGGCCCAACGAAGTTCGTGCCGACCGTGGGGAAGTCGCCGGTCCCCCACAAAGGCGTCGCCTGGACAGTGTTCCAGGAGTCGTGGATAAACCGGTAGAAAAATCGCTGCTTGTCGGTGATGTTCTGGTCGACTCGCACGAGTTCCTCGCGCCAGTTTGTCGCCTGCGCGGGGGCCGCATTGAAAAATGACTGTGACCCGGAACCGGCGGTGGCTGCCGGGATGAGCGGCAGCAGGGTTTGGGCCTGCGGCGTGAGAGGAACTGTATTATTCGGGAAGTAGCCGCCCGTTGCCGGATTCACCGGGCAATTCGGATATGTGCCCGTGTCCACTGCCGCTCCCGCGCCAGGACAGACATCGGAGAAATTGCCGCCACGCTCGGCATCCGAAGGAACCTGGTTGTTGAAGTTCTGCCCCGGAACAACATCTTTGCGCCATTCCTGCGAGAAGAAGAAAAATGTCTTCTGGCGATTCGTATTGTAGAGCTTCGGAATGAAGACCGGGCCGCCGATCGTGTACCCGTAGTCGTTCTTCTTGTATTCCGGCACGCTGTTCTGGAAGAAATTACGCGCGTTGAATGCGTCGTTCCGGACGAACTCGAAGAGGTCGCCATGAAAGTCGCGGGTGCCCGACTTCGTAATCGTCTCGATGGTGGCCGAACCGTTCCGGCCGTATTGCGCGCCATAATTCGACGTCAGCACTTTGACTTCGGCGACGGCATCGACGTTCGGGTAAGTGTTGAGCGTCGAATTGCTGCCGTTATCCATATTGTCGCCGCCATCGATCTCCCAGTTGTTGTACTCCGTGCGGCCACCATTCACGCTGTAGCCGACGTTGCCGGCCACTCCTACCATGCCTTCGTCCTGCCCGGTTTGGTTGCTAACGCCGGGAATGAGAGTGATCAACTGGGTAAAGTTGCGCCCGTTCAGCACCAGCTTGTCGATCTGCTTGTTGGTGACAATTCCGGACAATTCGGCAGATTCGGTTTGCACTTGCGCGACGTTCTCGCCGGCCACCTCAATCTGGGTGCTTACCTCGCCGAGGGTGAGCGTGGCATCGGCGCGCGCCTTCTCCGCGACCCGTAGTACCATGCCTTTGATCTGGTACTGCTGGAACCCGGGAGCCTTGGCGGTGATGTTGTAATGCCCGGCAGGCAAGCCGGAAACCAGGTAATCACCACTCGCGTTTGAGGTCACATCCCGCGAAAATCCCTGTTCCACGTTAGTAACCGTAACGCTGGCATTCGGCACAATCGCGCCGGTGGCGTCCTTCACTGAACCGGTAATGGACCCCTGTTGAGCCCAGGCGCAAACTGACAGCGCCAGGGCCGTTATCACTAAACAGACGTACCTGAATAGAAGCTTCATCTTTCCCCTGCTTACTGCGTCGCAGTGAATGCCGGGCATTCGCGGCGGCGGTGAACTGAGCAACTGCTTGTAGCAACTATATACCACTTTGTGGCTGGCCGGGGAAGCAGTAGAGCGTGGGGGCGGCTTGGCAAACTGCCGGCCGATTACCAGATTGGCTGTCTCAGCGCGAAGCGGCCTGTGCGGCCTAGCCCCACCTGCTGAGAAACTCGGCTCGATCACGCATTGCTTCGGCTGATTTCGCTGCACGCAAGCGCAGGATGCGCCGCAGTTGTTCGCCTACAGAGAAGCGTTGTTGTGGCGCGAGTATTAGCCCGGTATGGTGCCGTGACTCGGCCAACCAACAGGTATGGAGAGAGTAGAAATCAGAGACATTGAAGGTATACAGGACACAGCGGCGTTCAGAGGCATACACAAGCTGCTCTTCGTCCGTCCTGCCAATTAGATTCTCCTCAATTGGTGTAACGATCAGCACGCCACGTTGCCGAAGTGCTCCGACAAGGTCGGTATCCATCGCATCTTCATCAAAATAGACACTGAATGGATTCAACCTGTGATCAATCAGCGGTTTGCTCGAATGCTTCGGTAGCGCGAGCCTCGGAAGCAAGATCCGCTTCTATTTCTTCTCGGTTCGCATGATAGTAGGCCAGAGCAGCGTAGATCTGCGCAAGCGAGAGGTGCCCGAACTTTTGGACAATTTCCTCGGGCACGAGCCCGGCCTTGTGCCACAGCGCGATTCGACGCACAGATACACTTGTGCCTGCAATGCATGGACGCCCCCCCTGAACGCCTTCATGCCTCTCAATCAAGCTGCCGATTTGTGTGACCGCAGGCACCGCTCCGATTATATCGACTGCTTCAGCACTAGACGATCGCCTTTTGTCGTCTGCCTCTGAATCGAATGCCGCATCCCGCCTCCGCCCGGTGATAACATCGCTGCTTTAAGACCACCATGGCGAACACAGGCAAGGTAAAAGTCGGGATTATCGGATCGCGCTTTGAAGGCGACATACACTGCGCATCGTTTCAGCTCATGCCGGAGG
>JAICXK010000306.1 GCA_025980435.1 Bryobacteraceae bacterium
CTAGCGCCATACGAATTCCTATTTCAATTCGCCGCCGCGCCACCATATAGGACATCACGCCGTATAATCCTAGCGCCGAAAGACAACCGGCCAGAATGCCGAAGGCGATACACAGGCTGGCCATCAGGCGTTCGCGCAAGACCGACTCCTGAATCTGGACATCGAGGACATGAAAATCGACGAGCAAATTCGGATTAACTGCGGCGATTTCGCGCTGAACCGCGGACTGCAGTGCGTCCAGCGATCCTCGACCGCGAATCACAAAAGTCTGGCTGTCTGTTGGATCAGGATTCTGTGCGACAGGAAAGAACGCAATACTCCGGTCTTTTTCGTCCATTCCGTTGTACTTGGTATCCCCAACTAACCCTACGACTTGATACACCTGATCGGATTGACCCGCGAGCGCTTCCACCCGAAAACTTCTTCCAAGCGGATTTCTCCCTCCAAAGAAACGCTTCGCAAATGTCCGGTTCACGATAGCGACTTTCAACCCCTTCAAGTCATCGTGATCGTTAAACTCGCGTCCCGCGAGCAATTGGGTGTTCATGGTCGCGAAATATCGCGGCCCCACGCCGTTGAACCACGACTCTTTGCCTCCTGCCTTAGCGGAATCATTGTCGGCGTGAACGCTCCCATTCCATCCGGACCCGCTAAAGGGGGTAAAGTTGACCTGAGAGTCGGAGGCGACGGTACTCAAGGAACCGATACGCATTCCCAGTTCGCGAAACAAAGCGGTCCAGGTTTTATCGTTGTCCAGACTTGGGCCACTCGCGGTGACATTTGCCACCAGCACATTATGCGAATCGAACCCCAAACTCGTCGAAAGCAGCTTCTGCAGGCTTCGCGTGAATAGCAAGGCCGCAACCAGCAGAATCAGCGACAGTGCGACTTGCGATACGACCAAAGCCCGGCGCAAGCCGTTGCGTTCACGCGTGGCAGTAGAGTTTCGGCCGCCGTGCATGGCCGCTGCGGGCTCGCCGCCGCTCGCCCGAATCGCCGGAGCCAGTCCGAAGAGAATGCATGTTAGGATCGCCAACCCGGCTAGAAACCCAAAGGCGTGCCAGTTGATGTTCAACGGAATTGCCAACTGGTTATTTGCACCGTTCAAGAAGGTCACCAACGTTCGGCTTAAGGCTTGCGCCACGCCCAACCCGAGCACGGTACCCGCTACCGCCAGCAGCAAGCTTTCGGAGAGGAGCTGCATAATCAAGCGCGGACGCGAGGCCCCGACCGCCTTCCGGACGGCCATCTCCCGCTCACGTGCGCTGGCCCGCGCCAGCAACAGATTCGCCAGGTTCGCACATGCAATCAAGAGCACGCAGCCGGTAAGCGCCATCAGAATCCAAAGCGGATTTTCGTATTCGCCCCGCAGCGAAGAGACACCGGCACTAGCGGAAACTATTTTGAATCTGTTTTTCAGATAGGATTTTGCTTCGCCGGGTCTATATTCGGTTGGCAGCGTGTCGCGGAAAATCGCGGGCGACAGATTATCTATATATGACGAGGCGCGTTCCGCGGACCATCCGGGCTTGAGCCGGATAATCGGAGTCAACCAAAAAGCAATTTTATTGAACGCACGTCCTTTGCCGTCCTTAGCAAAAACATTGTCGGCGCAGAGCGGGAGCATGACATCGAAACGCTGTCCCGGTTCCACTCCAAAGAACGAAGCAGGCGTGATTCCGCCGATGGAAAATCGATGGCCATCGAGATTTATGGTCTTGCCGATCGCGTTCAGATTTCCGCCAAACTCCCGCTGCCAGAAGCCGTAACTCAGTAGAGCCGTTGCGGAAGAGCAGGCGACTTTATCGTCTTCCGCTGGGATTCCCCTTCCCGCAATCGGCTTCACGCCCAGGACATCCAGGTAATTGGAGCTGACCAAGAGACCTTCCGCGTAGCGGGAGCGGCCGCCGGCGCTCAAGTTGAAGCGCGTGGGCCAGAAGGTGAGCATGTCGGAAAACGCCTCTTTATGCTGCCGCACCGCTTCCATTTGTGCATATGTGAAAGCTTGCTCTCTCGATGAATACGAGCCGGCGGTAAAGAAATCTTTTGCTCGCTCGATGGTTGCCAGTTGCGATGGCTCCTTCACCGGCAATCCACGCAGCCGGATGGCGTCCAGCAATTGAAAAATCGCAGTGTTTGCGCCGATGCCCAAGGCAAGCGAAAGAACCGCCACGGCTGCGAATCCCGGATTCAACTTCAACTGCCGCAACCCATACAGAAAATCGGCGCGCGCCGCCTCCAGCCATCCAGCCACGTTCATGTCTCGCGTCCTTTCTTTTTGTATGGAGTAATTTCCCAGCCGCCGCCGTGCCAACCGCTGTGCTTCTCGTTCCGATATGCCTTCGGCCACCAAGCGATCAACTGTTTCGGCCAGATGAAATTCGAACTCGCTATCCAGCTCGTCATTCAGATGTTCGGCCCGGAACACATTGCGCCAGCGCGCCTGCCACGGCATGGTCGTTTCCCGGATCAGGAATACCGGAGAACCCGTGTGATTCCGCGCGTCAACCGGTTCCAACTCTCTTGCTCATTGGCCAATTGTTTTCTTCCGAGCGCCGTCACAGTGTAGATCTTGGCCTTGCGTCCCTTATCCGTGATTTCCCATTTCGAAGAGATCCAGCCATCCTGCTCCATGCGGTGGAGCGCCGGATACAATGAGCCTTCTTCCACCTGCAGCAGTTCATCGGATATCTTGTGGATGTGATCGCACAGCGCATAGCCATGCATCGGTCCGCGCGCCCCCAGCATTTGCAGGACAAGCAGCGTCAAGGTGCCCTGCAACTTATCGTTCCTGCTCTTTGGCATATATAGCTAGGTATAAAATACGCGAGGCGGGGCGCACCTGTCAAGTCGCGCTCCCATGCCCAACGTCCTGCTACCAAAGCACGCCATCGACCGGTTGCGCCGGAAGAGGCACCTGCTCCTCTCCGAGGGCCTGCAGAAGGTTGATTTCGATAGTGCGCGAGAGGGCGCTGATGGGAGTATCGTAAACCTGGTTCTCGAAAGGGTTTTCGAGGTTTTTACCGATACGATTCAGAACCAGCAGCACAAAACTTCCGAGTACTGTTACGGGCGGCGTCAACCAGCCCAGTTCCTGGACAAGCACGGTCGGCAGCAGCAGACAGTAGAGCATTACGAACAGCTCGGGATATTGGTCGTACTGCCTCGGCATGGGCGTATTTTTAATACGCTCGCAACCTCCCTGCACGTCGGTAAGCTCGGACAGCACGATATCCATACGCTGCAGCCGCCATTCGGTGATGATCCCGCTGTCGGCAGCATTGGCTATACACTGTCCCATCCGATGTAACAGCGCTGCGGGCACGTTTTGTTGCTCTTTCAGCACCGCGACGGTATCCGCATCGACGAAGCGTTCGATGTCTTCCCAGGGCGCCTGGTTCCGGAGCGTGCAGCGCAAGGCATGCGCATACGCGATCTGGCTTCGGATCAGCGTGCGGGCAAACGGGCTTGCCTCGATCTGGCGGCCGGAATCGGCGGTGAACGAAACCGCTTGCCGTGCCAGCGAGCGTGAGCTATTGACCAATCTTCCCCAAAGCTGACGCGCTTCCCACCAGCGGCTATAAGCGGAGTTCGTGCGAAATCCGAGCAGCACCCCCAGTGCGGCGGCGAGCAGGCTGAACGTAATGTCCGGAGCCGGAATTGCCCTGAAAGGATGACTCCGCTTCTCAAGAAGCGTCACCAGCACCGCGACCGCAAAAAACACGCAGAGCGGCCGTCCAACCTGCCGCAGGATGCGCGACCAGGAAGGATAATTACCGACCACCATGGGCTTTGGCCCGATGAACCGAAGTTGCCCATTCCCGCAGTGGAAGGAAGCTATTCCGGCTCCCATCGTATACATCGACCCCAGCCGTGCCGATGTCGTAATACCAGCCGTGCAACCCCAGCTTTCCAGCGGCCAGCGGGGCAGCTACTTCGGGATAGGTGCGCAGATTGTTGAGCTGCGCAACAACGTTTTGTTCGGTTACGGCGCGAAGAAGCTCCAATCCTTTCTTATCCTCGTACATAACCGCCGCGATCCGCCGTGCCGCTTCTGCGTAGCGGAGCCAGGCAGTAACGGCCGGCGCTTTCAGATCGCCATTCGGATCAAGCAAGGCCTTGATTGCGCCGCAATCGGAGTGGCCGCAGATGACAATATGCTCGATGTCGAGCACCTCGAGCGCGTACTCCATAATGGTGGCGACTTCGCCGTCCAGCGTGCCATGAGGCGGAACGATGTTGCCTATGTTGCGGCAGATGAAGAGCCGGCCCGGCGGTGATTGAGTTAGCAGCGTTGGATCGATACGTGAATCCGCGCACGTGAGGAAGAGCACTTTGGGCTCCTGTCTTTTCGCGAGGCGTTGAAACAACTCGCGCTGTGTGGGATATACCTGTTCCTGGAACTGAACGACGCCTTCGATGATTTGATCCATAACCGTTATCGGCCGTTGCCGTCGCCATTCCGCATCTGAACCAGCATACCTGTATTCGGGTTCCGGCCAGCCGCGTTCGGCCATAGCGGACCGAACCGATCATGAGAATGAACCGTCCTTTGGCCTACTACGCCTAATGTGGCCTTGTTTCGGACGTTCAGCGCGGCTATCCAGGGAATCGATGCGCACGTAATCGACGTCGAGGTCGACATGTATCCCGCGGGCACGAACCGCGATTTCGTTACGGTCGGCATGCCGGACGCGGCGGTCCGGGAGAGCCGGGAACGCATCAAATCCGCGCTGCTGAACTCCGGATTCGGCTATCCAAGCAAATCGGTCACCATCAACCTGGCTCCAGCAAACGTTCGCAAGGAAGGCGCCGGTTTCGATCTGCCGATGGCGACGGCCATTCTCGGCGCGATGGGCACGGTCAGCCGGACAGATGAGTACTTGATCGTTGGCGAACTATCGCTCGACGGCAGCCTGCGACCGGTTCGCGGGGCGCTTTCGATTGCGGTTTGCGCCGCGCGGAAGGGCATCCGGAACGTGCTGGTCCCCATCGATAATGCGGCCGAAGCCGCCGTGGCGGAGGGGGTCCAGGTATTTGGGTTGAAGCACCTGGCCGAAGTGGTGCAGTTTCTAAATGAGCCGGCCGCGTTCAGCCCCACTGCCGCCGCTATTCCCGACCTGCGTAACGATGACCCCAGCGTGCCCGATTTCAGCGATGTGCGAGGGCAGACCATGGCGAAGCGTGCGCTCGAAGTTGCCGCCGCGGGAAATCATAATGTCCTGATGATCGGCCCTCCAGGATCGGGCAAAACCATGCTCGCAAAGCGTTTCGCGGGCATTCTGCCCAAACTGACCTTTCGCGAAGCGCTGGAGGCAACCCAGATTCACGGCGTCGCGGGCGTTTTACCGCCGGGCATCGGTATTCTTCGGAGCCGGCCGTTTCGCTCTCCGCACCATACTATTTCGGATGCGGGCCTCATTGGCGGCGGCAGCGGCAGCGCGCGCCCGGGCGAGGTCAGCCTGGCGCATCAGGGCGTGCTCTTCCTGGATGAATTGCCCGAGTTCCCGCGCGGCGTGCTGGAACAGCTCCGGCAGCCTCTGGAAGAAGGTTCCGTCACGCTTGCCCGCAGCAACGGGACGCTCACGTTCCCCGCCCGCATCATGCTGGTCGCCGCGATGAACCCCTGCCCGTGCGGCTTCTACGGCGACAGCACGCGCGAATGCCGCTGCACA
>JAICXK010000326.1 GCA_025980435.1 Bryobacteraceae bacterium
GAGGCGGTCGCCTGTACGCACCGTAACGCCGGATCTCGTAGCATCGGCGAAACCTGTCTTGCTGGTGGTCAATGTGTACGGACCTGGAATCAATTGCAAGAGCACGAAGACTCCAGAGTCATTGCTGGTGGTCGTGTAGGGAACTCCGGTCGCCGTATTCAGCGCGACCACCTTGGCACCGGGGACCGCGGCGCCGGAGTTGTCCGTTATCAGCCCGCTGATCTGGCCATTGGTCGTTTGCGCGCTCAGATAAAAGCTGCCGTTTGAAAGCGCAATGAAAAGAGCAACAATGAATCCTATTCGTCCGAATGATGGGCCCCGCGCCCGTTTCTTTTCAGCCATTGATCCACCCCCCGGCAGGCACTCGGGCTTTCGGCCTTGCGGTCGCACCCGGTTCGTATCGGAGTAATGATACGGCTCAAAGGGAGCGGCCCACTATCGAATAACAGGATTTTTCTTCCGTTTAACGGACGGGTGCGTGGCGTTTGGACGGCTACGAAGGCTCTTCCAGCCGCAGGCACTGATCTGCTTTTACTTCGGCCATTCTTTGTTTCGTTCCGGAGGGCCAGCGGATTTCCAAATCGGCCTTGGAGTTATCTCCTAGACCAAAGTGCACGCGTAGATCGCTGGCGGACCCTAGTCCGACGCTGTTGGCAACCTCTGCTGTTTGCGCGCGCCCGCCGGCACGGCAAATGATGCGAGCACCCAGAGCAGAGCGGTTGGAGCGCGTCCCGGTGAGCTTCAGTTGGAGCCAGTGGCGCTGGGGACTGCGGTTCATCCACAATTCGATCGGCTGATTGATTGCGGTTACGGCGATATCGATTCGGCCGTCATTATCGAAATCGGCAAAGGCGATGCCGCGATGGAGAGCGGCGAGGCGCGCGAAATCTGCCCCGGCTCCCGCCGAAACATCGGCAAAACGTCCTTGGCGGTTAAGCAGCACGCGGTTCGGTTGCGGCTCGTCCACATCGAGCCCGCCGTTTGCCAGAAACAAGTCGCGCCATCCGTCATTATCGAGATCGATGAAACCGCATCCCCAACCGCTCCACGGGCGGCTCAGATTCAGCAGGCCTGAAGCGGTACTCGCGTCCTCGAACGTGCCGTCGCCGTGATTGCGAAACAACTCGAATGTCTCGCCGCGCAGCCCGGTCATGACGATGTCGGGCAGACCGTCGCCATCGATATCGGCAAAGTCAGCGCCCATGCCCGAAATCTGGCGGCCGTCGCCGTTGTACGCGACTCCCGCGGGAATGCCGATCTCTTTCAGCTTGGTTCCGAGATTGTGGATAAGCAGATTGCGCGCGTTGTCGTTCGCGATAAATACGTCCGGGCGGCCGTCGTTATCGAAGTCGGCAAGCGCGATGCCCATGCCTTTCCCCAACACTTCGGCGAGCCCGAGTTCGCGCGAAACCTCGGTAAAGACGCCATTGCCGTTGTTGTGATAAACGAGCACGGGCTCGGCGCGGTACATATCCGGATGGCAGTAGGTGCGGCGCTCCTTCTGTAGTCCTCCGCAAACCGGATCGGCACCGGGCGACCAATCGCAATAATTCGACACAATGAGATCGAGTCGGCCATCGTTGTCGTAATCCCACCAGGCCGCCGCAACCGACCAGAGATTCTGCTGCTTCGGATCTTTCGGGCGGAACCCGGCTCCTTCGCTGACGTCCGTGAAGGTGCCGTCGCCGTTATTGCGATATAGCGTGTTGCCGTGAACGCCTACGACGAACAGATCGTCGTGGCCGTCGTTGTTGTAGTCGCCGATCGCGAGGCCCATGTCGTAGCCGCGGCCTTGCACGCCCGCGCGGATAGTTACGTCGGTGAAGGTGCCGTCGCGGTTGTTCCTGTAGAGGCGGTTGAAAAAACGCTTGTCGGATTTCAGGAGGGAAGGCAGCGACGCGCCGTTAACGCAGTAAAGGTCCGGCCACCCGTCGCCATCGAAGTCGATTACGCCCAAGCCGCCCAGCACGGTTTCGACCTGATATTTGCGCCCGACGGCGTCGTTGCGCAGCACGAAATCGAGTCCGCAGCGCGGCGCGACGTTTTCGAGGCGGATGGGGCCGCTTGCCGCGTCAGCGAATAAGCCATGAGCGCTTGCACAGCCAAGTAGAGCCAGGAAATTGCGGCGGCGTAGTTGCCGGCAACCCGTTTCAGGGATGCGCATTCATCTCCTGATGCGAGCGGCGCTCGGATGCGTCGGATAGCTGCCGCGCGGTCTCGAACGCGCGCGCGGATTCGGTGGCGCGTCCGAGCCGGCGCAAAACCGTTCCAAGCTGATAGTGCAACGCGCCCTTTTCGTCCGGGTAACCGTGCTCAAGAGCCGGCGCGAGATTTTCCAGCGCCTCCTGCAGCAAGCCGGTTTGGGCGCAAGCGGCGCCAAGTTCGATGCGCGCGGAGAGATCATTCGGATTGGTTGCTACTATTTCGCGGAGATACGGAAGGGCAGCGTCATAGTTGCGTTCGCGTATGGCGATTTCGGCCAGAGTTCGTTTGGCAGACTGGCTTCGCGGGTCCAGTTGCAGCGCTGTTTGCGCCCCGCTACGCGCGTCATCCATGCGCCCGGCGCTCAGTTGCGCTTCGGCCAGACGTTCCAGAATTTTGGCATCGTGCGCGTCGGCAGCGAGCGCAGTGCGATACTCGGCAATCGCCGCTTCGCTGTTGCCCTGCAATCGGAGCAGCACGTCGCCGCGCATAACGTGTACTAACGCGGGATCGGCGCCTGCTTGCTCCATGCGCTTGGCAATGCCTCCTGCCTGCCGGGCATAACACCAGGACAGGAGGAAGAGGCTATCGGTCGAATGTAAAGCCGTGCCCAGGCTGTGTTCAAGGGCGGGAATGGATTGCCGGCAATCACCTGTGTGGGCGAGCGCCGCGCCCCGGAAATACCACTGCTCCTTTTGCTGCATCGGAGGCGCGGGGAGTGCAACAAGGCGTTCCCAACGCTGCTGTTCGAACAGAACACGCTCGGAAGCGGCGGTACGCTCTTGGACACCGGCGATGTTGCAGGAGCCGCTGTCCTTGTCCAGGCACTGAAAGAACCGGGCGGCTGCACCGGAAATCCGGACGGTTCCGGGCGGCCGCAAACTGTGGGGCCAATCACTTGCCGCTCGCTCCAGGACGGCCGGTGAATGGCGGGCGATCGCGTTCAGTTTCTGGTTGGCGCCGGACCAGTTTCCTGCTTTTGCGGCGAGTAGCGCTTCTGCCTCCCACGCGCGCAGGTCCGAGTCATTTTTGCTCCTTGCACGGGCTAGGTCTAGAAGCGCTTTCGCGTGCTCATTCCGCGCAATCTCGGCGAGGGCCAGTTCGCTCCAGATGCCCGGCGCATTCTCGTCCAACTTCGCCGCGTGCTCTAGCAACTCTTGACGCGATGCATCCGCCAAAGGTCGAGCAATAGCTTGCAGCCGGTACTCCGCTGACAGGCCGCTTGAGGAGTTTCGCAACTGCTGGGCAATCGTTCGGAAGCGCTCCAGGCTGAAATCGACAAACGCCATTGCAGCCTGTGACGACTGCGGCGTCGTTTGCACAGCCTTGCCATACGCAGCAGCCGCTTCGGCGTAGTGGCCCAACCCGGCCTGTGCCTCGCCGAGATACTCGTAGGCGAATTCATCCTTAGGCTGCTGCCGCGATGCCTCCTCGAGAAAACGAATCGCATCGGCCCGCTTTCCTGTACGCAGCAAGTCAATGCCGAGCAGCAGATTGACGTGATAATCCCTGGGATCCAGCTGCCAGGCACGCTTCAATAATGGAAGCGAATCGGCATATTGTCCGCGTTGATGAAATTCGAATCCGCGTTCCAGCAGTTCGCGGAACTGATTTTGGCTCGCATCTGCGCGGCTGGGAAAGGGGCGCGAATAAAGCGCCACCGCGCAAACGATCCAGATTACATTAGCGACACGCACAGATCTCTAAAAACTCCAGAGCGCTTGTACACAAGTACCATACAACGGAGCCGCTCGCTGGCGATGTTCGTGCCGGATTTGCGAACGAAAGATCGCATAATTGACCGTGGTCCTTGCTGTCTCCGGCGTATCCTGCGCGAGAGAGATCACGATGCGGGTAAGCTTACTCGTCCTAATATTGGCATCGACGGTGCCTGGAGCGGAACAACTGCTTCCTCCACTTCACGACGGCTCGATCGTAACGGGGCCGGGAAGTTTCCGGCACGACGGTCCGCTCCGGATAACGGGCCACGTCAGGCTCCGGAACGTCACGCTCGACCTGCACGGCGCGATCACGGTCGCCTCCGGCGCTACTTTCGAGCTGGAACACGTGCATCTCAACGTCTTCGATGCACCCGATGCGCAGAATGGCGCCAGCGGCTTGAAATGTGAGGGCCCGGCGCGCATCACTGTGCGCTCCTCCACCATGGAGCCTGCCGGAAGCGCGCATCCCATGTGGCTCCTCAAGGGAGATGTCGAAGTCGATGATTTCGAAACCAGAAACTCAGAGTTTCATCTCGATCACGCCGATGCTCACCTTCACAAATTGAAAATTTTCGAGTTGGAGGTCTCGCGCGAAAGTCATGTGGTTGGAGA
This sequence comes from Bryobacteraceae bacterium, assembly GCA_025980435.1. Lineage (GTDB taxonomy): Bacteria > Acidobacteriota > Terriglobia > Bryobacterales > Bryobacteraceae > Bog-105. The sequence continues at coordinate 4,536 of JAICXK010000326.1, forward strand.
TCAACTTGCTTTGGTATTCTTATCGACACACACCGGCGATACCGATCACCTGAATGTCTCCGGAATTCCTGCCGATAAGCCGTTCACGCGCCGGTTGGCTCTCGGCTCCGGCGCAATTGCAGACCTGAGGGACGTAACGGCGCAGTTGTTTCTGGTCTATGTTCACGGACGTAGCGAGGCATCGCTCAGCCATATGGGACGGGTGCAACTCGCGATCTTTCCGCAATGCAAAGGCAATTTGACTTTGCCAAAGGGCCATATCGGCTCGGGCAAAGCATCCGTCATGGTACCCGTAGCAGGAGCTTCGGATTGCCCGTTTCGCTTCACACTTGACGATGTCAATGTGGATACCTGGGATGTGTACGCGGGCGGAGATGCAGATTTATCATTCACGAATAGCCGCATCGACGAACTCACGGCGAATGGCCGCGCGAAGCTGAAAGTTAGCCAGTCAGAGATTTACGCCGATTGGCTGTCATTAGCGGGAGATGCGGAATTGCGAGTCGAGAACTCGACTGTCGGCGCTCTCCGGCTCGCCTCCGAGCGGCCTGA
>JAICXK010000233.1 GCA_025980435.1 Bryobacteraceae bacterium
TAACCACCGTGTCTTCTCGATACGCCAGTTCTACGACCACCAACGGTTTCACCTCTTCCCTGTTCAGAAATTCAGCGATTTTGCGGTAATCGATGTCGCCGCCTTCTACCGATTCCAGCCAAAGCTTGTTCTTTGAGTTGCGAACGTGAATTTCCGTGACGCGCTTGCCCGCTTCGCGCAAAAGCTGCAATGGGTCGAGTCCGCCCTGATGGACCCAATCGAGATCCAAACAAAAGGTGACGTATTTCGGATCGGTATTGTGCAGCGTGTAGCGCCACTCGCGGGCGTTGTCCACCATTTCCGGCGTGTGATTGTGGATGCGCAACTGGAATCCCTGCTCGCCTAACACCCGGCCCAATTGATTCATCAAGTCAGCCTGGATGGCGAGTTCCTCATCCGTCTTTTGCGCATGACCCGATTTGGGGTCAGCGTTATTGACGATCCCGATGCAGCCGAATGGTTTGCACAATCCCCCGATCTCCAACGCGAGTTTTGTCGTCTGTTGAGCCAAAGCTTTGGTATGCATGCCGCCGCCAACATACACAGAAGGCATCGAAAGAGCCTTCGACCGAAGCCCGGCCAGCACCCGGTCACGCAGGTCTGGAGCGAAGAAGGCTGGATTGAACTCCACATTGTGGAAGCCCGCCTCTCGCACCATCGGCAAGATCTCATCGATGACATCTCGCAAAGGCTTCTTCCGCCGTTCGGCATATTGCTGAAAGATGTAGCCCTCGACGGACATGCGCGAGCCTGGTTGTTGCGCGCTGCACAGCAGGCCCCCAGCCGCCGCCAGCAGTAGTTCGCGGCGGTTCACGGGTTACGCGAGCATCTGTTTCGTGACATTACCTGCGACATCTGTCAACCGAAAATGCCGTCCCTGAAACTTGTACGTCAGGCGAGTGTGATCGACTCCCAGGCAGTGCAGGACGGTCGCCTGCACATCGTGTATGGGAACCGGATCGGCCACGACGTTGTAGGAAAAGTCATCGGTCTCTCCCAGCACCATGCCGCGTTTGATGCCGCCGCCCGCGAACCACATGGCGAAACAACGCGGGTGATGATCGCGGCCGTAGTTGGTGTTTGTGAGATGCCCCTGGCAGTACACGGTGCGTCCGAATTCCCCGCCCCAGATCACCAGTGTGTCATCCAGCAAACCGCGCTGCTTCAGGTCAGTGACGAGAGCTGCCGAAGCCTGATCGGTTCCTTTGCACTGCAGGGCGAGGTCACGCGGAAGATCGTTGTGCTGATCCCATCCGCGATGATAGAGCTGAACGAAGCGAACGCCGCGCTCGGCAAGACGCCGGGCCATCAGACAGTTCGCTGCATAGGTTCCGGGCTTGCGTGAATCGGGGCCGTACAGCTCAAACGTGCTCTCCGGCTCTTTCGACAGGTCGGTCAGTTCAGGAACGGAGGATTGCATCCGGTAAGCCATCTCGTATTGCGAGATGCGAGCCGCAATCTCGGGATCGCCATAGGACTGCTCGGTAATCTTATTCAGTTCATCGACGCTATCGAGCATGGCCCGGCGCGTTGCACCGTCGATCCCCTCGGGATTCGCAAGAAATAAGACCGGATCACCCGAAGCGCGAAATCGGACGCCCTGGTACTTCGATGGCAGAAAGCCGCTGGACCACAGCCTGGTAAATAGCGGCTGATCGCGATTCAGCGCATTCGCCTGCGAAATCAGAACAACGAAAGCTGGTAACGTCTGATTCTCGCTACCCAGCCCGTACGTTACCCAGGAGCCCATGCTCGGACGCCCAGGCTGCATGAAGCCGGTCTGGATAAATGTAATTGCCGGATCGTGATTGATGGCGTCGGTATTGATGGTTCTAACTATGGTGATGTCGTCGACGATCTTGGCGGTATGCGGAAGAAGCTCGCTGATCCAGGTTCCATTTTGGCCTGCCTGGTTGAACTTAAAGATGGATGGAGCAACAGGCAATGAATTCTGTCCCGACGTCATCCCGGTAATTCGCTGTCCCTTGCGCACGGAATCGGGAAGCTCCGTTCCGGAGATATCTTTAAGTTTCGGTTTGTAATCGAAGAGGTCGATTTGCGACGGCGCGCCGGACTGATGCAGAAAGATTACGCGTTTTGCTTTCGGCGCAAAGTGCGGGAGCCCGGGCAGGCCGCCGAATTTTTCGTCCGATACAGGAGCCGCTACGGCTTGCGCAAAGATCGCCGGGTCCAACAGGCCGGCTAGCGCTGCTATACCGATACCCTTGCTGGTTCGACCAAACAGTTGCCGGCGCGTGAGGATAAGCTCGCGTTCACGAATCGGGTCCATAATTTGTCTCAATTCTTTGTAATCGTTTCATCCATGTTCAAAATCGCACTGGCCACCAGGGTCCAGGCAGCCAACTGCGCAGGTTCGATGGCGGGATCGGGTTTCGATTCGCCGACCGAGATCAGCTTCACGGCGGCCGTTTTGTCCGCGGCGTAGCGAGCTGCTTCCTTCTTGTACAGCTTGTCCAGGATGTCGACTTCCTGTGCGGTCGGGTCGCGGTCCGTAGCCAGCCGGAACACGTAGCGAACGCGAGCGGCTTCCTCAGAAGGCGCTTCTTTCAGGTCGCGCTGCGCCAGGGCGCGAGCCGCTTCGATATAGGTGGGATCGTTCCAGAGCACAAGCGCTTGAAGCGGTGTATTCGTGACGCCGCGCCGGGCCGTACATTTTTCGCGATCGGGCGCATCGAAAGTATTCAACGACGGGTAGGGGACGGAACGTTTCCAAAACGTGTACATGCTTCGGCGATACAGATCAGCCCCATGGCTTTGCTCATATTTTTGCGCTGAAAAGTCTCCGCCGAACGCCATCTCCTCCCAGAGTCCCTTGGGTTGGTAGGGTGAGACACTCGGGCCGCCAATTTTGTCATTCAGAAGTCCACTGAGGGCGAGAGCATTGTCGCGGATCATCTCGGCCGGCAAGCGGAACCGCGGACCATGCGCCAGAAATCGATTCTCAGGATCCTTCTCGAGCAAATCAGGACCTACTTTTGAGGACTGGCGGTAAACGGAAGAGGTGACAATCAGCCGCTGCATTGCCTTGACGTCCCAGCCGGTCCGGATAAACTCGGTTGCCAGCCAATCGAGTAGGGCCTGGTTGCTTGGCGGGTCGCCTTGCGACCCGAAATCTTCACTGGTTTTAACCAGACCGATGCCGAAATACATCTGCCAGAAATGGTTCACGGCAACGCGGGCGGTGAGCGGATTGCCGGGATCGACCAGCCACTTTGCTAACGTCAGGCGATTGCGCGGCGCATCTTTTGGAAGGGGTGGTAGCACGGACGGGGTATCAGGCGAGACTTGCTGTCCGCGATTCCGATAATCGCCGCGGGCAAGGATGAACGTATCGCGCGGCTTGTTCATTTCCGACATAACCATGGTTGACGGAATTTCACGATTGAGCTGCTCCAGGCCGCGGTTCAAAGTTTCGTAGTCGGTATTGATCTGCTTTTCCGCTCTATTCGCCACTTCGGCTATGAAGTACTTGCGGAGCCATTTGGATTGCTCTTCGGTCCGGCGTTCGGGCGCAAGGGAAAGGATGGCATGCAGCGGGTTCAGAAGCCCGATCTGCAAAGCTTCACTCGCGTAAAGACGGCGATCGTAAAACCGCAGATCGGCGATTTGACCTTTGAAGGCCGTGCCCTGATCTTTGTTGCCGATCTGGAGATCGGGGCCGGACGAGGGCGTCCGGCGCGGATCTGGAGATCCGCCCCACTTGATATCGGCCGTGCGGCCATCGATGTAGATCTGAATGCCCTTTGCGTTCGCGGAGCCATCATACGCGATCGTGACATGGCTCCAGCCTTCGAGCGCCACGCCTTGCCGGGATTTGACTTCTATTCCACTGATCAAACGAACAATCAAGTTGCAGTTGTTTTTAGAACAGTAATCGAGCGCGATCTCATATTCGGGGCGCTGCAGCACCGTCATGCCGGACGGACCATCGGCCTTAAGCCAGAGAGCGATGCTGAACGGCTGAGTTGTGCGGAACGCACCCGCCGAACCCAGTGAAAGATGCGGCTCTTCATCCAGATTGGCTGCACGACCGGCGCGGCCTTCCGTGTATGTCAGTTTCCCGCTAATTACCTTGCCTGTCGCATCGGGTCGCAGCCGGTTCCGGAGCGAATCGTCGAAGGGGAATTCATCCACCAGGCCAGCAGTGATATCGGAAAGGGGTGTCGCACGCTCATTGCGCTCCCAGGCGCTTTGTGCAAGGGCTATGCGGGAATCCTCCTTCTTAATCGCATCCAGGAGCATCTGCTTCATGTGTGCCTGCTGCTGATCCGGTAGTTGCAGGAATGGAATGGCGTTCCCTTTATAGCCGTCAAGTCCCTTTTCTGGCACGCCGTTGAAGAAAGCGCCAAAGCTGTAGAAGTCTTTTTGGGTGAACGGATCGTACTTGTGGTCATGGCATCGCGCGCAGCCAAGCGTGATGCCCAGCCAGGTAGTCGAGGTCGCTTCGATGCGGTCCACGATGTACTCGTTCTGGTACTCCTCGGGAATCGCGCCGCCCTCGAAGTTGATCATGTGATTGCGGTTGAATCCAGTCGCGATGATCTGCGGCTGGGTGGGGTGGGGCAGCAGGTCCCCGGCAATCTGATCGATGGTGAACTGATCGTACGGCAAATTGCGATTGAAAGCGTCGATGACCCAATCTCGCCACGGCCACATCTCGCGGGCGCTGTCGATGTGATAACCGTGCGTATCCGCATAACGTGCGAAATCGAGCCATTGCATCGCCATGCGCTCGCCGTAATGGGGAGACGCGAGCAGTCGGTCGACGACCTTCTCATATGCACCCGGCGATTTGTCGGCGAGAAATGCGACCAGCTCGGCCGGAGTGGGCGGCAGTCCAGTCAAATCGAAGGTCGCGCGCCGCAGCAGAATGGCTTTGTCTGTTTCCGGAGAAGGATGGATTCCCTGCTGTTCAAGCTTCGCCAGAACAAAATTGTCGATCGGCGTTCGCGGCCAGTCGGCCTGCTTCACGATGGGAATTTCGGGGCGCTTCGGCGGAACAAATGACCAGTGTGATTCCCATTTCGCGCCTGAGTCGATCCAGCGCCTTATTGTTTCAATCTGCTCCGGGGTGAGTTTGCGTCCGGAATAAGACGGAGGCATGCGCATGGCCACGTTGGGATTGCTGATACGCAGAAGCATCTTGCTGTGCGCTGAATCTCCCGGTACAATGACGCCGGGTTTGCCGAACGCGCCTTCTTTGGTATCGAAATGGATACCCATCATCCGGTGCTTCTCATCGGGGCCATGGCAGGCGAAGCAATTGTCGGAAAGAATCGGCCTGACCTGGCGGTCAAAATCTACGGGCGGATTCGTAGCGGCCGCGGCCTGGATTCCAACGAACCAGAGCGGGAGAAGGATCGATAGGCTGAACCGATTCAGCTCTGAAAATAGTTGAGATAGCGTGCAGTTGAGTATATCTAACGGGCGCTGGCTCCCCGGGGCTACCAGTTAGCCTGCTGCTGGCCGGCTGGTTTTCGCAGAGACATCAAGAAGTACATTTTCTTGCAAGCGTAAACGAATGCGACGGCTGCTAACAGTGTCATAAGCCAGTGAAGCGGATATTCCTGCCGCAACCCGACGTGAATCAAATAATTCGGCAGAGGATAGAGAAGGAGGATGAGCGCTATCGCGCTTCCCACGATACGATCACGCTTCCACATAAGGACAAAACCCAAAAATCCGAGCAAAACGGTGGTTGCCAGCATGAGGGTTTTCAGCCGCGAGGTGGGGTCGTTATAGAGCCAGTAACAACGCATACGACCAAGGCAGAGCTCCACAAAACGTTTAGGGTGCGTGCGAATCCAGTCACGAGCCTGTGCCCGCGCCCAACGATTGTATGCCACTTCCCCAAGGCGCCGTACTCGCAGCGCTTCGCGCGTACTAAAGAGAGGGTGAAAATGATCAAAAACAGCGTGAATTGCGTTGACGCGCTGATCTGGAGAGGCCTCGTCGTTGTTCGAAACCCGCAGTTCCAGTCCAAGATTCGTGCGTGTGATTACTGGCGATCCGAGCGCATAGTAATTGCGAATCACCCACGGCGCCAAACACATCGCGACCAGCAGCACTTCGATGCCTGCGAAGATCACGTATCGCCACATGCCCGATCTCCGGCAGAAATAGAGGCCAGCCAACAGGAAGATTACGAAGATGTCCAGCAAAGCTGGTACAAATAGCAGACAAAGGCCCCAGAGGAAGCCCTGCCAGACCGCCTGCTTTGCACGGAGATCGTGTTTCTTCCAAAGACGCACCGCCAGCGAGGCAATGAGGGCAAGGGCGAGCGCGGTATAAGGCGTTTCCCATTTTCCATCTGTCTCGACCAGAAATCGCGTTGGAAGCAAGGCGCCCGCCAACCCTGCCAGAACTCCCGCCGATTTTTCCACAGAGAGGCGGTTCGCGATTGCAGGCATTAACGCCCACAACAGAGACGAAACCGCGGCGGCCACTACGGTTTGCACCACGGAACCAGCCGTGCCGGTACCGAATACACGAAAAATGCCGGCCAGGATGAGCGTATAGCCAGGCGCAACATGCGCGGTCGGACCGGTGGGGATTTTATAAGGATTGCCGAAAACACCGGTCGTCGCGAGTGAAAGAGCGGTGCGCTCGAGTTCGCCCCGAAAGGGATCGCGATAGATGTGAAAAGCCAGAAGCAGGCCAAGCCGCAGGCAGAAGGCGAGCAGGAATAGCAATAAACCGAGCCGCCAGATTGGGAATTCCAGAAGTCTTTGCCACAGTTGAACAGAGCTTTTCATCACTTGAACTCCTACTCGCTGGCGCCGCTGTCGACCGCGGAGTAGGGCGTGATTCGGGGTGGGTTCGTGTCCGGCTCCGCCAGCCAGACCTTTCGGCCGTTGAACCGGTTTAGCACGCGCAGATTCTCCGCGGAATGGGGCGAGTCTCTGATCCAGATGATCTTCGCATCTTCAATATCGGCGCGGTTGTAAATCCATTCGAATTCTTTGCGTCCGTCGAAGGGTCGATATCGGACAAATACCAACTGCCGCCCCTTTTGCTTTTCAAGAGCGGGAACAAAACGCTCTCGAGCCGTATCGTGTGCAAACTCCGAAGCCCAGAGCCTCTTGATCCCGCTTAGCTCGGGAGGAAGAGCGGGCTCAAGCAGGCGGCCACAGACCGGTATTAGCAGCCCCACAAGGCAGATTGCCGGTAATGCACGAGAAAGAAACAGTCCTGTTTTTCCCGAGCTGCGCATCTGGCGCAGGCACTGGATGATCACCAGGACAATAAGCACCGTGACGGGAGCCGAATAGTGGGGGAAATATGCAAAGAATAGTAAGTTGTCTATCACGAGAATGAGCACGAGCGCCCTAAGTGCAAGGCGCATGTTTGGCCTGTTCCAGATAAATGGCAGGAATAATAAGGGCAAAGTCAATGGAATCCCAATGTAAAATTCCCAGAAGCGCCGCAATTTGCCGGCAGTAGCGCCCAACAGCCCTTTGATGGATTTCCGCCGCTCGTGCTGCCGCAATTGATCTTCGTATTCCGCTCGAATATCAGCCGGCATGGCGTTCGAAGAAAGCACCGGCTTCTGCCAGAAGAATCCCTGCGGAAGACCATATTTGCTGCGATAGAGCAGGTAAGGGAATTCGAAGAACTTACCGGTTACGCGACTGTTATAGTAGCCGGCAAAGCCCACGGTCAGGACTCCGCCCAGCGCGAGCACTGGAGCGATCCGTCCCGCTAGCGCGCCGAAACTGATTTGTTTCGACACGAATGTCCAATACAGCAGAGCACCCACGGCGAGCAATCCGAGAAGAACACCCTCGAGCGGCCGGCTATTGAAGAGGATAACCAGACCAGCCGCTGTCACAAGAGCAAAACTGGCCCGCTTGCGTTCGCGCAGGCGGAGCAGCCCGCCGAAAACCAAGGCGCCGCCGATGGCAGGAACCGAGCCGCCCCAATAGCTGTTCATCCAGTAGCTGAGGACGCCGAATTCGACCGCCACAATAACCAGAGCGCCGCTAAAAGCCCACTGCCCCGGCAGCCAGGCAAGCAGCGCCCAATATACGACAATGCACAGCACGCCCATACTCGCCAGAATGGCGCTCCACGGCACACCGGTTAGCGCCTGCCCAGCAGCCAATACCATTCCCTGCGCGGGCTGATACTCGGCCGTGTAAGTCGGCTCAGTCATGACGTAAACCGAGGCAAATCGGTCCGGAAAGGGCGGA
>JAICXK010000069.1 GCA_025980435.1 Bryobacteraceae bacterium
GCACGCCCGGAAACTTACTGGAGAATCGGCGTAGAACGACGGGAAGGAAGGACACCATGATGCTGCTGCTGGTTCCAATTCGCAAACATCCCGCCCGGAGGCGATTCAGATCAGTGACCTTGCGCTGCGCATCCGAGATTTCCTGGTGGATGCGCAGATTCAAATCGGCCAAAAGACGTCCTGATTCAGTCGGCTTGACCGCACGGCCGGAGCGGGCCAGCAGACGACAATCGAGTTCCTGTTCGAGCAGCCGGATCTGGCGGTGTATCGCCGAATGAGAAATGTGCAGGAGCCTCCCGGCCGGGGTGTACCCGCCCGATTCGATCACGGCGCGAAGCAGTTGGAGCTGTCGGAGTTCCACGGACCTCAGTCTTTGAAAACGCGCTCGATCTGTGCGGTTTTTCGACGGCTATTGTCGCACAATTCTAATTGACACTGGACCTCTGAAGGGATTCAATCGTACCGGCAGGACTGTGGGGGTTAACTGCTGGCGGGTTGGGGAACTCGTTTCCATTTCGGTCAACTCTTCTGTCCTCTTTTTGCGCCTTAAGGCAGACACTTCGAGGGGGATGAGATGTTTGAAAGCAAGGAAAATCTGCGTGACGGAATAGCCGTCGCGATGTTCGCATTCTTAGTGCTCGCTGCGGAGCCTGTGACCGGACAGGTCTTGTACGGATCCCTGGCCGGCAATGTCAAGGACGCATCCGGGGCGCCGATTCCAGGAGCAGTGGTCACGGTAACCCAGGAGCAGACTCAATCGACGCGTCAGGCGGCGACCGATCAGAGCGGCCAGTACAGCCTAACCACGCTCCTACCGGGCAGCTATGATGTCAAAATTTCTGCCAAAGGCTTTAAGACCTACCTAAAGGGGAGTGTTCCCGTCGTTCTTAACAGCGTCGGCCGCGTCGATGCCACACTCGAAGTGGGCGACGTGAGCCAGACAGTCGAAGTCAACAGCGCCGCTCAGTTGTTGCAGACCGACCGCGCCGACGTTCACCACGACCTGACGGCCGAAACGATCGAAAACGCGCCGCTGCCGCCCGGAAACAATTTCGAGTCGTTATTCGGCACGATTCCGGGGATCGATCCGCCAACTACCGCTCATTCGATTCCCACCAATCCCTCGCGCGCGCTTCAGTTCAACGTCAACGGGACCAGCGAGTATGGAAACGATATCCGGATCGATGGAGTCAGCCAGTTCAACATCTGGGTGCCGGAAAACGCTGCTTACATCCCCTCTTCGGACGCAATCCAGACCGTGAATACAGTAACGAACAGCTTCAATCCCGAGCAGGGATTGGCGGGCGGCTCCACCGTAAACGTGCAGATCAAGAGTGGAACGAACCAGATCCACGGCGATGTGTACGAATATCACTTCAACAACAATCTGGAGGCCCACAACTTCTTCGATCCCAATAACGGGATCACACGCGTTCCCAAGGACATCTTCAACCAGTTCGGCGGGAGTGTTGGGGGACCGATCAAGAAAGACAAGCTGTTCTATTTCGGTAACGTGGAGTTGACCCGGCAGAGGCAGTTTGCCACTAAAGTGGCCACGGTCCCGACCCTGGCCATGATGAACGGCGACCTGCGAGGCTCGGACGCGGCGAACGGCCTGGCAGCTAATGCCGACGTGATTTACGACCCGACCACAGGGGCGGCGAGCGGGACGGGGCGGCAACCAATCTTTGCTACAAATAACCCGGCAGACACGGCGCACTATAATGCCCTCTGCAAGAGCGCAACGTGCCTGAATGTGATTCCTACCAGCCGGCTCAGCCCCGTGGCCCAGAAACTCATGGCGCTGCTGCAAAAGGCCCCAGGCCGATTTTTGCCCAGCGCCAGCTCGACGGCCCCAAGCGATAACTATCTGGCGGCTACCGATTTCGCGTTCAATCGCACGACCACGGACGAAAAGATGGATTGGGTTGCGACTAACAAGCTCACCATGTTCGGCCATTTCGGCTATTTGAACTACAACGACCTCGATCCGCAAATGTACGGCGAGGTGGGTGGCGAGCCGATTAGCGATTACGGCGGCAACGAGGGACAGGGAAGCGGTCACACCGTCACCTTCTCCATCACGGGCGACTACGTGTTGAGTCCGCATTTCGTGCTGGATGGCAATTTCGGAATCACACGGATGGTGACGAACTCACAGCAGCTTGATCTGGACAAGAACCAGGGCCTGGATGTCTTAGGGATTCCCGGGACCAACGGCACGCGCAGGTTTGAAGGAAGCTGGCCTCGTTTTGCCATCAGCGATTTCAACGACCTTGGCACACATAACACTTACATGCCCTACTTGCGCAACGATCCTCAATTCTATTGGAGCGGCAACGCGACATGGATTCACGGCGCCCACACGGTTCGTTTTGGCGGGTCGATCTTTATCCTCCATCTGAATCACCAGCAGCCGGAATGGAACGCCGGCGGAACCACTCAGCCCGGCGCCGGCGGGTTCAATTTCGACAGCGGCCCAACAAGCTGTAAAGATTGCAAAAAAGGAAAAGCATCGAGTACGAATGCCTATAACAATTTTGGGACTTTTCTGCTGGGTCTGGATACAAACTACGGCAAGAACATTCTAGTGCCGGATTACTTTCATACCATCACGCATCAATACAGCCTGTATGTCGGCGACCAATGGCAGATTACCCCCAAGTTGACCGCAAGCCTTGGTGTGCGCTGGGAGTATTACCCGATGCCCACACGCGGCGGCAGCCGTGGCCTGGAGCGCTACGATTTCGCGAACAATGCCATGATGCTGTGCGGCCTCGGGAGCGTTCCGACCGATTGCGGCGTCTCGATCAGCAAAGCCGAGTTCGTCCCGCGCATCGGTCTGGCGTATCGTTTGACTCCGTCGTTTGTGATTCGCGCCGGATACGGCATCACCAACGAGCCGTATAACCTGGCGGACGACCTGCGGACAAACTATCCGGTATTGATTCCGCTGGACGTAAATGCCGATTCCTACAAAGCGGTTGGCGTGCTGGATAGCGCCAGTCTGCGAAACGCGCCGGTGGGTTCCACACTTCCGGTCGGCATACCGCTGCCAGTAGTTCCGGATCTTTCCAGCGGCGAAGTTCCCATCCCTCCTAATGTGAATTTGGCGACCACGGGAAGCACCGTGCAGCGCGGGTACATTCAATCCTGGAACTTCACGCTCGAAAAGCAATTTGCGCACGAGTGGGTCGCGCAGGCGGGCTATGTCGCCACGCGGACCATTCGGCAGCTCGGTTATCTCGATCTGAACGTGCAAAGCCCGATCGCGCCCGCCGGCTGCATTCCGGGCGATTCAAAAGCAGAGTGCGGCGGCGATGTGAGCCGTCCGCTGTACAACGCCGCTTATAACTTCCGTAAGGGCGTCACCTCTTTGATTGCTCCGGTTGCCAATAACCATTACGATTCCTTGCAGACCACCTTGAGCCATCATTTCCAGGGTGGTTATCAGGTTCAGCTCGCTTATACCTGGTCGAAGACCATCGGCATGGCTGGGCTCTCTAACGAGAAGGGGATGGCGTATATCCAGACGCCTTCGGCTTACTTTCTGAATCGCGGCCTCGCGCCGCAGGACCGCGCCCAGGACTTTGCGGCTATCTTTGTTGCACAGCCGCCCTTCGGCGCGGGCAGACGCTGGGCCAACAGCGGAATCGCCTCCAAGATTCTGGGCGGATGGCAGCTCAGCGGAATCTTGAAAGCGGTTTCGGGCAGCGTGTTCGAAATGCACGCGGGCGGCTCTTCGACAAGCAACCTGAACGCGTCGGGCAACACGCAGCGGCCGGATATCGTTCAATCGAACGTTGCGGTTTCGGGCGATGTCGGCCCTGGCACCACCTGGTTCGATACCGCCGCTTTTGCTCCCGTGACCGACCTGAACCGCTTTGGAACGTCGCCGTTCTATCCGCTGCACGGACCGGGAATGTTTGATCTCGACCTGGCGCTAGCACGCAATTTCAGGCTCACGGAGAGATTCAACCTTCAATTCCGCGCTCAAGCGATCAATTTCACGAACACGCCGCATTTCGGCAATCCAAACGGCGATCTGAACAGCAGCAGCTTCGGCCTGGTCAATGGACTCGCAAACACCGGACGGGACGGAGGCGTTGACGCGCGACAGATCGAATTCAACGCCAGATTGAGTTTCTGAACGGGGTGGGCCATCCGAGGTCTTGAAACGGAGCCGTGAGCGCAAGCGAACTTGAGCGTACTTCCGCCCAGCCATGCGTCGCTTACGCTCCGGGCTCGGATTCAGCACTTTACAGAAACGGAAGACAACGTCGACTCCGTACATTCGCTTAAGACCATCTGGCCGCGACAGATACAAAATTTAATATTGCGCCCCTTTCAGAACCGCCGCCGGCTCTGTTATCCTTTGGACTCTCACATAAATCCAGAGAAGCCCGCGGAATTGCCTTGAGAATTCGCAGAGCTTCCGATCACTCATCTTCTATTCATGCTTCAAGCAGCACCTGACAGGCTGCCCGCCGCGGCGTCTGGATGGCTTGGTTGGAAAGTCATCTCTTTGCTCCGAAAGCGGCGCGGCACGGTCGCTGGGCTTGGAGTTCTCATCCTGATCGCAGCCGCGCTGGACATCGCGGTCCCGTTCCTTACGCAGCGGATCATCGATAGCATTTTGCACTCGCTCGCCGGCCACCAGAAGGGACAGATCAGCACACTGATCACCGCCGCAGTCGCCATTTTTTTTGCGACCGTGACCACCCGACTGCTGCGATCGGTATATAACTACCGCCTTGTCCTGGCCGCCTCACAGGCCGAAGATGAGGTAAAGACAGCAGCCTTCGCGAATTTCCTTTCGCTCGACACGGCCTATCACGGAAAGGTCAACACGGGGGAGATTGCCGGCGCCCTCGACCGCGGGAGCACAGCAATCTTCATCGTTCTGAACGAAATTCTGGGCCAAAACCTGGTTCCACCGCTGCTGATTGTGATCGGGGTTCTGATCTCGCTGGTGATGAAGAATCCCTGGATCGCTTTAATGGTATTCACGCCTCTCCCGGCGTATGTTCTGGCGATCCAACGTCTGGGGCCCCGCATGCACGAAACCGAGCGGCAGGTCAGCCGGGCCTTTGAGACGGTAACAAAAGAATCCTACGATATCGCGAGCAATGTGCGCGTGGTGAAGAAGTTTGGCCGTGAAGAGCAGGAATCACACACGCAACGGGACCTGCTCCATTTTGCGCGAATGAAGCATCATGGGGCAGAGCGGCTCTGGGCGATTGTCGAAAACGTTCAGAGCTTTATCGCCACCGCCGGTCGCGTCGGCGTGATCGCTGTCGGCGGCTACTTCGTGCTCACGCATCGCTGCACGGTAGGCGATTACGTCCTGTTCATCGCCATGCAGGATATGGTTTATGGACCTATTTCCCAGCTTTCGATCATTTTGCCGAAGTTGCGCCGGAACCTTTCGCGCGCGGAGCGGCTGTTCGAAATTCTGGAGCAGGATTGCGAGGTCTGCGATGCGCCGGATGCAACGCGCCTGTCAAGCGTAGAGCGATGTATCGAGTTCCGGAACCTGTCGTATCGCTATCCCGGATGCGAGGGCTGGACACTCGAAAATGTGAACTTTTCGGTCCCGGCGGGGGCAACGGTAGCCCTCATCGGACCCAGCGGATCGGGCAAGACCACCTTGATGAACCTGCTGCAGCGCCTCTATGATCCGCAGGAGGGGGCGATACTGGTCGACGGACAGGACCTTCGCAGCCTCAGTCAGCGCAGCCTGCGCGAGCAGATTGCAGTGGTGCCCCAGGAAGTAGAGTTGTTTTCGCGGACGATTATCGAGAACATCGGCTACGGGCGCGATCGTATCCTGGCGCGGGAAGTAGAGCAGGCGGCCCGCATCGCTCATGCGCATGAATTCATCCAGCGCACCGAAAGCGGCTACGAGACACAGGTGGGTGAACGAGGCGCCAAGCTTTCCGGCGGAGAGCGCCAGCGCATCGGGATCGCCCGGGCCATTGTGAAGAATCCGAAGATCCTGATTCTGGATGAAGCAACCAGCCACCTGGATAATGAGAGCGAGCGGCTGATTCACGACGCCATGGAGAAGGTGACCCGGGGCCGGACGTGCTTTATTATCGCCCACCGGCTCTCAACGGTTCGCAACGCGGACCTGGTGGTCGTATTCGCCGATGGAAGGATAGAGGCGGTCGGCACGCACGACCAGCTCTGGTCCAGCAGCCCAACCTACCGGAAGCTGCACGGCCTGCACCTAGCGGGCAGGCCGAAGCAACGAATGGAAGAAGCGGAGCAACAGCCTATGGAACTGCTTCCGGCCGTAGGGGCATAATTCACTTTTTGCGCGCCACCATATCGTGCCCGTTCTGATGGAGGGTGACTTGCGTCACCTTTCCCGCAGCGTCTTTCGCAAACTCTAACTGGGCATCCACGATTTTCAAGAAGAACAGCGTAGGTGTTTCGGGATAGATCGGCACCTTCGGCTGCCCGGTCAACTGCGTCTCGAGCTGATCGCCCTCGCGCGTGACGGTCAACTCCACTTTGGGGGCCAGTTGATAGGCGCCAACATAAACCTGGAGCTGTTCCGGCGCACCGCCCTTCAGATTGCCGAGTACGCATACGCGAGTCTGCCGACTGCGCGCCGCAGAGGGTTGCGAGGAGATCGTGCCCCCGGATTGGCTCGGCAAAGACGAGCACTGGGTCATATCGGCGTACGAGAAGACGAAGGAGTAGCCGTCCCCACCGGAGGGACCCTAGGGCGTCCCCGATGCTCCCGAAAGGAGGAAGCCTTACGACTCCGCCGCTTCAGGACGGCGCTTTCGAGCTCATCGCGATCTGAGCTCCAAATTCCAGGGTACGCGAGCAAAACGTTCCCGCGCAATCGCCCGCTCCACGCGCGAGTACTACGCATTCAGCTTTCAGCCTTCAAGGAGACACACATAAGTCCATGGGCTTTCTCACGTCCAGAGAGGAACAGGACGACGCGTTTGATCATGGAAGCAAATAGTAGGAATAGGTATATTTCCAGGTGAATTCACGGCCCGGCTCGATCGACAGGCCGACAAAGGGCTCCATGGCGAGCACGGACCGAATCGACCACAGCGCCTCATCGGCGAGCGGTCTATCGCCGGTGATCTTGATTCCCGCGCCCGCGTTTTTGTTTTCGATGGTGATGCTGTAATCCGCCCCGGTCTTTCCGAATCCTTGAATGGGAATCGCGACTGTGTCTTTGCCTTTCAGCGGCGCTGTATACAGGATCTGTTTTCCTTGCACCTTGGCGAGCTGTGGGTCAGGGGGCTGGTTAGTTTTGATCGTAAACGGTACGGAGATGCTGTAGTCCGGCCCAACCGGCTGCTTATCGAGCACCAAAAAGTTGTGATCGAACACGCTGGTCCGGATCGCGCGCCTGCCGATGTTCTTTAGATGATGCTCAATCACCATTTCCGGTTTACCCGGGGCCAGGCGAATGACCTTTGTGTACACGTACGAGTAGTTCGCGGATGGATCTTTAATTTGCTGGATGAACTCGACAGAATCGGGGTGCGGATGAACCACCCAGTTGCCTGAGTCAAGAATCTCGTACAAGCGGTAGTTATCGTACTTCTGGTTGTCGGGCTTTCTGAGTACGCCGACGCCGATCTTGATAAACGTTTGTCCCGGCTTCGCTTCGGCGTACCCCGGGGGCTCGTCTGCACTGAATTCCTCTACCGGCCCGACGGCGGCGCTGCATGCGCCCGCGATGATATCGGGGCCACTGAAAATGAAGTCGTGAACATCCGGCTGAATCTTCGTGAACCACGGACCGTAATAGTTGTGTCCTTTATAGTGCAGGCTGCCGATCACTCCGGACCAGTCAAAACGCGTGCCGCGGTAATAGCCTTTCACGGCGTCGGGCAGATAGATTTGCGCTTGGATGATGCCATTCGAGATTTCAGTTTGCGGAATCTGGGCGGTTGTGGGCGATGTCACGGCAAGTAAGACTAACAGAAATTTGCGCATAATGGTGAGCGATGTGGCGAAACGAGAATATCACTGAAACCGGTTTCTTTCGCTGGCTGGACGGAGTGAAACGCGATGCGGGGCTGGCGGTACGGATGATCGCCAAGGCTCCGCTGTTCGCAACAATGGCCGTGCTCTCATTGGCGCTGGGGATCGGTGCGACCACGATGGTTTTCACCTTAATGGAAAATGTGGTGCTCGATACCCTGCCCGTGCCGCACGCCGAGCAGCTTGTCATTCTCCACGACATCGGACGCCACAACGGGCACACATACAGCGATGGGATGAAAAGCAGCTTTTCGTATCCGATGTATCGGGACCTGAACGCGGCGATCGCTCCGATATTCAGCGGCATCCTGGCGGAAAAGAGCATTGTGGTCACGCTCGCAGGAAAGCAAGCCGCGGAGCGGGTCCGGGGCGAGCTGGTTTCCGGAAACTTCTTCCATGTCCTGCAGGTGAAGCCCTGGCGCGGACGGCTCCTGACCCCGGCCGATGATCGGAAACCCGGCGGACACGCAGTGGTTGTGCTCGGATATGGCCTTTGGCGGCGCGCGTTTGGAGGGGATCCGCATGTGGTCAACCGCGTGATTCACCTGAACGATCATCCGTATCTCGTCGTCGGCGTGGCCCCGCCCAATTTCTACGGCACCAATCTGGGCGACACAGCCGAAATCTTCGTCCCGATGATGATGAAAGCGCAGATGACCCCGACCTGGGATGGATTGATGGACCGCAACGATTACTGGTGCAGCCTGGTGGCCCGGATGAAGGACGGCATCGGGATCGAACAGGCGAGGGCCGGTCTGAAAGTGATCTATCCGCCAGTGCGCTATCACGATATGGCGATGCTGAATCGCCTGAGCGCCGCCGATCTGCGAGTGTTCGGAAAGAATCGGATCGACCTGGCTCCAGGCGGAAGAGGCTATTCGGATATCCGCGAAACGCTTCGCAACCCGCTGCGATTTCTCACCGTAATGGTGGGCATTCTGCTTTTGATCACGATCGTGAACGTGGCAAATCTCATGCTTGCACGGGCGATGGCCCGGGAGCGCGAGATGGCGGTGCGGTTATCGGTGGGCGCGGGTCGATGGGCGGTGGTGCGGCAACTGTTAGTTGAGAGCCTCACGGTGGCGCTGACAGGAGGCGTGCTGGGAATCGGCCTGGCTTTGATCGGAACGCCCGCACTGATGCGCTTCATGAGCTCCGATTTGAGCGCAAGCAGCGCCGCGTCGCAGGCAGATTGGCGCGTGCTCGCATTTACGGCGGTTCTCAGTGTCGGATCAGGAATCGCGTTTGGATTGCTGCCGGCGTGGCAATCGGCCCGGACGGAAGTAGCGGGCGCATTGCGGGCTGAAGGCAGTATGGGACACACGGGCGGTCGTCTCCTGATACGTCGCGCGCTGGTTGCGGGCCAGATCGGGTTCTCGCTTCTCTTGCTGACCGCGGCGATGCTGTTCACGCGCAGCCTGCAAAATCTGGAGCACATCGACCCCGGGTTCCGAATCGACGGCCTGGTTACGTTCAAAGTGGATCCGGCCGAGGCGGGTTATTCACAAGCGCGCATTAAGAGCTTCGGACCGCAAGTACAGAAGGCACTCACTGCGCTGCCGGGTGTACAAGACGCGGCGATTGCGACGCTTCCGCTGCTGGAAGATACCGACGCGGGATCGAATATCACGGTGCCAGGATACCGGGCGCCCACGCATGACGATGAGGAAGTACGAACGAATTACGTCAGCGCGGGATTTTTTACGACGATGCAGATTCCGCTGCTGGCCGGGCGCGCGATTGAGGATTCCGATTCACTTCCGACATCGAAAGTGGCGGTAGTAAACGAAACTTTTGCGAAGCATTTCTTCGCAGATAGAAATCCGCTGGGCGCGCGTTTCGGATTCGGAGGCGGGAACGTCAAGATCGATTGGACTATTGCGGGCGTCGTGGCGGATAGCGAGCACAGCACATTGCGCTCGAAGATTGTGCCGTTTGTGTATATGCCGTATCTGGTCGATGCTAAATTGAGCTCGCTGACATTCTACGTACGCGCACGAGGCGATGAAGGGGTGATCATGCCCGCGATACGCAACGTGGTCAAGCGCTATGACGCAAACCTGCCAGTGTATGACTTGAAGACGATGAAGGGGATTGTCAATGAATCTCTATTCGCAGAGCGCGGGCTGGGACTACTGTCAACGGCGTTCGCATTTCTCGCCACGCTGCTGGCGGTGATCGGGCTATATGGCGTAATGGCGTACTCGGTGGCGCGGCGGCGGCGAGAATTCGGCATCCGGATCGCCATTGGCGCGAGTCCGGGAAGCGTGGTCCGGATGATTCTACGCGAATCCGTGATTGTGGGGTTGGTTGGCTTAGGCTGCGCGTTGCCGCTGGTGTTTGCGACAGCCGGACTGGTACGATCCTCGCTTTACGGTGTGCAGCCGGCTGATCCGTTGCTCATCGGGGTTGCTGTCGCAATTTTGCTGTGTGTGGCTGTAGCTGCGGGACTCGGGCCTGCCGTGCGCGCCGCGCGCATCGACCCGCAGGCTGCGTTAAGGACGGAGTAGATCAATTAAAGCGTCATAGTGAGAGTAACGGCTTTTCCGGCCTGCAGCGATCCAGCCTTTATGGTTTTGGGAGCCAGCGTTGCGCCGTTCGGCGGGTGAACGTGAATGTGCAGATCGCCTGTAAACGCGTCCGACGCCGTTACGCTGATCTGCCATTCTTTATCGCTGACCGCGTTTGTCATCCAGTTCAGCACTCCGAATCGGGTGGGGCATTTCTCCACCCGGATCTGCTGCCCCGCCGCAAACCAGTGCCTGGGCGCAGCTTTTTGCAGATGACATACGTCGTGATCGCTCTCCTCGTAACAAAGAAGCCAGCGCAATCCGAGTGCAGGTTGTAACACGCTGTTCACCACCGCGGACCATCCATAAGGGCTGCCATCACCCGGAAAGCTGCCGGGCAGATACGCATCCTCGGGAGAGTATCGGTTGCCCGAGTCAGCGGCATAGCAACAGAGCGAATACAGCGTCAACAGGAACGGCCGGTAGTCATCCTGGCGAATACGGACCGAGAGCGTGCCGTGATCCATAAAGTTCGAGGTGCGCGCAACAGCGCCGTCGGTGTGCAGACCGAGAATCTGCTCGCCGGCGATTTCGCGATGCTTGAGATGGCCCAGGTCGAGAGCCGGATCGCCCCAATCGGCGGTGAACCAATCCATCATGAAGCGATGATTTTCGTAGCTGGTGAGATGCTTGGGGTCGCGATGGATGTCGTCGGGCGTGAAAGGCGTGATTCCGGAGTCGCGCATGGCCTGATTTTCGGCCTGAATCGTCGCGTGCAAAGAACTCTCGATCAGCCTGCGCATTTCAGCCGCGATGTCGGCGACATGCTTGGATTCCTGCTGGAGTTCCGAAAGGTTGTGTTCCCGCCCGGCGCGCGCCAGGCACCGCGCGTGCTCGACCAGGCCGCGCCAGGTCCATGTCGCGTTCTGAAAGTAATACGGATGGGAATTGGGGAAGTCGTTTTCGGGATCTCCGAGATCCGCTTCCGGCGAACCCCAAATCAGCCCGTGCCGGCGATCCGAGGGCGGAAAGCTTGACTTGCTGTATTCGTACCGCTTCAGAACGAAGCCGATCATACGACGGAGGATGGGCAATCTTCTCTTCAGGCTGTCGAAGTCATGCGTGTAGTCGTAGGCGCGCGCAGAGTTCCACAAAAACACCCCGGCATTGAGAGGCGCTTCTACTTGATCCTGCGTATTGTAGAGGAAGTTTCCATCGGACAGGATGTACTGATCGAGGTAGTGCTGGAAATACGGATCTACTTCCCCGCTCAAGTTCCAGAGTTGGTGCGCCCAAACAAATTCATAATGAGCCACCGGAAACAGCGCGTGACTTCGTTCCGGTATCTTCGTGTATGCGCCTTCGCCGATCTGGTACGTTGGTTCGATCCCGCGATAGCTGCAACGCGACAAAGTAATCCCGGCGCGAGCCGCATCGAGCAGCCAGGGATCGGGAATGTCCACGGACATGTGATCTTCGAAGAAGTGCTGCCAGTAGTTGGCGATGCCGGCCAGCGCTGAGAAAAACTCTTGCGCAGTGGTGTTCCAATAGCGGTCTGGAGTCGCCTTTTGCGGGTTGATGACGCGAACGCGCCCGATGGGTCGGGCATCCGCGCCGGGAGGCAGCAGCACTATGACTTCATAACCCGCGTGGGACTCAGGATTCCACACGCCGATATCGGCGACAGGAAGGTAGCCGCCCAGCAAGGTCCGCTTGCTGGAGCCAGGCAGATAACGATAAACGCTCGGATCTTCGCCGGGGAAGAAGCGGCTGGGGTCGAAGACCGCGCCGACCAGATCCGGCGCCCATAGCCCTTGCCCTTCAGGCTGAGAGTTGAGTTGGCGCGACTTGCCATCGGCCTGCAGAAACAGCGAACGGAGCGGTCCGGCCTGTTCATTGGCGACAAGCGTATAGCCGATATATTCCGCACCGAGCGCCGCGACATTCTCATAGCACGGATCTTCGTTCGAGTTGAGGATATAGGCGGCAAGCCGGTCAGGGCCGGGCACGAAGGGAACTTCGCGCGTGAAGCGGATATGCGGGGTGTTGATCGGGCGCGGCCGGATGTTTGCAAGCTTGCCGATACCTTTCGGAATTCGCAGAATTACGCCTTCGGCTTCCGTGAGGAAGACGATCATCCCGCGATGCGTGACGTGCTTTTCGAAGATGGCAGTCTCGCTCCCGTTCATGCCGACGACCGTGAGGAGTTGCCAACCGTCAATTACCGCACCAGGCTGCAACGTGCGGATCCGATCGAACCGAGGGGGCTTTTCAAGCGCTTCGCGTTCGCCCGGCAGGAACAGCGAGTACTCATTCGGGATGCGACCGGGAGAATAGCGGCCCTTGGGCTGGGAGGTTTTCTGTTGAGCATTTGCGGCAGGTATAGCGGAAGCAGCCGCATAGGAAGCAGAGAGAGTTTGAAGGAACGAGCGCCGGTTCATGGTTCTTTCAGATTGCCAAATGCCAGCTTAAGAATCCTGATGTTTGGGTTAAGGTGGAAAAGGACGGCCATGACCTTTTACATCAGACCAGAGACTGAAGCCCGCCTGCTCGCGAAAGCCCAAGAAGAGGGCATGTCGATCGACAGTCTTCTCGATCAACTCATGAACGAGAGCGAACCGATATCGGCCGCCCGCACGGATCAAATCCCTGAGCTGCCTCAATGGCATCTCGGCGCACGAGGAACCCTTCGCCGGTGCGAAATTTACGATGATGTCCATTGAACCAGGCATTGTCGATGCAAATATTCTCGTTTATGCCGTGGATGCGGATTCACCCCATCATGCGGCTTGCCGCGCTCTGCTTGAAGCAGCGCGGGATCCTGCCGCAAGGCTCTACGTGACCTCGCAGGTCCTTTGCGAGTTCTATTCTGTCGTTACGAATCCGCGACGGGTCGCTGCTGCCCGTTCCCCGGATGAAGCACTCGATGCCCTTGCCGCTTTCCTGAATCTACCCGGCATCCGCGTCCTGTCAACTCCCGCTCGGGCGGTGGCTGGATGGATGAGATTGCTGCGGCGGCGCCCCGTCATCGGTGGAGACGTGTTCGATTTACAGCTTGTTGCGACCATGCAGGTGAGCAATATCCACCGCATCTACACATTCAACACCGAGGATTTTGCGGTGTTTTCCGAACTGTTGGTCCTTGCTCCCGGCGCGAAATAATAACAGCCAACCCAGTCACTCGTACCGCAGCGCAACCAGCGGGTCGACCGAGGCCGCCCGGCGGGCGGGCACGAAACTGGCCGCGAGGCTTACCAGAACGATGCCGATCGTAGCGAGGCAGATGGTCAGCGGATCATATGATGCCAGTCCGTACAGCAACGAAGCAAGAGCGCGGGTGCAGGCGATGGCGAGAGGCAGACCAATCGCAATGCCGATGGCACAAATCACCAGGCTTTCGCGGAGGATCATCCAGAGAAGCTCCCGCCGCTGCGCTCCGATCGCCATGCGGATACCCAACTCGGCAGTGCGGCGATTCACGCTGTAGGCAAGCGTCCCGTAGAGACCGGTCGCGACTAACAGAACGGCAAGACCGCCGAAGAAAATGGACAGGCGCGCAACCAACCGCTCTTCCGAGATGCCTTCATCGAACTGCGCCCGCTGGGTCATGGGCTGAAGCAGCGCTAGGTCGGGAGCAAATGAGGCGACAGCCGTTCGTATCTCCTTCCAAAAGCCGGCGGGATCGCCGGAGACACGCAACTCCACATGCATCGCGCCCACATTGTTCATCTGCGTGAACGGGAAGTATGCCATCGGGATGTCTTGCTCACGCACGCCGGTGTACTTGCTGTTCGCGGCGACTCCGACAATCGTGAAGGATAGCTTTGGAGTGAACGAGACCTGGTGGCCCAGAGGCAGGCGATCTTTCAGAAAGCGCCGGGCGAAGGTTTCGTTCACGATAGCAACCTTCGGAGCGGAATAAGAATCCGCGTCCGTGAAGTCGCGTCCGAGGCGGATCGGGATGCCGAGGGTACCGAAGTAATCGGACCCGACATCGTTCCATCGCATCATGTTGGACTGGACGCCGGCAGTACGCGGATCGCGTCCATCGACGAGGGCATCGGTATTGTTGCTCCAGCCCGAACCGATGCGATTCCCCATCAATGTTGCGGATTCAATACCGGGAAGCGCGCGCAGCTTCGTAAGCAGATCCTGGTAGAAGCGGATGGTTTGCGGAGTGGAATGGGTTTTGACCTGAGGGTTCAGGCCGAACACCAGAAGGCCGCTGGTTTTGAAGCCGAGGTTCTGGTTTTCAAGATTACGTAGCGTTTGCACTAACAGTCCGGCAGCGACTGTGAGGATGAGACAGAACGATATTTGAAGGGCAACGATGGCTCGCGTCATCCTGGATTTCGATTTCTCCTGAAACGCGGTTGCCGACGAACTCTTTAAGGCCAGGCCGATGGGCACTCGAAGCGTTGTAAATACCGGAGCAAGGCCGAAAATCAGGGCTGCGAAGACAGACAGGGCGATGGTGTAAAGCAGTACACGCTGATCGGGCGCCAGGCTGAATTCAATTTGTCCCCAGGCGGCCAGGACTCGAGTCGCAAAAAGAGCAAAGAGCCACCCGAGCAGCGCGCCGAGCGCGACCAGGACAAGACTTTCCGCAAGGAGTTGGCGCAAAAGACGCAACTGGCTGCCGCCGATCGCGAGGCGAACGCTGAATTCGCGCCGCCGGGCGGCATTGCGCGCAGTCAGCAGCATGGCGACGTTTCCGCAGGCGATAAGGAGAATGAGCCCGACCATGGCCAGCAGGATGTAGAGTGGTTTTTCAATTCCCTCCTGGCCTTGGCCAATGCCCCGAGCCGGTATGAGCGCCAGTTTGCGAGGTGTTTCGCCCTTTCGAGGATGGCCGCCCAGATGCTCGTAGGCAGCGCGCTGGAAGGCCGACTGCAGCATGGCTTCTGCTTGAGTCTGATTCACACCGGGAGCAACTCGACCCACCAGCAGCAGGCACCACCAGTTGGGAGCGGCATAGTAGTTCTCTCCAGCCGAGCCCCAGGCATTCATGCTAGGCCGATTCTGGAGCGGGATCCAGACATCCGTCGGGCTATTTTCGACACCGGCGAAGCTTCTCGCCGCGACGCCGACGATGGTGAACGGAACGCCTTTGATGTAGAGCGGCTGGCCGATTACGGAACAGCTCCGCGCGAAGCGGCGGTTCCAGAATCCATAGCCCAGAACGGCCACACCCGCGTGGGTCTTCTCGTCATTCATGGTCAGCATGCGGCCGCAACGAGACCGGACGCCCAGGCCGGAAAAGAAATTACCGCTCACCATGTCAACCGCGGCCTCTTCGGGCGTTGCGCCGGAGCGGACCGCAATCTTATTGAAACCGGCAGGGACGTAGGCCGCGAGGCTGGAGAGCGCCTGGCGCTGTGTGCGGAGTTGCTCGAAGACATACTCGCTGAAAGAGGAATCGCCGTTTCCCGTATTGCCGGCGCCCTCCGGTTGGCCGGGCAGAACATTCAAATAGAAGAGCCGCTGGGCATCGTGTACGGGCAAAGCACGCAGTAGAACAGCATTTATGACGCTGAAGATGGCGGTATTTGCCCCGATACCGAGCGCAAGTGTCAGCACGGCAACGGCGGAGAACAGCAAATTCTGGCGCAAAATTCTGCCGGTGTACCGCACGTCTTTGATCGCATCATCGAACCAGGTCCAGCGCCACATATTTAACATTGTCGAACTTCTCGCGCAGCGCCGCCGTACTACAATCAGGCAGTCTATGGGAAAACAGAAACAGAAGGCCGATCTCTTACCGGGCACGCTAGACATGCTAGTGCTGAAGACCCTTACGCGAGGCCATTTGCACGGCTATGCCATCGCTCAACTGATTCAACAGCTTTCAGAAGATGTTCTGAGTATCGAAGAAGGATCGCTGTACCCGGCCCTGCAGCGTCTGGAGCTAAACGGCTGGATCGACGGGGAATGGGGAGTATCGGCCAACAACCGCCGCGCCCGCTTCTACACGTTGACTCCTGAAGGACGCAAGCAACTGAACGTCGAGAGAGAGCGCTATCGCCAGTTTACCGGCGCGATTGCGCGTGTGATGGGAACCGTTTAAAAGGAGTCTGCGCATGAATGCGACTTTCGAGCGCCTGAGACGCCGCTTGCGGTACTGGCTGCACCAGAGTGAGCGGCAGCGGCTAATGCAGGAAGAGATGCAGCTTCATCTCGAAGCAATGGCGGTCGATCTGATCGCCGGAGGCATGCCGGAACAGGAGGCACGCGCCGCCGCGCGTAGAAAGTTCGGCAACCTGATGCTGAAATCGGAAGAATCGCGCGAGACGTGGATTGCCCGCTGGATGAGCGATGCCGCGCAGGACCTGCGGTACACACTGCGCACCCTACGCCGCGACACCGGATTCAGCATCCTTACCATTCTGATTATTGCGCTGGGAATCGGCGCAAGCTCGACCGTGTTCAGCGTCTTGAATACGCTGCTGGTTCGGCCGCTACCGTTCAAAGATGCTCAGAAGCTGGTCTGGATTGCGAACAAGACGAAGGAGGAGGGCGATCTCTCCGGCCAGACCTTACAGGTAAGCCTCTTCCTTGATTTGCGAAAACATAACAAATCATTTTTGGACATTGCGGCGTATTTCGCATTCTATGGAGTCGGCGACACCGTGCTTACCGGAAACGGCGAATCCGAGCGGTTAAGCAACGTGCCGGTATCTCAGAACTTCTTTCCGTTGCTGGGCGTGCAACCACAGATCGGGCGATATTTCAGCCCTGAGGAATGCAAGTGGAACGGCCCGAAAGCGGTAATGCTGAGCCACGGCCTCTGGGAACGGCGTTTTGGCTCCGACCCGAATATTGCCGGGAAACCGATCACGCTGGACGGTCAAGCCGTGACGGTGGCAGGAGTGCTGCCCGCCTCGTTTGATTTCGGATCCGTCTTCGCTCCAGGAAGCCACATCGATTTGTTTTCGCCGTTTCCGCTTAGTGCCGAGACCGACCGCTGGGGAAATACGCTCGCACTGGTGGGACGGCTCAAACCGGGTATCAGCCTGCAGCGCGCACAGGCGGAAGCGAGCGTGCTCGGTGTTCAAATCACGAAGGCGCACCCGAAAAAGAACGGGATCGACCCCAAAATCGTTTCGCTGTCTCAGCATGTTGCCGGAAAGCTGAGGTTACCGCTCATAATCCTCGCCTGTGCGGTTGGGGTAGTGATGCTGATCGTCTGCGCGAATCTTTCGAATCTGCTACTGGCGCGCACAGCGGCGCGGCAGCAGGAGATGGCGGTCCGCGAGGCGGTGGGAGCCGGACGATACCGTTTGATCCGCCAGCTACTGACCGAGAGCCTGGTGGTTACCGGCTGCGGAGCAATACTCGGAGCGGCACTAGCAATACTGGCGACGCGCGGAATAACTCACCTGACGGCCTTTAACGTTCCGTTGCTGAGCAGTGTCCGGGTAGACACGGGCGCGCTGGGCTTTACGTTGTTAGTGGCGGTGATAACGGGTGTGTTGATCGGATTGGCGCCGGCGCTGCAAGTTGCGATACGCCCGCTAACCGCTTCTCTGGTCCAGCGCGGATCAAGCGAAACGCGGGGGCAGACGTCGGTCCGGGGTGTGCTTGTGATCTCGGAAATTGCGTTTGCCTGTGTGCTGCTGGTATGCGCCGGTCTTCTGATCCGCAGTTTCCTGCATGTGCTCGATGTGAACATGGGTTTTCAGCCCGAGACCGCCGCGTCCCTGCGCATCGATCCGGACCGCCGCTTTTCGACGCAACCGCAGCAGAATGCGTATTTCGATGAAGCCCTGCGCCGGGTGAGAACCATGCGGGGAGTGGAGGCCGCAGGGCTCGCGGACGGATTACCGCTCGGGCACAACCGAAGCTGGGGCTCTCCGGCAAAAGGGCAAGTGTACACGCCGGACAACTATCCCGTCTCCTTTGTCCGAGTCGTCAGCGATGGCTACATCAAAGCGATGGGAATGAGCCTGCGCGAGGGCCGGGACTTCACGGAACGCGATACTCCAAAATCCAAACAAGTAATTATCATCAACGAAGCGCTGGCAAGAAGATTGTGGCCGAGGCAGAACCCCATCGGCCAAATCATCCAGGGCGATTGTGGAGGCGACAGGCAGGTGGTGGGCGTGGTCGGGGACGTGCGGCACATCGCCCTCGAACAGGGCTCCGGTTCGGAAATGTACATACCGATCCGCCAATGCCAGGACTGGGGCACGCTGGACCTGGTGGTGCGCTCGCGACTACCTATTGCGGTGCTGGCCTCGAGCCTGGATGCGCAGTTGCGTCCGATTGCGCCCGATCTACCGAAAGGCGGCCTGCGGCCTTTAACGGATCTGGTGGACAGAGCCGTTTCGCCGCGGCGATTCATTGTAATGCTGCTAGGAGGGTTCGCGGGATTCGCGCTAGTGCTGGCGTCGCTCGGAATTTACGGCGTGATCTCTTATTCGGTCGGCCGGAGAACACAAGAGATCGGCGTTCGCATGGCTCTGGGTGCTTCGACCGGGACCGTACAAAGGCACATAGTTACCCAAACGCTGGCATTGGCAGCGGCCGGCATGGCAGCCGGCATCGTCGTGGCTTTGGGCCTGGCGCGCTGGCTCAGCGGCATGCTCTTCGGAGTAAGTTACGGCGACCCGCTCACCTTCCTGGGGACAGCGGCTGTCCTGCTGGCCGTAGCTTTGTTTGCGGGCTACCTGCCGGCGCGAAGGGCTTCGCGGATTGACCCGATAGTTGCGTTACGGGTGACATAGAGGGCAAGGGCGAGGGCGTCGAGACGAGTCTCGACGCGGCACGCATGAGTGCGCTGCGCCACAAATGTCATGTCTTTAGTTCTGCGTGACGGTAGCACGTGACCAGATGATCGTTGACCATGCCGGTAGCCTGCATGAACGCATAACAGATTGTAGATCCGACAAACGTGAATCCGCGTTTGAGCAGATCTTTGCTCATGGCGTCCGATTGCGGTGTGCGCGCGGGCACGTCTTGTAATCGGCGCCAGCGGTTCTGCAGCGGACGGCCGCCAACGAATTCCCAGATGTATCGGTCGAAGCTGCCGAATTCCTTCTGCACC